>NZ_JBOZWW010000059.1:0-20129 GCF_050864855.1 Candidatus Cardinium hertigii
TTTTATGTGCTATTGCTCATAACCTACGACTGATTACAAGAAAATTATTCTTAATACCCTCACAGTCAAATAAATTAAAACCTATATAATTAAAATTCTTAATCCAAAACCAGTTATACCTATATCTTGGGTAAGAAAAATAGAGCGCCTGATAAACCATATATATTATAAAGAAATATCCATTCAATAAATTTATTCAAAAATAATATTTCAGGGCCGACTATTTAAAGTGGTATTGCCTAGGACGGAGCCATCTGACTATACCATTGTGCTGAATCACGAACATACCGATTACCTATGGGCTGATCTAGAAACGGCCAAAGCACTCAACCTACTGGCAGGTGGCAAAGCAATATTGGAAGCTTTGCACACGGCCACTGGTTGGAAGCAGTAGGGTGGTAACCCCATTTGGGGGATGGAAAGACTCACGAAGTCCATTCAATAGGGTTATCTGTCCCATCATAGCAAACATGATTTTTATGATCCGGATCCAGCTGCATTGTGTAAAGTTTGCCTGCAATACGATCTAAATTCCTCTGTTGTTCTTGATTAAGTGCCTTTATTTTTTTTATGTTAGATTCATTTTCTAACTGATTCTTATCCAATTCACTATCTTCCAAGTCACTAAATTCGAATTCATCACCGGATTCACTACCTGATTCATGATCCGATCCATCATTCGATCGTCCGAATACGCCTTTTCTTTGATTGAATATAACGTTATTCCCTATCCGATCTCTCAAGCTTACTGGATCATTTGGTTTCGGTTCATTTATACTATTACCATTAATTTCATTATGCCTATTCCCATCCTCTTCCCAGTTTGAAGATGTTAGAGTATGATCTTCTACTGGCGGAGGTAGTGGTGCACCATCCGTATGCTTATCCTTTTCCTTTTCCCAATTTGAATCTGGCATACCATGTGTATTATCCTTCATAGATTTGATAGGCAAAATAGGTGGTTGTGTAAAATAATCCCCTTGATTGTTAAAAGACATCAAGCAACTAGGACCCTGTGAAGATGTCGGCAAGGAAGAGTCTATACCATCTGTATTTCCCCTACTTAAATCCATCACACAATTTGAATCATTCTGCCGCTTTAGACTAGATATTGTACCCACTAAAGATGTTTTTGTTTCGTTTTGCACAACGGATTGTCCTGATGGTTCTGGAGATGCTTTTACTTTATCTTGCACAACAGACTGTTCTAATGGTTCTATAGGGAAAGTAGGGATATCTGTATCAGGTGTATCTGTATCCAATAGCGCATCGTCTTCTGATGGATCTATTGATACAACCGAATCCAAGCGGTTCTCATCATCACGTAGCTTCTCACCTTCAGAGTCGATGATCTCCTCTATCTTATTAATTTGCTTGACTTTCGGTGTGGCTACATAGCCATTGCCTATTCCATTCCTTGACCTATGTTTAGAAGAAGAGGTACAGACCTCTGCACTAAATACAAGATAAGCAGCTGTAAATAGTATATTGGGATGTACTAGTCCTTGCTTAATAAATTTACATGTATTATACTTGGTTGCCATATGTGTTTTTTCTTTTTTAATTGCTTTTAATGGTTCAACATTATTCTTTAGCCATTGTTATGCTACTTTTTTCTTGATAAAAAAGTAGCCAAAAAATCAAGCGCTGATGAAAAAAATTGCGGCCAGTGGATGTTTAAAGCTGAAAATCAGAATCCACCCTACAAACCCAACCAAGCTGATTTTCTAATCAGCTTTAACCATCCACTGGCCGCAACTTTTTCCAATGCGCATACCATTTATTTTATTATCCAATTAACTGCTAAAACCTGCCATTGGCGTTTTTATAAAGTTTTAATTTCGTGTTTGGAGATAGCTTTCGCAATCATTTATCATATCTTCCATCTACTGAATAATCTTGTGTTCCTGAACATCTTGTGGTGCATCATTTTTGTTTGCTTTATCCACTGACCTATTATCTGTTGGTACATCCAGAGCTGGTAAACTATTGGATAGGGTAGCGTTTGCTGCAAAACACTTAGTAACCACCGGCGCTAGAGACTTGATACCAAACTTTTTAGGTTGTATAGGGTTAAATGTAATCTTAATCGTTTTATCACTAGGATTCACATTATCAAAATCTTTATGAGTTTCAGGAGATGATATTGAGGCTGCTAAGCCTTCTGCTGCTACTTCTGTTGGTTGTTTTACTACTCCTGCTGATCCTGCTATTCTTTCTTCTTCTACTGATGGTACCACTGCTACTTTTTTTGGTGCTATTTCTCCAGCCGCTACTTTTTCTGATATTAGTTTTGACGATGGAGTCGATACATTTATAGATAAGGGCGATCTATTTGCATGACATAGATCCAACCAATATGGATTAACTTCAAATTGCGCTAGTCTTTCCATGGTATCTAATTGATCAACTGGCTTGGCTGCCAATGACAACAGAGGCACATGGGCACTGTATCCATTTGGTTTATTTTTAAGAGCCCCAGTACACACTTCTGCACTAAATAGAAGATAAGCAGCTGTAAATAGTATATTGGGATGTACTAGTCCTTGCTTAATAGATCTATATATATTAGACTTGGTTGCCATATGTGTTTGTTTCTTCTTTAATTGATTTTAATAGTTAAACATTATTTCTTAGCCATTGTTATGCTACTTTTTTCTTGATAAAAAAGTAGCCAAAAAATCAAGCGCTGATGAAAAAAATTGCGGCCAGTGTATGTTTAAAGCTGAAAATCAGAATCCACCCTACAAACCCAACCAAGCTGATTTTCTAATCAGCTTTAACCATCCACTGTCTTATCACAACTTTTTCCAATGCGCGTCCTACGATTTTCTTATCTAATTAGCTCCTAGAGCCTAGTAAGGCTCATTGGAATTTTTATAAAGTTTTAATTTCCTGTTTAGAGATAGCTTTCGCAATCATTTATCATATCTTTCATTTCCTGAATAACCTTGTCTTCCTGACCACCTTGTGGTGCATCATTTTTGTTTGCTTCATCCACTGACCTATTATCTGTTGATACTATACCATTTGATAATGATATTAGACAGCTCAACTGTTCATCTAGGTCTTGCTGCAACTTTTTGTTTGCCTCAGCATCTTTTGTTGCATTGTTTAGCTTCACTTGATCTACTAAACTATTATCTACTGATGGACCCATATTTACTGAATGATTCAATACAACGTTTTTTTCGACTTTTTGCGTTATTTCAACCTCTGAAACCAGTGGCCCAACGCATAAATCTTTTTTTTTTCTATTGTCTTGATGACCATATGACGATTCATTGACTTGATTCCTATTAATATTACTTTCTAATTGACAGTCAACTGGCATAGATGAATAAGGACTATTTTTGGGTTTTGCTTTTGAATTACCTAAACGATTCCATAACTTCTTCACCTTCTTCATATTCTTCACCACAGTCCCCGTTTTCTTGTCAGTCTCCTTTTTTTCATAATTATTTGTAATAGTAACAGACCCCTGAGGGGCTGATATTTCTTCTGCTCTTTTTGCTTTTTTCCGTTTTTTCTTTTCTTTTTTTGATGATAATGCAACTGATTCATCTATATTACCTTTAGATGGCTCTAAACTTTCTATTCCATCCAGGCGCGAAACTGAATTGGCTGCTGCTACTGCTTCCTTTTTTACTGCTGCAGATGCTACTAGTTTTACTACTGGTTTTGCTGCTGCCAATGCTTTTACTGCTACTTCCGCTTCTACTGATGCTTTTGCTATCACCTCTGCTTCCTTTTTTGCTACTTCCGCTTCTACTGATGCTTTTGCTATCACCTCTGCTTCCTTTTTTGCTGCTGACACTGCTTCCGATGCTTTTGATACTGCCAATGCTGCTTCCGTTTTTTCTACTTCCGTTGCTGATGACTCTAATTCGGATGCTTTTTCTACTGCCAATGCTTCGGATGGTAATGATACAACCGATCTATTTACAGACAACGATTCAACTGACCCATCTCCATTACCTGCAGATGGCTCCATCCCTTTTATTGCATCCGGAGACGGAACTGGCTCGGATGGCCATCCCAACGGCGAGGCATTGGTTTTATAGCTGACTGATCTGTTTTTATTATTTCTAGTACAGACCTCTGCACTAAATAAAAGATAAACAGCTGAAAAAAGTATATTGGAACTTATTAGCCCTTTCTTAATAGACTTAAGTGTATTAAATGTACATGACATAACTGTTTTTTGTTTATTATAAATAGCTGCTAATATGCCTCCTAGTTTAGAGGTATAGTTCATGAACTACTAAAGTATACGTAATAGCCTAACCAATTTTTTCGATTAATGCTTCAACTAAATCGGTTATGCGCTTGCTATAGGCATGCTCGTTTTCTTTAACCTGTTTTATTACAAGATCCAATATGGACCGGTCATATTGATGAGCAATATATTGAAGGGGTTGCTTGAAAAACCACTCTACTACTTCTGCTTTTTTATCAAAAAAGTAGGCGCCTTCAGATGCTTTTAGACAGCTTACTATAACAAAATGCCTTATCTCAATGATGTTTTCAGTAGGAGCATCCTTTAGAATCTTATTTATATCAAATCGATGGTAACAGTAACCTATATCTTTACCACCAAAACAACCTTGATTACAATCCGTATGTAAAACACGTAGTATATTTTGTTGTCGAAGCAGCTCTTGGCCAATAATATTGGTATCATTAGCTGGTCCATCAGTATAGTCAGATCCATCCATATTTTCATTTGGCCTATTGGATCCATCTATAACCTTAGTTTCCACAGACTGTTTAGGTGATATATCCTCCACTTGCGACTGGTTGCTGACTAGCGATTCATCTACTTTATCTCCATCCGAAACCAATACAACTTTTTTTTTCGGTGCAACCAGATCATTTAATACCTCATGTTTCCCTATTTTATCCGGGATAACCGATTGATATAGACCTAACCCATATGTATTGAAGGAAGCCTCTTCTAGCCCTTCTACATTATTCATTTGATCAACTGGTTTACCTGCCAATGATGAACGAGGTATATGATTTATTTGGCTGCTTGGTTGGTTTTTAGACATCCCCCCAGTACATACTTCTGCACTGAATAAAAGATAAGCGGCTGAAAAAAGTATATTGGGACCTATTAGCGCTTGCTTAATAGATTTAACTGTATTAAATTTAACCGCCATAGTTGTTTTTTTGTTTTTTATATATTAATAAATAACTTTAACTGTTTTAGATGCCTCCATACCGTCTATGTATCCTCTATTTAGACCATTTGTACGCTACTTTTTGCTTGATAAAAAAGTAGCCACAAAATCAAGCCTAATCAAAAAACTTGCGACCAATGGGTATTTAAATCTGAAAATCAGAATTCACCCTACAGAGCTAGCCAATCTAATTATCCAATCAGCTTTAACCAGCTACTGCCTTACCGCAACCTTTTCCAATAGACGTGCTATTTAGTCTAGTAGATTATATCTATTACCTATTTGTTCAACTATCTGGTAACGTTACCTTGAAAGAAAGACAAAAGCAACTTCTACTGAACCAATATGGCTTGCTTATATAAGGTATTGAACGGCAAACTAGTTACCAAAACGTAGTTTTTATGTAACCAATTTACAACGCATTGCTAAAATACCTTATGGTTACATCGTTATTAAAACGTACTTTTTTTTTCGGCTTTGTAGAAGGTGGTACAGATCTATCTGAGATGTCTTTCTCTTTATTTTGAGAAAATGGCCCAGTGGGTTGATCAGATGAACGAGCTATATGATTTATTTGGCTGCTTGGTTGATTTTGAGGAATCCCTCTACTACATACTTCTGCACCAAATAAAAGATAAGCGGCTGGAGAAAGTATATTGGGACCTATTAGCGCTTGCTTAATAGATTTAAGTGTATTAAATTTAAGGGCCATAGTTGTTTTTTTGTTTTTTATATATTAATAAATAACTTTAACTGTTTTAGATGCCTCCATAGCATCTATTTATGCCCCATTTAGACGATTTACATGCTACTTTTTTCTTGATAAAAAAGTAGCCAAAAAATCAAGCGCTGATGAAAAAGTTGCGGCCAGTGTATATTTAAAGCTGAAAATCAGAATCCACTCTACAAACCCAGCCAAGCTGATTTTCTAACCAGCTTTAAACATCCCACTGTCTTACCACAACTTTTTCCAATGCGCGTGCTATTTAGTCTAGTAGATTGCATCCATTACCTATTTATTTAGTTAGATGGGAACGTTGCTTTGCAAAAAGACAAAGGTAACGCTCACTGCACCAATAGGACATACCTATAAATGGATCTAGCGACCAATCGGTTACCAAAGCCTAGTGGAAGGTGAATAAAGAAATATCCACTTCCTAATTGAATGCTTATTCTTCAATAATGATTATAGTATGGGCTTTATTACCAGGTAAGGATTGATTCTGCTGGTTACACGGCTGAATAGACGCATTACTGCTCTGTTCATTTTGTATCGGTTGATTATCCTTTAGATGTTCCATAGAAACGTCAGCAGCATTTTGTTCAACATTGCTTCTTCTTAAATTCTTACGAACACTCCGAATGTCTTCGCTCGTAACCTGTAGTCTTGGGGTTTTTGCTTTTACTGTTTCTGCTTTTACTGCTTTTACTATTTTTGCTGATGGTACAGGCATTGGTGATGATGGTGATGGCATTAGTGGTGGTGGTGGTGTTCCTACTCCTGCTGCTGATGGTGCTCCTGATCCTGCTAGTAATGCTCCTAGTAGTGGTACTGGTGGTGGTGGTGGTGTTCCTGCTCCTACTGGTGCTGATACTGTTGGTGCTACTAGTATTCCTACGCCTACTCCTGCTGGTCCTCCTGCTTCTGATAGTACAGGTTTTATATCAACTTTTGGTTTATCATCTGGCTTGGTTGCTGCCAACGTCTCTGTCTTACCCTCTAATGCCTTTAGCCCTTCTTCCCTATTGGATTGGTTGACTGGATTGGCTTCTTCTGACTCCTCTGCCTTACCTTCTGATCCCTCTACATCTTCTTCTATCGTATTAGATTGATCAACTGAATCGGTGGATACTCCCTCTGTCTTATCTTTAGATTGCTCTAAATTTTCTACTACCTTATCTTGTAGAACAACTGGTTTAGCTGACAATGAGGCATGCAATACCTGCCCCATTTGGTTACTTGGTTTGTTTTTAGCGCCCCCTGTACAGACCTCTGCACTAAATAAAAGATAAGCAGCTGGGAAAAGTATATTTGGACCTATTAGCCCTTTCTTAATAGATTTAAGTGTATTAAATTTGTACGCCATAGTTATTTTTTGTTTATTTGTATATTATTTTTTTCAACGCTTCAAAAACTAGCCCATAAGGCTATGCCAATCCTATGCTAGGCTGGCTACATCACCACTTACCAATGGCCCCTTTAGACCATTAAAATAGGGTGAAAAAATAAGGTCAAAAAATGGATATAGAAAAGTCTATATTGAACTTTTTTATTACATTCAGTGGTATGGCAACAACATAGACAGTCTGCTGATAACGGGTGCAGCAATGCTGGAAACCGTTGATCTACTATTCTATAATGAAGTAAGTTTTATATAGAAAAGTAGAGGCAATGAGAGGCACTCCATAACGCATCACGTGATGTAGTCTCTTTTATACCTGCAACGCCTGTTGCTACAAGCCCCTATTGAATGGTACCAAAAAAAATTAAAAGAACAAAATATTTCTACTAGCTATTCTGCTGTTTTTTTAGATTTTCTATCATTTCTTTTAGTCGGTCTGCTTCTAAAAATTGCAACGCTTCTGCCGCTTGGTACATTTTATGTTCTAATAGTTGAATACGGGCTTCTATCGTTTCTTTTTTCTCATAAAGGGCTGTACCATCAGCAACAACCATAGGGAAAGCGCCATCATCATCTGTTGCTTCTATAAGCGGGGGTAACATTTGATCCTCTAAATCTATGGTAGCTTGTTTTTGGTATACGGCACTAGGAATAATTTGATGTTGGGCATTATAATCCATTTGTAACGCACGCCTACGCTCTGTTTCGCCTATTGCTTGTTCCATAGATGGGGTAACCTTATCTGCATACATTAATACACGCCCTTCTGTATGGCGTGCAACCCTTCCTATGGTTTGAATCAGTGAGCGGGCATTGCGCAAAAATCCTTCTTTATCTGCATCTAAAATAACCATTAAAGAGACCTGGGGCAGGTCTAACCCTTCGCGCAGTAAATTTACCCCAACCAACACATCAAAGGTACCATTTCGTAAGCCATTTAATATGGTGACACGGTCTAATGTTTTGATCTCAGAATGGATATACCGACAACGGATATGGGCATGGACTAAATAATCGGTCAGTTCTTCTGCCATACGCTTGGTGAGGGTGGTAATCAATACCCGTTCTCCTTTTTTTACAACTTGATGGATTGCTTCCAAAATATCGTCCATTTGATGGAGCGTGGGACGAACCTCTATTTCAGGATCTAGCAATCCTGTTGGCCGTATGATCTGCTCTACCACTAGGCCACGGCTACGTTCTAGTTCATAATCAGCAGGAGTTGCACTAACAAAAATGACTTGTCGGATCAGTTGTTCAAATTCATTAAAATGCAATGGCCGATTATCCATAGCAGAGGGCAACCTAAAACCATGTGCTACCAAATTGATCTTTCTAGCCCGATCCCCTCCTGCCATAGCCCTGAATTGGGGAATGGTAACGTGGCTTTCATCTATAACCATCAGATAGTCTTTAGGAAAATAGTCTAACAAACAGAAAGGTCGTTCTCCAACCGACCGGCCATCTATATAACGCGAATAATTTTCAATGCCGGTACAATAACCTAACTCTCGAAGCATTTCCAAGTCTAGTTCCGTTCTTTCCTGTAACCGTTTGGCTTCTTCAAATTTACCGATTTCATTAAAATAGTTGACCTGTATATGCAGATCTTGTTGAATCTTGCTTACGGCACCATCTAGTACATCTTTGCCCATTACAAAAAGATTGGCGGGAAAAACAAATGCTTCTTGGAGCGCTTTTGTCTTTCTACCAGAAGCTGGATCTATGACATGGATGGCCTCTAGTTCATCTCCCCAAAAAATAAAACGATAACCATAATCGGCATAGGCTACAAATAAATCAATGGTATCGCCCATTACGCGAAAACGACCCCGTTTAAATACACTATCGTCCCGACTATAAAGCATATCTACAAAATGTTTCAAAAGATCATTGCGAGACAATCGGCAGCCTACCCTAAATAAATGGCTATTCTCTTTGAAAGATGCGGGCGCACCAAGTCCATAAATACAAGAAACAGAGGCGACCACAATTACATCTCTTCGGTCACTTAATAAAGCAGCCACTGCACTAAGGCGCAATCGTTCTAATTCATCATTAATAGCCAATTCTTTTTCTATATAGATATCACTAGCTGGTAAATAGACCTCTGGTTGATAGTAATCATAGTAGGATACAAAATACTCAACCGCATTGTGGGGAAAAAAAGCACGCAACTCGCTATACAATTGTGCAGCCAATGTTTTATTATGGCTGATCACCAGTGTAGGTCTATTTAAGGCTTCAATGGTATTGGCTATCGTAAAAGTTTTGCCAGATCCTGTAACGCCCATCAGTACTTGACTGGATACGCCACGGTTGATGTGTGATACAAGTTCTAAAATCGCCTTTGGCTGATCGCCCGCAGGTTGATAAGGTGACACAATTTTAAATGACATAGTGGAAAAGAAAAGGTGGTAAAGAGGCAAATAAAGTAAGAAAAAGGCAGCTAATGTAGCATTATACGAAAAAAGTAAGATGGCTCCAAGGCTAATGCATGGTGTAGACAAATAGGAGACATATTTTATGAAACAAAGGAGTATATTTGTTTTTTTTATTTAAAACCAATACCATTGATATATAGTTATCTATCTAATTCACTCAATATATCGTTAAAAATAAAAATGGTCTATTCTAAACACTATATGATTCTGGGCCATCTAATGGTATTTTTATCAGCCTTTCGCAGCTGTTATACAAGCAATAACCCATCTGACCTAACACCACCACCTATAAGTAAAATTGCTCATATCAAAGCTATAGCTGACTGTAACCCTAAACATAAGCAAATAGAACAGCTGTCAAAGTCAGTTGAGCATAAAAAGAACGATGTAGCCTTTGATTTTGAAACCAATATTGAAATACTGCGCAAAATAGCGGATGTAAAAAGAGGCATTAGATGGCATTTATCGGGTGATAACTTGATACGAGAAGTAATAGACAAAAGCGATAGTCTATACGCTGCAGAAGACTATGCGGTGCAAATCATGAATATATATCGTGCCGCAAAAAAAATATGCGAATTATATGAAAAAAATGGTACTCCGTTTGAAAAAATGGCCCATACATTTATGGAACAGTATAAGTATGATGAAAAAGAAAGAGAAGACTTTTGGATGGAAAAATTGAAAGATATAAATAAAACAGTTGTAGCACAACTACATGAAATCGTACTGCCAAATGAAGAAATTTCTTCTATCAATACAAAATTAAGGTTAGCAGAAAATTACGTTGGACTAGATGATACCCATTACAACGTTACAACTGTATTCAAGATAAATGATAAAAAATTTGGTTTAGAGGATAAAAAGTGGTTGCAGTTAACAGAAAAACAGAAATCGGCATTTAGAAAAAGAAAATCTGCAGACTGGTATAACCGTTTAGATCCATTTGAACGAAAATTAATTGATGGCTATCTTGACAAATTTTTAGGAGGCAACCATTATATTCCGACCCAAATTCGAAATATTCCGGGATGCAGAAATGGTTATCAAAAAAGGATTTTAGCTTATGATCAATATAATAAGCCGATTACGTTAGGCCGCTATTACCATAGTGGCGCACTGGTCTCACCTACCCAATGGAAAGACGAAACCATTACAAATGATAACTGGGAACAAATTCAACAATTTGTTAAAAACATAGAAGTGATCTCTTTAAATCACAACCTGTTTTCGCCTACACTAGGTGGAGAAAAACCTATTGTAGAAGGAACGCGTCGTGTAGTAGGTGATAACCAATTTATGTATATACCCATCAATGAATTGGGTACTTTTACAACGCCTATGTTTAGACCTCAGGTTGATAAACTTATAGAAGAAAGTATCCATTTTTACAACCCTAAAAAAAATAAAGATAAGCATCGTTATCAAGGGCTATGCAAAGCCTTTAAAGAGGGTAATAAAAAAGATCGGCAAAAAGAAATAGAAAAGGTCAAAAATCCAAAAGATAAACGCTACTTTAGCAAATTAAATCTATTAAAAGAAGCTACTGAAAACGCTGATTACGAAAACACACTTATCCATAACGTTACACAATTACATAATAATTACTATGCTACTATTGGATCAAGTTATATTTCATGCAAAGCCGTACTAGGCGAAAAGACGCCTACTTCATCCGTTTTATTTAGTTGCAAAAGTGGCAAAGACAGAACTGGTTTTATGAGTGTCTTGGTCGATGGAAATATGATTCGTATGCATGACCCATCGTTGGATATAGAAAAGGGTACTAAGGTCTATACCAGCTTAGCCTATGCTTCCCATTATCAGTTTTTGGCTTCAGTTAACGGAGGAATGGCTGGAAGATTTGGCATGAAACCTGTGAGAAACAATGATATTTCCCGTAATATTACGAACGAACTCTTTCCCAAAACAGCCTTGTCCACATCAATCGACCTAAATTAAGTAGATAAACGTTAGCATTTTTATAATTATTGGTATTAACGCTTTAACAAATTTTTTATTAGTTATTCGGTTTCACGATAAAACAAAACGAACTGTTTAAGTTAGTGAAACTGTACTGCTTTTAAATGAATGGCTATAACGGGCAACCATAGACCAATAAGGTAGAGTAGATAAATCAAGATGATCACTTGATTGCTATATATTTTTTAGTTATTTTGGCTGGGGTAATATTTAGTTGATTGTAGAGGTTTTTTCTTATAAGCTATGGTAAAAGCATTTAGCGCATATCTAATTTTTTTACGTGCAATGTTTGGCAACCCTATTCCATATCGAATGTTTTTGTCTCGGGTTGCCAAAGAATGTATCCAAGTAGGAGTGGATTCTCTTTTTATCGTTTGTATTATTTCCATTTTTATGGGTGGAGCGACCTGTATCCAGCTTGCTTCCCAATTAACCAATCCATTTATTACAAAAGACTTTATAGGTATTGCGGTACGCAATATGACCATTTCTGAGTTAGGGCCAACGGTAATTGGTATTGTTTTTACGGGCAAAATAGGTTCTAGTATGGCCAGCGAGCTGGGCACGATGCGGATTAGTGAGCAGATAGATGCATTGGAGATTATGGGTGTAAATGCCAATAATTATTTGGTTTTACCCAAAATTATTGCTACTGTTTTAATGTATCCATTCCTGGTTATTATTGCTATGTTTCTTTCTATATATGGTGGGTTCCTTTCTTGTAAATGGCTTACTTCCATCCCCCCTCAAGCCTATATCAATGGATTAAGAAATGCATTTGATGCATATGATGTGCATGTAGCCATTTATAAATCTTTGGTTTATGGCTTTCTTATCTCTTCCATTGCTTGTTACAAAGGATTTAGTACAAAAGGTGGATCATTAGATGTAGGAAAATCTAGTACAAGTGCCGTTACCAATAGTGGTATTGCGATTTTAATTGCAGATTTATTTTTAGTCTATGGTTTACTCAGCCATCGTATCTAAACGACATACCATGATTTCCTTTGAAAATATTTCTAAATCTTTTAATAATAAAATCATCTTAAATAAGATCAGTGGTCTATTTAAAACAGGGCAAATCAGTTTGGTAATCGGTTCCAGTGGAACTGGGAAAAGTCTTTTGGTCAAATGCTTACTTGGTTTGATTTTACCGGATGAGGGCTTTTCGCTTTTTGATGGACGTGATCTAATCTATGGTGATAAGCTACTACAAACCGAAATAAGAAAAAAAGTGGGTATGCTTTTCCAGGGGGGGGCTTTGTTTGATTCTAAAAATATAGAAGAAAATGTCCGTTTCCCATTAGATGTACTAACCAATATGGGTACAGCAGAAAAGAAAGATCGTGTCCATGAATGTCTCTCACAAGTAGGCTTGCCAGATGTAGCCCACAAAATGCCTAATGAGCTAAGTGGTGGTATGAAAAAACGGGCAGGAATCGCTAGAGCAATTGTGAACCATCCTAAATACCTATTTTGTGATGAGCCTAACTCAGGACTAGATCCCCAAACGGCACTTAAAATAGATGAACTAATTGCTGAGGTAACCTATGCTTACAACATGACTACAGTAGTAGTAACCCACGATATGAATACTATTTTATCTCTGGGCGATTTTATCTTGTTCTTGTACCAAGGTAAAAAATTGTGGGAGGGTTGTTCTAAAGATATTTTACATACGAATCTAGTGGAACTAGAAGATTTTCTATTTGTCGGCAAAATTAAAGAGCTGCTCTTTAAGAGAAAAAGGGAAATAGAGGTAAACAACTATACAATCAAGTAGAAAACTTCTGACAGGCTGTTCAACCCGATAGGTATAACCACTAATGATCTACCACTGTTAAGGGGAAATGACACATATATGTATTAATTTCTTCCTTTATTTTTTTTATGTTAGATTCATGATCAAAATTCTTAAGAACACGATCAATCCATTCTACTACCCGTACCATATCAGCTTCTACCAACCCCCTAGTCGTTATAGCAGCAGTACCTAAGCGGATACCTGAGGTAACTTGTGGCTTCGTACGGTCAAAAGGAATTAAATTTTTATTAGTGGTAATAGCTGCCTTTTGTAAGGCTGCTTCCGCTTTTTTACCGGTAATATTTTTACTAGATAGATCGAGCAATAATAGATGGTTGTCTGTTCCGTCAGATACAATTTTATAGCCTCTATCCATCAACTCCTGCGCCATAACTTTGGCATTCCGCTGTACTTGTATGGCATAAGCTTTATAGTCGGTGCTCATCGCTTCGTAACAAGCAATAGCCTTAGCGGCTATACTATGCACCAATGGTCCACCTTGTGTACCAGGAAAAACAGCGGCATCTATTAAAGCAGACATATTTTGAACCATGCCTTTGGCATTGGTTTTACCAAAAGGATTTTTAAAATCTTTTCCCATGAGTATCATACCTCCTCTAGGGCCTCGTAATGTTTTATGTGTGGTAGTCGTCACAAAATGACAATAAGGAAAAGGATTATTGAGTAACCCCTGGCTAATCAGACCAGCAGGATGGGCAATATCTGCCCATAAAAATGCGCCTATTTCGTCTGCAATGGCCCGTAGCCGTATATAGTCCCAATCACGGCTATAAGCTGAAGCACCACAAATGATCATAGCGGGCTGTACCACTCTTGCTTTTTGTGCCACTTCCTCCCATTCAATACATCCTGTTGCTTGGTTGACACCATAAAAAAAGGATTGATACAACTTTCCAGAAAAATTTACAGGCGCGCCATGCGTTAAGTGACCGCCATGGGCTAGATCAAATCCCAATATTTTATCCCCAGGTTTTAAAACGGCCATCATCAAGGCTGCATTGGCCTGTGAACCAGAATGCGGCTGCACATTTACCCACTCTACCTTAAACAATGCTTTAGCTCGTTCAATGGCCAAAGATTCTACTGCATCCACAATATCACATCCCCCATAATAGCGTTTACCTGGAAGACCTTCTGCATATTTATTGGTTAAAATACTGCCGGTAGCAGCTGCTACTTGGGCAGAAACAAAGTTCTCAGAAGCGATCAATTCTAACCCTGTTTCTTGACGAATTTTTTCTTTTGCTATGAGTGAAAAAATAATTGAATCTTGTTCGATCATGGGATAATATATAATAGATAGCCCCATTCTATAGGTAGCGCGTATTGAATAAACTACCCCTGTACGGGTATTAAGTCATACTTAAAAGGCTTCTATATAGGCCAACATTAATTTATAAATTTTAGTATTATTTTGATGCATAGCAAGTTCTAATGGGGTAATGCCTGCTTTGTTTTGTATAGATAAACCATTACCAACATGTACCAATAGTTTTTTTATTATAGCGGTATGTCGACATTGAACAGCATAATGTAAAGGGGTTTGACCCAGGTGATTGGGTACATTTACATCCAACGAAGGATAACGCAATAAACCACTCACCACGTCTAGTTGATTCATAACAACTGCATAATGTAAGGGTGTACTCCCGGTACGATCTTGTATATTTACTTCCAAAAAAGGCACATGGCGCAAAGTTTTTAATAACTTACTTTTTTTATTGGCAACTATAAGATGCAATGGTGTGGCACCATTAGCTGCTTTAGCATTGATGTTAAAATGACCAGACTTTAATACGGTTTGAAAAATAGTTGGGCTATTTTGTTTAGCTGCCCAATGCAACGCCGTATATCCATTCTTATCCTCTGTTTCAATAATTTGTTTGTGTGCCAACAACAGCCGAATGATTGGCAGTCTTCGTCCTTTAATGGCCAAGAATAAAGGGTTAGGCGTAGCATTACAAATAGCACCTGCTTGCAATAATAATTGTACAAGGTCCTTTCTGTTTTGTTGAATAGCCAATTGTAATGGATGGCATCCTCTATGATTTAAAATATTTGGATCTGCACCAGCTGCCAGCAAAAGAGAGACAATTTTTTTATGTCCCCTTTCAATGGCCAGCAACAAAGGTGTATGGCCATTTCTAACACTTATTTGATTTAATAAAGGATTGGCTTCAAGCAAACATGCAACCACTGTTGCTTTGGCATATTTAGCCGCATAATGCAATGGGCTATATCCTAAAAAATCCTGATTATTAATGTTTTTTTTATCAATCAGTAAAGCAGTAACCTTTTGTAGATTATTTTCTTGAATGGCCCATATAAGTGGTCTGTTTACAGTAGATAGATGATTGGCTACTGGTACCTGATGCGTTTCTGAACGCGCATAACTATATGATCCACTGATGGATAAGAGCCAAAAGCCAATCAATAAGCTTGTATTTTGTATAGAAAAATAAACAAGGGATAATCGTTCCATATCTATTGAATGACCAAATAACGCTTTATTTTGTATAAAAAAAGAATTAATATAACCTTATCTATTTAGATAGCTTATGGATCAAGAGAAATGAAGCTGAATAGAAGGTTTTTACCACCGATCTAAATAGATAAGAAGAAACAAATAAAGCTATTCGCCTATAGATCCGTAACGTCTAATCTAAATATTTGTATTTCCAATGCGCTGCCTCACCATGTTCTGCAATATGATCCATACGCTCTGTACGTATTTGTACCTCTAATCGACCATATTTACAAGTTTCAAAGGTAAGATGGAGCGATTCATAGCTACTATCTCTTGGTATGCTAATCCAATCCCGCATAATATTACAGATTGGCTTATAAAGACTACTGAGAATAGTAAGCACCTTCCAGCAAGCTATTTTTTCTTCTTGAAGTGTTTTACCATCCATACCTGTTAAAATAATTCTAACAGCAGCAAGATCATGTATTTGATCAAAGTCTACTTTTAACCTCCGAATCTTATGCCAAATAGAATAGACAGATTTAATACGTTTTTTTAATATAAAATCAATGCCATGTGCGTGAACAGCGGAATAGACCTCCTCAGAAATAAGATTTAACTTTTGCTGTCTTTGCAACTTGGTCATACCTAACTTAGCCGTAATGGAATAATAACTTAACGTATAAGTATGCTTCAACCAAAAATCAGCCAATTTGGCTTGGACATTATACAACCCCATTCTATGGGAAAGTGGAATATACAAACGCTTTAAGTCAAGTAACAACTTAGTACCAGCATAGTAAATTAAGGGTGCATGCACACTGCCTAACAATACGCCACTAGCGTTTACCCGAATAATATCAGCAATTTGTAACAAAATTGCCACAATACGTGGAAGCCTTACATCAGAATGGGTTATACCATTGAGAATGGTACTAGAGCGAAACTTACCATAATATACACTACGCAACTCCACTAATATAGCAGCTGTTTCTAAACCAAAATAGTTTTGAATAGCTTTTTTCCTTACCAGCCCTTTTAAAAAAAGTGGTGCTAAGATCACAGCAACAACAGCAGCTAAATTTAAAGAAAGTTCAGTAACCGCAATAATAGCTACCCGAATACATTCCCTCAAAAGATGCTGACATATTTTTGAATCTTGCGCTCCTTCGGCAGCGGTTAACCATGAACAGGCCTCCTGCAACGTTGACGAAACTTCTTTGATATCGCTTGCATTTTTAGAGACTGCCCTTGCAAGTTGATGCAAATTCCAATTATTTAGGTGAAGTATCTCATTCCTTTTTATCATTCTATACAATCAAAAATTTTTTTACATAAACCAATGCCAGCATAAGTGCGTTTTGACCGATGGCGCAGTTTAAGTAAAGTTTATAACTTTCGATTTAAAGTTACAATTTTATAAACTTGTATGGCCAACTATAGAAAAAGAAATATCCTAATTTTGTAAAACCTATAAAATAAGCCAATTATTATGACTTAGATGAAATACCTTAACATAGCAAAAGATAAAACCGATATGTTTATGAATTTTGTAATACTATACTCTTTTTTAAACAAAAAATTTTTATTATACTTTTAATTGATTAAAAAGAGAGGAATCATTCTTTTACTGCGCTTTTAACTTAAAAACATAGCATTTAATGGTACCTAGGGCCGGAATCGAACCGGCACGATATTGCTATCATTGGTTTTTGAGACCAACGCGTCTACCAATTCCGCCACCCAGGCAAAAAACAAAAAAATTACCGGCAAGCATACATACAGATAGCGATGCCAACTCCATTCCATCTACTTAAAACAGTAAACTTAGAGGTCGCGAGTGGATTCGAACCACCGATAAGAGGTTTTGCAGACCCCTGCCTTAACCACTCGGCCACGCGACCCAAAAGCAACTATTCTTTACTTTCCTTTTTTGTATGTTGCTCTAACTGTTCTTTCAAGTTGGCAAAAGCTTCAAACCCTCTAGTAGATGGTGCTTTCTCTATTTTTCCTTTTGCTTCTCCCCTTGTTTTAGCTTCAACTTTGGCGTCTACCTCTGGATTAAAAAGAATCTGATGTGATAAAATTATTTTTTTATCCGCTTTAGCACATTTTATTACTTGAAAATCCAACTCCTCTCCAACTTCTGGCTCTTGACCATCTGCTTTAATAAAATGGTGCTGTGCTACTTGTCCTTCTATACCATGGACTAACTCAACAATAGCGCCACGACCTGGAATCTTTTTTAGAATAGTCCCTTTATGTAAGGAACCTACTTGAAAGATTTTTTCACACATATCCCATGGGTTTTCTTGTTTTAAGCCAAGTGAAAGGCGTCTATTCTCCCGACTAATACCCAATACAATCACTTCTAATTTTTCTCCCAACTTCAAAACGTCAGAAGGATGTGCCACCCGCTTGGTGTCAGAAAGACGAGAAACATGTAAAAGGCCTTCAATACCCGGCTCTAGCTCTATAAAAGCCCCAAAATGGGTTAGGTTTCGGACCACTCCTTCATGGGTAGTACCTACTGCATAGGTAGATAAAAATTCATCATGTTCCCACGGATCACCAGTCAGTTGTTTGATGCCTAAAGATATTTTATAATTTTTTCGATCCAATGACAATATGCAGGTTTCAATGGTATCACCTATTTTATAATGTTCATTGATATCACGCAAGTATTGCGACCATGATATATCTAAAACATAGACAAACCCTTCAATACCTGGCATCAATTCTATAAAAAGACCATAATCGGCAATATTGGTTATGGTACCTTTAATGGTAGATCCCACTTCTAACGTTTCTGGAAGGGCATCCCATGGATGCTCTTGAAGTTGCTTCATACCTAAAGAAATACGTTTTTTATCTTCATTAAATCCAATAACTACTACACGTACCTTTTGACCAAGCGTGAACAACTCTTCTGGATGATTGACTCTGCTCCAAGCCATATCTAGCTTATGGAGCAAGCCATCTACTCCTCCTAAGTCAATAAAAGCACCAAATTTGGTTATGTTTTTGACATAGCCTTCTAAAATTTGTCCTTTTTCAAGATTGCTAATAATTTCAAATTTTTGTCCTTCCAGTTTTTTTTCAGTTAGTGCTTTATGAGAAACTACTACATTATCATTGGTATGGTTAATTTTAATAACGATTACATCAATGGTTTTACCTACAAAAACATCAAAGTCTAATACAGGCCTAATATCAATTTGTGAACCAGGCAAAAAAGTTTCAATATCACACACTTCTACAATTAACCCTCCTTTGGTCCTGCGCTTAACCAGCCCTTCTAGAACTTCTCCATGTTCTAATGCATATTGAATTTTTTCCCAGGCTCTTACCAATTTGGCTTTTTTACGAGAAAGTACCAGCTGACCTTTGGTATTTTCTGTTTCTTCTATATATACTTCAACTTCATCACCTGGTTTTAAATCGGGTAGATCTCTAAACTCAGAAGCAGCTATTAAACCGTCGGATTTGTATCCAACCCCAACAATAACATCTTTATGGGTAATGCTTATAACCGATCCTTTTACTACTTCATATTGACTAATAGCGCTTAAAGTAGCTCCATATAGGGCAGCCATATCTTCTTTTTGTTGATCTGTATATGCACTGCCTAATTTTTTATTAGGATTGTCATATTGATCCCAGTTGAAAACTCCTTCCGTTGCATGCATAAGGGCGAGGTATTGACTTTTGTTAGTTAAAAACAGCACTACATTATTTGCATGGTGCTGCTTTGTGTGGTTAAAAAATGAAATTAATATACGACCATAAGTGCAATGATCTGACCATTCAGATTTGCCTTACAAGCCCTAAAGTTACAAAAAAAATATAAGGATTGGTATGATTTACCTATATTATAAGTAGTCGGCCCTGAAATATTATTTTTGAATAAATTTATTGAATGGATATTTCTTTATAATATATATGGTTTATCAGGCGCTCTATTTTTCTTACCCAAGATATAGGTATAACTGGTTTTGGATTAAGAATTTTAATTATATAGGTTTTAATTTATTTGACTGTGAGGGTATTAAGAATAATTTTCTTGTAATCAGTCGTAGGTTATGAGCAATAGCACATAAA
>NZ_JBOZWW010000045.1:0-18035 GCF_050864855.1 Candidatus Cardinium hertigii
AAAGGTATTGTTCCTGTTATCCCTTCCAAGAAAAACAGAAAAACAAAACGTTATTTTGACAAGAATTTATATAAATTCCGACATCTTATTGAGAATATGTTTCTCAAAATTAAGCAATGGAGAGGAATCTCCACTAGGTATGCAAAGAACACAGCATCCTTCTTGGCAGCTGTCCAAATTAGATGTATCCATTTATGGGCTAACTTTTTATGACGACACTATCTAGATCTATACTTTTTTTAAATTTTTTAAATGCCTGTATCAGTTGTTTTATTCTTTTCTGTTGATCATCTGGCTCAATCCATCCCTTACCAGGCGGTTGGAATAGTAGATAATGTGCAGCCACCATCGTTAAACCATTGGAAATTATGGCAATAAATTTACCATCTATTTCTATTTTAGGCTGAACCCAATGGTTCCAGGTCAGGATGACCAGTATACCTATAGCCATTCCCATCAAAGCTGTAGACGCAGTACCCCTAAAACCAAAAACGGCTAATATAAAAGGTGGTACAACTGTAATCGCAAAGCAACCTATAAAATATTCAAAAATAAACTTAGTTAACGCAAATAGATTAGGATGGTAAAATGTTATGATCATGGCCAATAGACCTCCAACCAGTTTAATTAATTTAGACAAGCGAAGTTGTTGGATATAGGGTGTAGCTTGTATGCCTCGCATACTTTCCATCATATCATGACTAACCATAATTGCGGCAATATGTAGCGCAAAATCACCTGTAGATATCGTCATTACCAATATACTAATCACTACACATATTCTATAAGCAGGTGACATATCAGTCAGGATATGTAGCCAAATTTCTTCTTTCAGTAAGGTTGAATCGCCTATAAAAACAAATAATGCAATTAAAAAAATCCCTCCAGATATAATCAGTCCCCAAAGCGTTACGCGCAAAAAAACTTTTTTAACTTGAATCGGGCTAGTAGACATGTAGATGTGCTGTATGATTGCGGGATTGAATGCGATTGCATAATATAGATTGTTTAAAACCATATTCAATACTTTTTTGTCAAATTGGAACAGCTTCTTGAACTGAAATTTTTCTTGCATTTGTAACAAGCTTATAGCTTCTAGAAATGATTTATCTGCCTTAATGAATACAAACTTAATAAGGAGTGGAATAACAATCGTGAAAGTTACAAATTGCAATAAATCTGTCATGATAACCGTACGCATACCTCCAAAGATAGCATAACTAACAAGGACTAAGGTTGCTAAAAAGATTACCATCGAAGCGTCTATTGCATCCATGCACATGCCAATAGCAGAGGACATGACATTGATTTGAATAGCCACGAAACCAATGGCACAACTTGTAGCCAATAAAGCGGTAATCATCCTTGGATACTTACCGTAGACGTTACCGATGGTATCGGCAATAGAAAGGTGCTGCATAAACGGCCCCATACGTAGTCCTAGTAAATGGATTATATAAATATGAAGAAAGAATGAGCCTATTATGATAATATGTACGATACCCTTATCATAGACGTTGGGTATTTCACGCATCAGCACGCCTCCTCCGAAAAGCGTAGCTAAAAAGGTAGTGACCAATCTACTGGTGTGCAACCGCTTATTACCCACAGCATATTCGCGAAATGTAGTTGCTTTTTGCGTAATGTAAAGGCGTAGCACTAGGGGCACTGCTAAAAAGACTAAGATGATTAGCAAAGAGGTGTTATACAGTAGCATAGGTTTGATAAAGTTTATCCAGCGCTAAAACATAATAAGCACAAGCGACTTATATATTTTTTTTCTTTTGTAATTCTGTGGGGCCATAACCTTTTAACCCAGCTATTCTATTAAGGTCATGAACAGATACCAGTCTTTAAGCAATTTGTTAAGGCTGAACGATCCACAGATTCATAGAAGTGCCCAACGGCACCTTGGTGCCTGGCATAGGGTTTTGTTGTATCACACTACCAATGGGTGCGTGGTTCTTTTTAAGATGATGGAGCACACCTATACGCATGCCTCGCTCTAATAGTGTGACATGTGCTTCTTCTAAAGGCATCGCTAGTACATCTGGTACTTCAATAATTTGTTCACCTAGCCCAGCACCAACGACTAAGTCAATGGTCGATCCTTTATGAATAAATTTTCCAGTAGGTATAGGATGTTTATCATACCATTGTTCCAAAACAGCATATTTTGTAATATCAGGGACATATTTGATGCTACCTAACTTTAGTCCTTTGTTCTTTAGGAGGAGTTGAGCTTCCCTAATAGAACCCTCAATAAGATGGGGCATAGATACAAGTGGAGGATTTTCTGCATTTAAGGTTAAATAGATTTTTCGTTTTGTCTTTACCCAAGCACCTGCTGTTGGAAATTGTTGCAAAACAGTAAAAGGCGGTAATTCTGCCGCGTAACTGCTGTTGTCTGTTATAACGTAACGCAAATCATATTTGTTGAGTGTTCCATCCAATGCTTCTAAAGGCATACCCGTTAGATCGGGTACTTGAACCATTTTACCTTGATGGGTAATATAAGGTAATGCTATATAGAAAAAAATATATAAAATACTGATAAACAAGCAAAATATGTAAATAATATGTTGTAATATCTTTATTAGCGTTTTTTTATACATCTATCTAAGCTTAGCGTTTCTGTAGAGGCAGCAAAATTTCTTTTGGTCCATCCATATTGAATAATCCCATGTATAAAATCAAATGGTGTATAACCGTTTAAAGCACATTGGTGAAAAATACAGGTAGCTGGTGTCATAGCAGGCAGTGCATTGATTTCAATAATCCATACTGCTATTTTTTGATTGGCATAGATTTTTACAAAAGCATCTATTCTGGCATAACCTTGTATATTTAAAACCCTTGCTATATTTTCCAGCTCGCGCTTTACCCTTTTGCTGATTATAGCAGCTACTTTGTCATTACAATCAAAGCGTGCTGGAGTAATGTTATGGCCTTCCCCTGCTAAAAATTTTTCTTCTAATGAAAGTATGTCATCTGCTGCTACCGTTTCTGAGGGTTCAAATACTTCATATAAGGTTTTACCATTATGATCTATATGGGTTAATAAGCCTGTTGTAGTTTCTAAACAAGCAAGTGCTTCTTGATCTTTTTGAATGAGTGTTTCTAGTAGAAATTGTTTTTGTTGGGGAATATAGTCTGCTACTTGTAATCCCAAGGGTTGCATCATTTCGCTAGACATTAGTGGCTTATTTCTAAAAGCAGCAGATGCATAAGCCGTCAACATATCACTATTGGCAATGCGTATGACCCCTGCACTGCAACCATCGTCTAGAGGTTTGGCAATGATTGGGTAAGTAAACAGATTGGCTACAGTATGGATCGTAGCAACTGGATGATCTTCCCAATCTTTTTGGGTAACCACAAGTTGCTGTGCAACCTGAAAGCCTTTTTTAGCTAAAAACTGGTTGGTTGCATATTTATCAATGGTTAAAGCAGTAGTGGCTATGCCAGATCCGTTGTAAGGTATATCATACTTTTCTAGTATCTTTTGCAAAGTGCCATCTTCTCCAGGCCTACCATGCAAAGCGATAAAGACAAAGTCTATTCTTTCCTTTAAGGTAGAAAAGGTAAGTTCTTCTGGCCTAAAAATAGCATCCTTTGCATAATTTTTAGTAATGGAAGCAGCTTCTTGTCTTATGACGGTTAATAATGCCTCTGCTGCGCTAAATTTAGCTGGATGTAAAAGTGCATCGTGTACATCATCTGCATTATCTTTTAACAATAGTGCAGCAGGCAGTATAAAAATCCGATAGGCCTTCGTAGAGCCAGATAGAAATAGCGGAAGGGGCTCATATTGGTTAGAAGCCGCCAATTTACTATAAATATTCCGCCCACTTTCTAATGATACATGCCGTTCGGGTGTAAACCCACCCATTAGTACACCTATTTTTTTATGCATCTTTTTCGTTCTATCTGCTAGATGGCCAAAACAATCTATTCCAACTTTACTGATCCAATCGTTTGATAAGCGGCTACGAAACAAATCTTAGTTTATACCTGCTCTAGGTCATTGGGCAAAGGGAGCATTGCTTGATCATCATCCGATTGTGGGAGTGATGCTTGAGGTGATGGACCATCTTCAGTAGGTATATTTTTTGATTCTTTTACAAATCGTTTGCCTATCAAACGCTCTAAATCTGACTTAAATATAGTTTCTCGTACCAGTAAAGCCTCAGCCAAAAGCGTTAGTTGGTCCATTTTTTCTTTGAGCAACGTTTTGACCCGTTCATATGCACCATCTATGATCGCTTTGACTTCCTCATCTATGGTATAAGCTGTTTTTTCTGAGTAAGGCTTTGTAAAAGTATAATCTACTTGTTTAGAGTTGTGAAAAGAAAGGTGGCCCACTTTAGCGTTCATCCCATAGACTGTAACCATGCTATAGGCCAATTTAGTGGTACGTTCCAAATCATTTACCGCACCTGTTGAAATTTTTCCAAAAATAAGTTCCTCAGCTGCTCTTCCTCCCAGCGCCATAGCCAACTCATCTAATAATTGATTCTCTTGATAGATAAATTGTTCTTTCGGCAAATACTGCGCATAGCCCAATGCAGCTATGCCACGTGGTACAATACTTACTTTCACCAGTGGATGTGCATGTTCTAAAAACCATCCAGCAATGGCATGACCGGCTTCGTGGTAGGCTACTATTTTTTTTTCTTCTGGAGAAATTAGCTTGTTTTTTTTCTCTAACCCACCAATAATTCGATCTATAGCTGCATTAAAGTCGCTCATTGTTACAAACTTCCTACTTTTTCTAGCGGCTATTAAAGCTGACTCATTACACATGTTAGAGAGATCTGCTCCAGAGAATCCAGGGGTTTGTTCGGCAAGTTGTTTAATCCGTATATGCCTTTCCAGCTTTAACCTTTTGCTATGGCATCGTATAATCGCCTCCCTATCTACTACATCTGGGTTGTCTATACTGACCTGCCGATCAAATCTTCCTGGCCGCAGCAGTGCAGGATCTAGTACTTCTGGTCTATTGGTAGCAGCTATGACAATCACCCCAGAATTGGTTGATACTCCATCCATTTCTACCAAGAGCGAGTTCAAGGTATTTTCACGTTCATCATTCACTCCAGGCATATTGGCTTTTCCTCGTGTCCTACCTACTGCATCGATTTCATCGATAAAAATAATACATGGTGCTTTTTCTTTTGCTTTTTTAAATAGGTCACGGACACGTGCTGCACCTATACCCACAAACATTTCGACAAAATCTGATCCAGAAAGACAAATAACAGGCACACCGGCTTCACCAGCCATCGCTTTGGCCAGTAAAGTTTTACCCGTGCCTGGAGGACCTACTAGCAATACACCTTTGGGAATTTTGCCACCAAGCAGCGTAAATTTATCAGGCGTTTTCAAAAAATCTACCACTTCTTTTACCTCTTCTTTCGCCTCTTTCATGCCAGCTACATCTTGGAAAGTAACTTTTAACTGATTGTTTTTATCAAAAATGGTTGCTTTTAATGTATTCATATTAAAAAGCTGTGTACCAGGACCTGCCATACCACTGCCTGGCTTACGAATAAAAAACCAGTAAATAACAAATAGCGTCAATAAAAAGGACCAGTTGATAAAACTAGTAGGCTCTGAACGTTCTTGACAGCTGTAACCTATTCTAGCTTCAGGATCTATTTTTGCTTCTATCGCTCCAAATTTTTTATCAAAGATGTCAAAATTGGGTATTCGAAAAGTGTAGACCAATCGCCTGCTATTTCTCCAAGCAGCTCGTCCTGCTAATTCTTGTTGATAACAGGGCTTGCGCAATGCGTCTTCTTTGACTACGACTTCTACTAGGTGTTGATTCGTTATTAAAGTAACAGATTGAACTTCTTGGTTCAGCATCATTTCTTCAAAACGTTTCTCAGAAATGGGAATGACGCTTTTTTCTTTGTTATAATAGAAAAGTAAGCCCAGTATTACCAATATGGCCAATATAAAAATAGATTGTGGGACGTTGTGTTGTACAAATTTTTTTTCTCTTTGTTTCATAATCTGATTTAAATTGAACCGCTATTTCTTCTGAATGAAGATGAAAATTTAAAAAAGCACTAAAATACGATAAAAAGCTTTCAATAATCCTTACAGTTAAAGGGAATACATTGCGCGCGAGCCTAAAGCTATCAGTCAATCTACAACGAAGATGATCCAGCTTTTTATTTTGTGGCTTCTATATACCTATCCTCGACAACCTTCCAGTGAACCATTTTCCAAAAAGCTTTTATATAGGCTGAGCGTCTGTTTTGATAGCTTAGGTAGTAGGCATGCTCCCATAGATCTAGTCCTAAAATAGGGATGCCTTGTTCTTGAATAGGAAGGGTATTCATAATTGGATTATCTTGCTTATCAGTTGTAGCAATAAATAAACTACCGTCTTTCTTGGCTACTGTTAACCAGGTCCATCCAGCACCAAAGTGGGTGGCAGATGCTGTTGAAAAGATTTCTTGGAATTTTTCAAAGCTGCCAAATGATTTTTTTAACCTGTCTAGTAAGTCTGTTCCAGGTTTAGGGGAAGCATGCGGTGTGAGGCTATTCCAGAAAAACAGATGGTTGAAATGGCCACCAGCGTTATTCCGTACAGTAGCATGGTAGGCGCTTATATCTTTTAGCAGATGGGTTAATACTGATATTTGGGTTCCTTCTGCGGTAGCTATTGCAGTACCGGTTATTGCTTCATTGAGTGTATCCACATACGTCCCATGATGTTTGGTATGGTGGATCTCCATGGTTTGGGCATCTATATAAGGTTCTAATCCATTGTAGGCATAAGGCAAAGAAGGAAGTGTAAAAATCATAAGCATCTAAATTATAATAATTAGTTCTATCCGCTACAATATAGTGTTTCTTAGCTTTTTAAAAAAACAAATCAGTAATTCATTGCTTTCTTCCGCTAAAATATTTTGGTGTATTGTGGTTCTGGGGTGTAGGATAGGGGTAGCACAGCTTTGGTAGCCTCTTTTGGGGTCACTGGTGCCGAAAACAAGTCGTTTTATTTGAGACCAGTAAAGTGCGCCACCACACATCATACAGGGCTCCAGGGTAACGTATAGTGTACAATTGGGAAGGTATTTACTATTGAAGTAATGGGCAGCAGCTGTAATGGCCAATAGTTCTGCATGGGCAGTTGGGTCTTTAAGTTGTTCTACTTGGTTATGGGCACGTGCAATAATTTGATGTTCGGCTACGACTACTGCTCCAACGGGCACTTCTCCAACTGTAGCCGCATGTGTAGCCTCTTTTAGGGCTGCTTGCATAAAGAAGACATCTTCGTGCATTAGAGGTATTGGAGTTATGTAATGGGTAAAGCCTCTATGGCTTTATATGGGTGATATGTTTCTACTATGATACCGAACTCAGTTAAGAAATGTAATCCCTCTTCATACTCTAAGTTTTTATAGGCTGCATAAGAATCTTTATATACCACCCTTTTAATGCCTACACTAAATATTATACGGGCACAAGGCAGACAGGGCGAAAGCGTCGTGTACAGCACACTATTTTTTATATTTATATGATGGGTTAATGCATAAAGAATAGCATTTTGTTCTGCGTGGATAGATAAAGCACATCCTCCTTTTATACTTCTAGTGCAACCTGTTTTGGGCCATATTTCATCGCAATTATAGGTACCCGGTGGAGGGCCATTGTATCCTGTGGAAATAATACGGGTATCTTTTGTTAAGACAACGCCTACTTTTTTTTTAACACAGTGTGAACGTTTAGCTAATTCAATGGCCAGTGGCATAAAAAGATGATCAAGTGTAGGTTTTTCTGTCATTAATTTTTATAGGTATAGTACCTATTTTTAGGTTAAACAATAATAAGTAGGTTTAAAGTTGAAA
Source organism: Candidatus Cardinium hertigii (assembly GCF_050864855.1). Taxonomy (GTDB): domain Bacteria; phylum Bacteroidota; class Bacteroidia; order Cytophagales; family Amoebophilaceae; genus Cardinium; species Cardinium hertigii_C. Next base: position 7,869 of record NZ_JBOZWW010000045.1, read on the forward strand.
TAGGGTTACCCCTTGCGTGGATAGTTTTAAGGTGTGCATGACATTATATACTTGTTTAGTTAAAATTGATCCCTACGTGCATACAAAGCAATAAAGAAGGACGAAATATGGATTCCTTATTATTTTGGAATACATTGTTAAATTCTACGAGGATTTTCCCAGATAAACGTGCACATTCATCATTTACAACCGCGCCCAACCCTATTCTTGGAATAGGCTTCCAGCCAATTGTGTTAAATACTTTTTCGTTTAGAATTTCTATACCAGCTGTTTTCCAACCAATACCTACTACGCCAAGTAAACTAACTATATCTGAGATTGGGACCATAGGGACAAAATCAAAGGCAGGTCCCACTGTATAATTTGTGGAACTCTTTTTTGAACCTGGAAACTTAGAAATGTACCCGTCATAAACTTGATATTTGCTATCTCCAATATACCATTCTACTAAGGCCAATTCTATGGCCATATAGGGGGTCATTTGACGACCTGCAAATAATCCAAGTATCACACCACCTGAAGGAGAGGGGAAGGAGCTTAGAGTGGTATATTGCGCTAATGCTTTGTGTACTTTATTGACCTGTAGGCTACCTGCGCCTATAGCCATACCTGCATAGTAATAACCTGGTGTATCTCGATAGTGTATGGCATTTTTTTTACTAAAATTGGTAGGTGCAGCCAATATTGGGTCAATAAAAGCACAAATAATCGTTATTGCGCCTACTAATTGCTTGAGATAAGCAGTCATTTTTATAGGTGTGGTTGTAGTGAATGATTTAATCATAATTCAAATGGCTGTGAGATAAATAATATTATGTACAAGGTAAAAAATACAGCATGCATGTCAACTTATAATACATTTTATTTACTTTACCCTTCAAGTTAATTAAATCAAACCATGAAAGATAGGATGCCCCTTTTAATTTATGAAATAATAAGCATATAACGTTATTATCCTCTGATTTTATCTACCCGTTTAGGCGTGGAATGGTACAAAAAGCGGTAAATTTATTATCAGCAAGACAATTAATCTTGTAGATTTAAGTTTGGTGGGTAAACTTTTTATTTGTATTTACCTTTAATTGCTAAAAGGTTTGAATAATGTACCAAGTTATACTATATTTGTAACCATATTAAAGCATATACAACATGGCAAGAATTTGTGATATAACAGGTAAAAAACCCATTGTAGGGAACAATGTATCCCATGCAAATAATAAAACCAAAAGGTGGTTTTATCCAAATTTGCAAAATAAGCGTTTTTATATTCCGGAAGAGAATATTTGGATTCCATTAAAAGTTTGTACCTCTGTAATCCGTACCATCAATAAGAAAGGCATTTATGCAGTATTAAAGGAAGCCAAACAGAAAGGAACTTTATCCAAGCAATACCATTGGTTGGTCTAAATAGAAACCACGCAAAACTTGATAAAAAAGTAGCAAAATAAAATGGCAAAAAAAAAAGGCGGTAGGGTCCAAGTAATTTTAGAATGTACAGAGCACAAAAATAGTGGGGTCCCTGGTATGTCCCGGTACTGTACGGAAAAAAATAGAACAACTACTACTGCACGCATGGAGTTAAAAAAATATAATCCTATATTGAAGCGTCATACACTTCATAAGGAAATCAAATAAGTATTATAATATATTATGGCAAAGAAAGTAGTAGCCACCCTTTCTAAAGGAGATACCGTTAAGTTAACTAAGTTGATTCAAGTAAAAAAATCAACAAAAACAGGTGCTTATACTTTTCGCAGCAGGATTGTGCCTTCTGAATTAATAAAAGAGATGATATCTAGCAAAATATAACCTTTGCCTATCCTCTTTATGGTTTCAAGGGTAGTTTTTTCTAGTTGTGCTATCACATTTTTATGGAGCATCCAACTATTTAAAAATGGCAATGCAGTGGCCATTAACGTAGATTACCTAAAGCCATTTTTTAAATTTTTAGCCTGAATCCTGTAAATAAAAAAGCCGTAGCATAAAAGTTAAAACAGTTGTAAGATAGGTCCCTTTTATCTGTATATATTTCTAAACCCAATAGTAGATCCATATAAATGGTTTTATATAGATAAAAAAATAAGTTACTTGCTATGGGTATTTTCAATTTTTTTTCTAAGCCAACCGCCCCTAAGACACATTTAGCAGAAAAACTGACTAAAACACGCCATTCTTTTTGGAGTAAACTTTCTAAGATTGTGGCTGGAAGGTCTACAATTGACAGTGATGTATTGGATAGATTGGAAGAATTGTTGATTGGCTCAGATGTTGGCGTAGCCACTACCCTTAAAATTATAAATGCTATAGAGGAGCGTGTAGCACAGGACAAATATCTTACTACAGGTGAACTAGACCAGATTTTGCAATCTGAGACCGAGCAGCTTTTACATCCTTTGTCTAGCTCGAAGACAGAAGAAATAGTCGTTACCCCATTTGTTGCGCCCCATGTCATACTTGTAGTCGGGGTAAATGGTGTAGGTAAAACTACTACGATTGGCAAACTAGCTGCACAGTTTATTAGCCAGGGTAAAAAAGTTATACTAGGTGCTGCAGATACTTTTCGTGCAGCAGCTATAGAACAACTAATGATTTGGGGAAATCGTGTAGGTGCAACAGTAGTAGCACGTTCTATGCAATCAGACCCCTCTTCAGTGGCCCATGAGGCGGTGCAGCAGGGTATACGCGATGACGTAGATGTAGTCATTATAGATACAGCTGGCCGATTACATACCAAAATACATCTTATCAATGAGCTGGCTAAAATTAAGCGAACCATTCAAAAATGTCTTCCACGTGCTCCACAAGAGGTATGGTTGGTGTTGGATGGTACAAATGGACAAAATGCTTTTCTGCAAGCAGAAGCGTTTACAGCTGCTGTAGCAGTAACCGGTATTGTGGTAACCAAATTAGATGGCACATCTAAAGGAGGAATGGTGCTGGGTATAGCAGATCAGTTTTCTATTCCAATTAAATATATTGGTGTAGGGGAAAAAGTGGAGGACTTAAGGGTTTTTGATCCCCATGCATTTGTGGTTTCCTTATTTCAAAAATGGTAACTAACTAACTAACTTTTTAGGTAACAACCATTTAGTGGCTACAATAAAGTGTATAGGTATAGAGGTAGGCTTTTATTGATTTTGTTGTCGCTTTTTCCTTATTGTTAGTGCTACAGGTTTTTTTTGGCTATACTTCAGTTTATCTTAAAAAGATCTGGCGCGATTGAATCGTCCTTTATCCCATTTGCATAATAATTTTCTAGCTAGTAAAATTATTCGTAAATTTATCCATCTGTTACGTCCTAGAAAGGATAGATTGGATAAAAAGCTTTATTCCTTGGGAAAAAATTTAAATAAAAAATTCTAAAAACATGGCACATCCAAAGAAAAGATCATCCGCTTCCAGAAGAGATAAACGAAGGACACATGTTAAACTTGCGATGCCTCCGTTGGTCGTTTGTCCCGTTACGGGTGTAGTACATACTCCCCATCGTGCCTTTTGGCATGAAGGTAAAATGTATTACAAGGGAAGGGTGGTAATGCATCGTGTAAAGCCTTAATAATTTATTTGCTTTAATAGATGGTTCAGTTGTCCTCTATACCATTACTGATTTGGGCAAAGTCTATAAAACAATTACCCCAGTCTGTTCAATAAATGAAAACAATAAATCGTGCGGTCATTACAGGTGTATCTGGTTATGTTCCAGATGATGTGTTGACCAATAGTGCGTTGGAGCAAATGGTTAATACCAATGACCAGTGGATCACCACTAGAACAGGTATTCAAGAGAGGAGGATCTTGAAAGGAGAAGGGCTGGGTACTTCAGTCATGGCCATACAAGCCGTAAAAGATTTGCTGCAAAAAACAGCGACCGATCCTGAAACAGTAGACCTTCTTATATGTGCTACCATTACCCCAGATATGATCACGCCTGCTACGGCTAATATGGTTGCCCATGCAGTGGGTGCTACCCGTGCTTTTAGTTATGATCTGCAAGCTGCTTGTTCTGGTTTTCTCTATGGACTAGATACCGCTACTCAGTTTATTGCTTCAGGTAGGGCTCAAAAAGTAATTGTCGTAGGGGCAGATAAAATGTCTTCGATTACCAATTATACAGATAGGGCTACTTGTATTCTTTTTGGGGATGGTGCAGGTGCCGTACTGCTAACCGCCCATGCGCCACAGAGTCGTTGTGGAGTTATAGATACCATCTGTAAAACAGATGGCATCGGTCAAGATTTTCTTTATCAAAAAGCAGGCGGTAGTAAATTACCTGCTTCACATGAAACGGTAGCAGCCAACGCACATTATATTTACCAAGATGGCCAGACGGTATTTAAGGCTGCTATTACCGCTATGTCAGAAGTAGTTATAGAAATGATGGCCCGTCATAAGCTTACCCCAGCAGATATTACCTATCTCGTTCCACATCAAGCCAATCAGCGCATCTTGAAACTTGTAGCCGATCGTGTAGCCATTCCTATGGAAAAAGTTATGTTGAACATTCATAAGTATGGCAATACAACCGCTGCAACGATTCCCCTTTGTTTATGGGATTACGAACACAAACTCAAAAAAGGAGATAAGTTGATTGTAACCGTTTTTGGAGGAGGCTTTACTTGGGGTGCCATGTATATAGTCTGGGGGTATGACGGTTTGTAACCTATTTAAGCAAGTTTGTTGGTATATACAGTAAAGTAAAATTTTAGATCTTATCAGGATGACCAATAGATTTAAAACAAAATATTATGGCAAACACAAGTGATATTAAAAATGGTCTTTGTATTGTATTAAACAATGATATTTATAGCGTTGTGGAATTTCAACACGTCAAGCCAGGTAAAGGCGCTGCTTTTGTTAGAACCAAACTAAAAAGTTTAACAAAAGACAAGCAAATTGATCATACGTTTAATGCAGGTGTAAAAATCCATATAGCACGGATTGAGCGTAGGCCTTACCAGTTTCTGTATAAAGATGGTTCAGGTTATACCTTTATGCATACCGATACTTTTGAGCAACTGACCATTGCCCCATCTTTCGTCCATACTCCCCAATTCTTAAAAGAAGGACAGCATGTGGAAATTGTTTACCATGATGATGCACATCAGGTGTTAAAGTGTGCATTGCCTCCATCTGTGGTATTGCGGATTAGCTATACGGAGCCAGGTCTTAGAGGAGATACCGCTACGAAAACATTAAAGCCAGCTACCCTAGAAACAGGCGCAGAGATTAGGGTACCTCTATTTATTAACAATGAAGACCTTGTAAAGATAGATACCCGTACAGGTCTTTATATGGAGCGTGTAAACGAGCAGAAAAAGTAAGTATGAAAACTACAGAAATTCAAGAACTGATTGACTTTATTACCCAATCAGGGTTAGAAGAGGTCCATATTGAAACAGAAGCCATTAAAATCCATGTTAAAAGAAGTAATGCCATTCCCCAACAGGTTGCATCCCTTGCTCCTAATGGCCTTTCCTTTCCTACGCAAGTGGCCCCAATCGTACAAGAAAATAAACTTGCCGCCAATTATATAACCATTAAATCCCCGATGATTGGTACTTTTTACCGATCACCCAGTCCCGAAGAAGCTCCCTTTGTAAAAGAAGGAGATCCAGTTGTAAAGGGGACCAAGCTCTGCATTATAGAAGCTATGAAGCTCTATAATGAAATAGAGTCAGAGGTTACTGGAAAGATCATTCAAATATTAGTTGACGATATCTCTCCTGTAGAATACGATCAACCTCTTTTTGTAGTAGAGCCTGTGACCGGATAAATAGGGGGATGCTGCTTTACTTAACCAGTTTGATATCCTATGTTTCAAAAAATATTGATTGCCAATCGTGGAGAAATTGCTTTAAGCATCATTCGGGTTTGCAAAGAAATGGGCATTAAAACCGTTGCCGTACATTCTACCGCAGATAAAGATAGTCTGCATGTCCGTTTTGCAGATGAATCAGTCTGCATTGGCCCACCTGCAAGCCACCTATCTTATCTTTCTATTCCATCCATTATTGCCGCTGCTGAAGTAACCAATGCCCATGCCATTCATCCAGGTTATGGTTTTTTATCTGAGCATGCTACTTTTGCAGCTATTTGTGCAGAATATGGTATTAAATTTATAGGTCCTTCCGATCGCGCAATTGGTAAAATGGGTGATAAATCTACTGCAAAAGCAACCATGCAGGCTGCTGGTGTGCCTACTATTCCTGGTTCCAATGGTTTGCTCACCTCAGTTGAAGAAGGCATTCGTTTGGCCCATGAAATAGGCTTTCCTGTATTGCTAAAAGCAACTGCAGGAGGGGGAGGGAAAGGCATTAAGTTGGTCGATGCACCAGAGCAATTTCAGCAAAAATGGGTAGAGGCTAGGCAAGAGGCCATTGCCTCTTTTGGTAAAGAGGGGCTTTATTTAGAAAAATATATAGAAGAACCACGCCATATTGAAATACAAATTGTTGCCGATCAATATGGTAAAGTTATCCATCTATCTGAGCGGGATTGCTCTATTCAGCGTAGACATCAAAAACTGGTTGAAGAATCTCCCTCTCCCTTTGTGACCGAACCATTACGGGCAAAAATAACCGATGCAGCTATAAAAGGCGTATCAGCTATAGGGTATGAAGGCGTTGGTACCATGGAGTTTTTAGTAGACAAGTACCAAAACTTTTACTTTATGGAGATGAATACCCGTATTCAGGTAGAATACCTCGTTACAGAAGCGGTTACCGGTTTTAATCTACTCAAAACACAAATCGAAATAGCCGCTGGCCAACCCCTGAATAGATCCAATCTTTATCCACAAGGTCATGCCATAGAGTTCCGTATTAATGCAGAAGATCCCTTTAATGGCTTTCGTCCATCTCCTGGAAAAATTACCCATATGCATTTTCCTGGCGGGTTCGGTATAACCATTGCAAGCCATATTTATGCCGGTTATGTAGTGCCCCCTTATTATGATTCCATGATTGCAAAGCTTATTGTCCATGCCGATACTAGAGTCGATGCCATTGCCAAAATGAAGCGTGGCTTGGAAGAGTTGGTTATAGAAGGCATTCAAACCAACATACCTTTTCATCGTGCTTTGGTAGAAGATGCAGCCTTTCAGCAAGGCCACTTTACCACCCAATATTTAGATACTTTTGACTTTTCACGGTTGCAACGATTGGAATAAAATCACTTATTTGCTTATTTTGATAATAAGTTGTATAATATTCTCTTTTATCTATTTTTATGAAAATAAATTTTTATACGAAGCCTTTTAGGCTGATCTTGTCAATGTATATGGCTTGTTGCTTGTTTGGGAGTTGTAGCAAGCTAGGTAGCAGGTATGGTATGGCCCCAAATATGGATCAGGGACACAGAGATAATATAGAAAACCCCGATGCATCGCTAACTGATTCGACACAAAAACTTTTTAAAGCAATAAAAGATAGTAATTTAGAAAAAGTACATGGGTTGTTAGCGACTTGTTTTGACCATGATGCATTTATGGATTTATGTCAAACAAATGCACACGGAAATACCTGTCTACATGTAGCAGCAGGTGACCACAGGGGGAAGAAATCTATGGAGGCAGCAAAAATTATGAAGTACTTATTAAATAAGATGAAGCCTTTGCTGTTAACTGAGGAAGATTTTCAAAAAGTTGTTGATCACATTTCACATATTCCAAATGAAACTTTAATAAAAGATCCAATTTTTTGTGATCTAATTGCTTTTGAGCGAACTTCTTTTTGTGTAGCTTTTTCTGAATCTGCATCTGAAGACGAAGATGATTTGGTGCTTCATAACTGGGAGGATCGTCGATCTAGCCTAAACATATGTGATGCAACACGTAATCTTCTAAAAAATATACAAACGAAACGTTATAATAGTCGTAGCGAGCTGATGCGCAAAAATAACAAAGGAGAAACGCCCATATGCGCAGCTATAAACTACGGTGATTCATGCGTATTTGATGCTTTGATATCTGATACCCATAAGTTGATAGGGCTGAATCTTTCTAGCCACACAGGTAGACCATTATCTGATATTTTTGAAGAGCTCATGGACAGAGAAAATACTAATAAACTGAAAGATTTAGTAAATCAATACGCTTTATCAATAAATATTATGTCGGATGGTAGTCATGGATGCAACGGATATTTTCTACATAATGAATGTGAAGCTTGTAACATAGCAAAAGAAATTAAAAATAAGCAGAATAATAAACCCCAATCGGTCCTAGCACAGGATCAGAAATTGAATGAGGAAGAACGTCGCATTCGAACAGTCCTTTGTGCAGTAGGTATAGAAGAATCAAAGATCGACGCATTCTTTGCAAGCATAATGCGTTCTCCTGCTTCTAATGCTCTTTCTGCTTGTGCTGCTTCTAATACTACTACTTCTTCTTCTAAGTCGCGTGGCCATATTCCATATTAGTATCGTGATTATAGACATTAGCTTAAACCAATTTAGCTAGGTTATTTCCATTATGCCAATTGATCTTTCATTGCTGCTATTAGTAATCTTTTTACTATCTACTTTAGTAATATTTTTTTGTTCTTTGACTAAAAAGGCTACCAACTTTCAGGAGCATGCGGTGGGCCATAGGCAATTTTCTACACTTACTATAGTAGCTACTATAGTAGCCTGTTATTGTTCAGGAGGACTACTAAACCATGGTATCACCTATGCTTCTAAAGGACTCTGGTATATAGTTTACAGGATGACGATTGCACTTTTTCCATTATTGCTCTTAAGTTGGTTAGCAGGTCGTATGTCCAAGTTTATCTATCGCCTATCGATGCCAGAGTCTATGGCTAGTGTATATGGTCCTTATGCAAGATTCATTACTGCTTTGTTTGAAGTGTGTAATAGCGTTACCATCGTTTCCTTACAAATTCGTCTTATATCTGACACCGTTGGCCTATTGATGCCTTCAGCCAATCCATTCACTATTACCCTACTCATTACTGTCTTTATGGTGGTTTATGCTATGTTTGGTGGTGTGCGTGCTATTGTCTTTACAGATGTATGGCAATGTATCATTTTTTCTATCCTTACGGTTGTATTAGCTTGGTGCGTCTTTAAAAAGTCTGGTAAGACAATCTTTGAAATCATTGATTTTCTTAAAACTCAAAAACAATTCGGGCTATCTAATATTATGCCCTCTGATAGAAAAGTACCCAGTATACTTGACTACCTCACTAATTCGGTTGCTGCTATGGGGCCCTATCTCGTGCAACATATATATATGTCTAAGCGTCCCGATCAAGCAAGAAAGGCATGCTTATATGCAGGTATTTTTTCTAGTGCTATTATGGTATGTACCACGATAGTTGGTCTATTGGTTTTTGTCTGCTTCCCCTATGTACCCTCTACAGCTATTTGGACTCATTTTCTTGCTCATGCTTCCTATCCTTTAAAAGCAATAGTTTGTGTGATTATGTTATCTTTCGCTATGTCCACAGTTGACTCTAGATTACATGTCGCTAGTATTATGCTGGCTTATGATATACCCAAAAGTATAGGTTATTTCAGAAAATTTTTCCATTTGCACCAACTTAAACTGGTCCGTGTAGCGCTGTGTACGCTGGCCCTGCTTACTATGGTATTGGCTTTTAATTTTCCTATATCCACATTATCCCGAGTCCTTATGTGGTATGCCCGTTTCTATGTTCCAGTAATCATAGCCCCATTTATTTTAGCTGTTTTAGGATTTCGTACGGCTTCCTTTCCTGTCTTAGTAGGTATGCTTACCGGTCTCGTATCTATGTTGGCTTGGCAAAAATGGATGGTCTCTATAGTTGGTACAAAAACTGGCCACGTACCTTGTATGTTGATGAATGGGCTAATTATGGTCCTTGTACACTATTTACTACCCAGCAAACAAAAAAATAGATCAATATAGTTTCAATATAGTTTCAATATAGTTTCAATTGCTTCGATCAAATTTTTTACTTAGTCGGTCCTGAAATACTGTATAATTATTTGTTAATCAGCAAATAAATGGTTAAATTTGTATTGGTTAATAACCAGTTTTAGAGTTGTTTTGTATAAAAAGCTTGCAAAATAAGGATGAAATCTAAGAAAATAAATAATAGCCTTGAACGTTTGTTTGAGCAACGCTTATCTAGTTTTCTTAACCCGAAACATCGTTTATTCCAGTTATCTGATTCGATTACTTGG
>NZ_JBOZWW010000054.1:0-17391 GCF_050864855.1 Candidatus Cardinium hertigii
TTTTGGAGGTCTCGAACCTGAATCCCTGAAATATTTTTGGCTTGGAGTTTTTCTTTATCAAATTTTATAGAATCAGCTTCCGTGATGCGCCATCCTATATTATCAACTCTATGATCAAGAAATTTAGCTTCAATTGTAAATTTATCATCTTTGTGCACCACTCCTTCTTTAGAAACCGGATACTCAATGACTTGAATGTCATTTTTATTGGCCGTTCCATAGCGCAACCGGTCAAAATATACCTTGCCACTTGATGGATAGTAACAATAAATGGGACGCTTGACCCTATCTAGATTGAGGCACATCAATATGGCACCAAGTCCTAAACAATGATCTCCATGAAAATGACTAATAAAAATTCTTGTAACAGTAGAAGGAGCTATTTCTGCAAAAATAAATTGCCTTTGCGTCCCCTCTCCAGGATCAAATAAAAACCCTTCTCTATTCCATCGAAGAAGATAAGCCCCATTATTCCGAAATCGAGTTGAATACTGTGCACTACATCCTAGTATAATTAAATCTTTAATAATCATATGCTTAATTTTCTGTATTCAAGGTACTAACGTGCATGCTAGATGGATTCGTTGGATGAATAGTTTGCAATTTATATTTTTATGGTGATCTATGAAGTATATTTAAACGTGCATTCTATATTTATTTACTTGATTTACAGAATTTTTAAACAGTATTTGATTGGTATTCTTACTAAGAAATTAGGCATTAAATTCTATTAAATTTTTATAACTTATTATCAAAATAATACTATTCCAGTTCAGAATGCACATAAATAGAGATGCGACAGATCCTTTTGCCTAATACCCTAATATGGATGAGATCATTCATATCTAAAAATCATTTTTTATACCCTAATTTAGGATAAAGGGTAAGTATTTTAGTAGGATAATCAGTAGGATTGATAAAATTGAAAGGATCATTTATAGTGATCTCATATCCATCATTTTCTATTGCAATAGTAGATTTACTAGACCACGTACTAAATTTTTGATCTTCTTTTGAGTATTCTTCTAATATAGGAGATTTAATTTGAGAAAGTTTTTGTATGTTATCATTGAACATTGCATGATAAATTATTTTTTTATCTTCTTGATTATCAATACCAAATTCAAGAACACCTTCGATCGCAGGGTCATCACCGATCTGCATAGTTGCAAATGCTGAAACGCCCTTATTGGTATCAAAAAAATACTTTTTAGCATCATCAGAAGAAAGTAGACATTCTGCACCAGGAAGGTAATGAACACACCTACTGTAACGCTTAGCTTTATCCGTAAGCTTACTATAGTTTCTTTTTTTGTGAAGATCAAAATTTGCTATATCCTGTTCGGTTGCTGTTTCCCAACGCGTTACTCTAGGATGAAGCGTATAAAGACTATTAGAAAAAAGAGAATTTACCTTTAACGATACATCTTTATCACTATTAGAAAAACTTATTGTATTTACTGCTTTTTCTTTTACTGCTTTTACTGCTTTTACTGCTTTTGATTTCTTTTGATTTCTCTGTTTTGAATTAGAACTGTAACGTTTTTTTTGAGCGATCTGATCAGCTGTTATTGTGTCATATATTTTTTGCGCCTTTTCAAAACATTTATCAATTTCTAGCTTAATAAGCTCATATACTATATATGCCTTATGTGCCTTCTCCGCCATAAAGGACAGATCGTGATTTTTTGTTTTTTTTGCCTGTGTTTTCAAATCTTCGAAAAATTTATCCTCACTAACCAGATCATATATGCTATAATCTCTTTCACCCACTCGTGTCTCGTAAAACACATCGGAATACTTAGATTTTTTGTCTTCGAATATAGAAATAGCGTCTATATAAAACTGAGCCGCACAATGCTTGCCAACTGTTTTAGATAATTTTAAGACTTTCTTATATATATCATGCGCTTTAATTTGATATTTATACTCGTATTGGCTATTTATTATAGCCAAATTAGTTTGACCAAATTCTTCATGTATAGTTTTAACTAAATCAGGAATGTTATGACTTAAATATAATCCATCATCGTATTTTTTATTTCTTTTGCTATAAAATGTATATATATCATATTCGGCTGGACAATATTTATTAGGAACTATATCAGATGGTTTAGGAGGATGTATTCTAAGACTTTTATTTACATATTTTAAGAGATTTATGAGCACATCAGTAATGACCTTACCAAACATTTCTCCCCCTTTTTTAAATAATATTTCTGCTTGATCAGCAATATTATTTATTTTACCAAAATCTTTTTTTATCGAGGGATAGTCCAATTTTTTTTCTTTAGAATACGTAGCTAGTGCTGCTAGTCCCATACTTAGGTGAGCACGGCTTATTACTACACCTCTTAGTGTATCCACAACAGCTGCTTTTTTATCTTCTGTCACATTCTCCCATTTTGTCCAATAGGGTATCGCATCATATGTCCCATATTTATAATACAACTCTAGAATAGTAGATTCTTTTTCATGCTGAAGCATAGCAGTCTTTCCGTTAAATTCTATAAAATTAGCTTCACTTTTATCGAATGAATCGAAAAATTTTTCTGACAATTCTAATCCTTTTATGGTTCGCTCAAGGTGATCAGATGCGATGTCCTCAATACTTTTCTTTACGGTGTCGTGGCCGTCAGTTTTTTTACTACTTTCTTTATTCTTACTTGTTTCATTCGAATTGATAGCTTTTGTAAAATTTTCGCCAATGGCTAAACGATGCGCTATGCAAGAGGAAAATAGAAATAAAATAATATTTAAAGAAAAAAAGGAGCGTAACATGAACAAGTAATTAAAAAATTAAAGGATTGCTAACCTATCATAGAAAGTTTAAAAGCAAAAATAGCCATTGTAATCTCAAAAAGATATGTAAACGGCTTTGCCTATGTAAATGTGTAAATTATTTTTAGGTTTATTAAATCATATTTTCAAATTTAATTAAAAAATAGGCCATAGCCTCACTCCAATTATGAATAAGAATGATCCACTTTCTGGTCATGTAGTTAATAGTTAAGATAAATTATAGATTTATATACTTGATTTACATCTATTTTAATACAGTATTGTATTGGTATTTTTACTAAAAAATTAACGATTTGACCTACTTTTATAAAGTAATTTATAATATAAGAACCTGATAACTATAATGGTTTATCTAAAATATTTTTTATACAACTGTTTATACATAAATTCTATTAAATTTTTATAATTGATTATCAAACTAAAAATATTAAATAATTCATGTTTTAATTCATTTAACTCAATTAGTCACTTGTTTAAACAAAAAAAGCAAGTTTACTATTTAAATGTACATTTAAATAGTAAACAGCAAAAGATTTATGTTAATTCATGCAAGAAAGTGATAAATTAGATCCGTTATGCATTAAGGATAAAAGCGGCTAGATAATCGCTTGCCTTTCGATAAACCAAAATAAATTTTATAAAAATTTCATACATTTGAGTCATTTCAAGTAATCCAACACTAGGCGTGTAATTTTAGTGTTTTGTAGGTTATAAATAAAATAATAGCTGTTGTTTAATAGCAATAATATATTTATATATGATTGTGGATGTATAGAAACTTTTTGATGTAAAAGCCAGCTATTTTTTTATTTTTATTTTTTAGTCTTTTATTTTTTATGCCGATCCAGCCCCAAAAAGCAAGATTTATAGTTTTTCTATTCCTCTTTTTTTTTCAATCTCTCTCTAATAGCTTTGCTTTAGGAGTAGATTTTATAGAAAAAGCAGATTTTAATGAAGATGGATCTGGTCAATTTAGCATTGAAGTAGATTTAACAAAGACCAGTTATTTAATTTCGGTTATTAAATACTTAAATAAAAATTATAAAGATGTAACTAAAACTATTGGTTATAAAGCATTTAGTAATGCTAGCACAAAATTTGAAACAATAGCAGGTATTAGCCAGGTAGATGTAGCGTATGATGAAAAAATGCTCAAATTTAAGTTGATGTTTAAATTTAATACAATTCAAGCACTTAATAAAGCGATGGGAAAGCTTAATAAAGGGTTAGATCCTCCTAAGATTACCTATTTTAGTCTTGATGATGTACTTTTTATCCGAGAAGATCTAAATGGTGTTGCAAAGAAGCTACTCCTTTACCAGCAATATGATAATTCTTTAGTTAAAAGTTTGGATCTAGCCTCCTTTTTTAAAGAGTCCACCTATACAACTATCTATACTTTCTGTAATACAATTGAGGATTATAGTAATCCACTAAGTGAAGTCACTAAAGATAAAAAAACCATACGTGTTACCCATCATGTCTTCGCTCCGGATCAAGTAGAACATGCTATAGGCAATCGGCTTCATTTTACAAAAAAGTAGTTCATTAAAATAAGTTTTATGAAAACCAAGTACACCCACCTAGCAGAAAGAATAGAGGCCTTAAGGGACTTTCTTTGACTATGCTGATAAAAATAGAGAATTACAGTGGTTAGAAGCAGCAGTTGCTTCTTCTTCATTTTGGTCAAACCCAGCCGAAGCACAACAAACGATCCAAAAAATCAAAATTTTAAAAGAAACCATTGATCAATTCAATACCTTGCAGAACCAATGGGATGAGCTTCTTTTATTAGAATCTTTATTTGAAGAAGATACAATGGCTCAAGAAGAGCTGTCCCTTGTAGCATCTGGGCTTGCTACTTTACTAGAAGCCATTGAATTAAAAAAAATGTTGGATGGAGAAGAAGATCATTTAAATGCGATCATAGATATAAAGCCAGGTGCAGGTGGTACAGAAAGCCAAGATTGGGCCGAGATGTTGGTCCGTATGTATACCATGTGGGCAGCCAAACAGGGCTATACCGTTAAAGTAATTCATTACCAACCAGGGGATAGTGCTGGTATAAAGGCTGTTACGTTGGAAGTGATAGGTTCCTATGCTTATGGGTACATCAAAGCAGAAGTGGGTATTCATCGACTGGTACGTCTCTCTCCCTTTGATGCGGCAGGTAAAAGACATACCTCTTTTGCTTCCATATATGCAGCCCCTGTTATCGATGATTCTATAAAAATTGAAATAAATCCTGCCGATCTAAGTTGGGACACCTTTCGATCTGGTGGAGCCGGTGGGCAAAATGTCAATAAAGTAGAAACAGCAGTTCGTGTAAAGCATATACCAACTGGAACAGTAGTAGAATGCCAACAAGAGCGTTCTCAGCTACAAAATAGAGATAAAGCTTTACAATTGCTTAAATCTAAGCTCTATCAGCAAGAACTAGAAAAAAGAAGAGCCAAACAACAAGAAATAGAACGCAGCAAAAAAAAGATTGAATTTGGCGCTCAAATTAGAAGCTATGTACTACATCCTTATAAAGTTATCAAGGACAACCGAACAGGATATGAACGAAAGGATGTAGAAAATGTACTAGATGGTGCTATTGATGGCTTTATAAAAGCCTATTTATTACAACCTTAAATCATGCTTTGCATCTTAAAAAGAGTCTAGGAAAAACAAAAAACAGTTAGTCATAGATCGTTGCAATTTTATAAAGATAAAGGGGTACTAGGCACAATAACAAAATTACTTCGGGTGATGAACAAAATGGTTTAAAATAAGGGAATAATTTACGAGTAATAGCAAAGATAGACACTGATTTTTTAAATCAAAACGCCAAAATAATATTTTTTCTAAGCCAAGACGACAGAATCGTTAACTTGACGCCTATGGTTAGTATAGATGGTTCAAAACCAATTTTGTATAAATACAACTAAGGATTTTGATCCGTCTCATTTTTAAGTAGTCCTTCTAAAATATTTGCTTTCGTAGGCCATTTTTCACCAAACCAAACAAAACCAGGTAATTTCATTTGAGCTTCTTTTAAATTTTCTGCTGGGTAAAAGACGCCTATTGGTTTGGGTTGGCAAGTCATTTGCGCCAATGTATTATCAACCATAGTCATTTCCATACCATTACACTTGATATGGTTCATACCTACCAACTCATTGTTATCCCCAAGCGCAAAATATATACTCTCACTATTACCACTTATCGACATTTTTTGAATCACACCTTCTTTAAAAAGTCCAACTAGTTTATTCCCCTTTACTTGATTGTAGTGACCAACTAAATTTTCTGAGGCCATAAATAAATTTTTATCTACAAACATACGCACATGCTCTGCTTCCTCTATAGCCAAGTGTACTGCTTCTCCTGTAATTTGGTATTGACCGCACCAAATAACCGGCTTATTATGTAAACAAATTGTGTTTTTACTGGTATTATAAACAGCGCCATCTGCAACACCCTGTAAAACTTCTTGGTAGAGCCTAACATGGTTTAAGGCATGAATTTCTTGCTCTGGTGGTTCATTTTTTTCCAAAATAACAAAAGTATCTGCACGCAAATAGATCATTTCATTATTTATTACCTTGGTTAACAGTGGGCTACCTGTTATCACACCTTTTTTCTCTTTTCCAGCATAACTAGCCTTACCACCGGTTATTAAAGCATCATGCTTTTGCGAACAAAGTGAGACATGACCAGTAGCTGCGCAATCTTCCCCATTAATAATCTCTAAATGGTCTGCAGAAAGTGTCATATTTTCTGTAGTAAGTGCCCCTTGTTCAAAAGCAAGCTGTTTTTTAGGCAATGCATAATACCCCCCCTTATGGGTCGTAAGTACTCCATCATGATAAATAATTTTGGTAGCGCCTCGAAAATAAGCGACCTCTGATTCAGTATCGTAATCCAGCTGATCGGAATGGAAGGTATAGCTAGGGTCTACTAATACCACCTTATCGGAAAAGGTAACTTTATGATGGTGCCCATCATAAAGGCCCATACTACTGGTTAAAACCATTTGATCTTGTACCAACTTTCCCCCTTGCAAAAACTTACCTTGTTTTTTTTCTACATCGTAGATCAATTCAGGGGTATAAAATGTAGCCTTTTTAGATGAACAGCGTACATTTTTTTGAAAAATAGCTCGCTTTTCTAATAAGTAATAGGTTAAGAAAACACTTTCTACAACGCCACCTTCTTGATCGATAATTTTGACATTACCCTGCGCTTTTATCAGCGCCTGATCATCATATTGATAGGCCTTATCTGCAGTCAATACGATACCATTTGTATGGAAAGTAAATACCACATTCCCTTCTAGTTTCTTACAGGGCTTATTATCTACTACGTCGCCTTCCAACCGATCTGCTTTATAAGTGAGAACGTCAGCCCAAATAGAAAGGGGCAAAGTCAGTAGATATGCCACAAAATAAATAATTCGCTTACACACTTTTCTATCTTTTCAAAAATAAATCATTCAAACTTAATAAAAAGCAAGATAATGACCTAAGGGTTTATCAAGTGGGATCAGGTAACCTCATATTATATATAACACCCCAATAAAGGCAGAAAATATACTTATTGAATCAGTATAAATATTAAAATATAAACACTAATTTACTGTAAATCAGATTAATAAATTACTAATGTATATGACCAGAAAATAGGAAAAGGATCAAACAAAATTTATAAAAGTTGGTCCTAATTTTTCGGTTTACTATTTTTTCAGTCCACGATACTTTTTATCTCCACACTTTTTTTATTAAATTTGATTCTTCAGTGTAATGGCCACATGATGGTAGCTACTAGTCATGTATTGGATTCCAGATACATACCCATCAGGAAAATTTTACTGTCCGGCTTTGGGAAAACAACCCGAACTTGCAGTGCATCGTTTCAACATATAGAGTATAGAAATCCAGTATGAAATGATCAAGAATTATATGGATATATATAAATCAAGAGAAAAAACTGGATACTTTCAAGTTGAAAACCAGCTGTAAAAAGCCATTCATGCCGTAATCTTAAGCCCTGTATTTGCAATCGAGGGTGGGTTAACTTTTTAATTGATCACAAAGCACAAATATGAAAGCAATAGAGATTTTAGGGTATAAAAGAGCAAATCTCGGTAAAGCCGAATCTAAAAAACTAAGAGCAGCGGCACAAGTCCCAGGGGTACTATATGGTGGTACGGAGCAAGTACATTTTTATGTACCTATGGTGCTTTTACGTGATTTGATTTATACACCTCATGCCCATTTTGTAGACCTCAATATTGAAGGGTCTATGTACAGATGTATTTTACAAGAAATGCAATTCCATCCAGTAAGTGAAATGATGTTGCATGTAGATTTTTTGCAAATTTTTGATACTAAAAAAATTAAAATGGATATCCCAACTGCATTTGTCGGCAAAGCAATTGGTGTAGCCAAAGGAGGCGTCCTCTCTAAAAAGCAAAGGAAACTGCCTATTTCAGCTTATCCAAATAATATGCCATCAATAGTGGATATCGATGTTTCTCATCTTGACTTGGGGCAAATTGTACGAGTGCATCAAATTCCAATAGAAAATTATACTATTTTAGCCTTGCCTAATACACCAGTAGCCTCTATTGAGATTCCAAGGGCATTGCGTAGTGCAGCTAGTAAGGAGGAGAAAAAAGGTAAGTAATCATACGTTGCCTTTGGGAAATCGTTTTGAAGAAATACCATCAATAGCCATAGCGTCTAAAATAGCCTATGAAATTACTACTAGTTGGATTGGGAAATATTGGTCCAGAATATGTCCATACTAGGCACAATATAGGTTTTTTAGTAGTGGACCATCTAGCAGCTCAACAAAAAGTTACTTTTCAAACAAGTCGGTTGGCTGCTATCTCTTCTTTTACCCACGATCCACATCAAGTATATATGATTAAGCCTACCACCTATATGAATAATAGTGGTAAATCGGTTCACTATTGGCTGCACTACTTAAAAATACCAGTTGAACAAAGTTTGACGATCGTAGATGACATCACCCTTCCTTTCGGTACAATGCGTTTGCGGACGAAAGGCACTGATGCAGGCCACAATGGCCTAAAAAGCATTGCCCATGCTTTGGCTTCAAACCACTATCCACGCCTTCGAATAGGCATTGGAAATGATTTTCCTAAAGGAAAACTTTCAGATTTTGTTTTAAATAAGTTTAATGAAAAAGAATTACAAGCAATAGATGACCACCTAGATAAAGCTTATCAAATATTAATGACTTGGTGTCATAAAGGCATTACAAATGCTATGAACCAGTTTAATTAAACAAGATACAACGTACCTATTCAGATCAGTTTGGTGGATCAAAAAATAAAATACAAATTAAGCTCTATTAAAAAGCTTTCAAGGCACTGCTTATAAATGATGCACCAATTCGCTTAGTACGGAATGTAAGGAGGTGTCTTTTGTTTTTCCAAGTATAAACAGTGCCTTGAAAGCTTTTTATACAGGGTTATTTTTGTGCTTCTTAAGAAGGTAATGGCATGGTTACAGGTGATTGAATAGATATACCATAGGACCTAGTAAAAGTATGGGATTTACTTATGGGTTTTAGCGCCTAACAGGAGCACTATATTCATACCACCTTTTACTTCATGAACACAACTAACCAAGTAAAAAGTAACATCTAACACTTAATGTTCTTTTGCAATAGTACTTTGCAAATTTGCAAAGCGTTAGAAGCTTAAAGTAGATACTATTTTGTTATTTAACAGCCTTCTTGATCTGAATAGATACCATGACATTCTTACATTAGATTTTTTATCAAGTTTTTTTCTCATATTAGAAAAAACATTTTATCATTGTCTATCATTGCCATAATGATAGCACTATATATCTAGCCTTATAAAGGTTATGTAGCACCAGCCGCTTTAATTTTTGCTGCAAAGAACTTAGAATGCTTAAAAAATGGAATATAGTGTTCCTCTACAACGATAGCTGTATTGGTACTAATATTACGCCCAATTTTTTTAGCACGTTTCTTTTTAGAAAAACTACCAAAACCACTAAAATGTACGCGATGATCATCTATTACAGCATCTTGAATAACACGAAATAATTCATCGATCGTATTTTTAACATCTTCTTTATCAATCCCTGTTTTCCGAGCGATTGCTAAAATTACTTCTGATTTGGTCATGGTATATAGAGATTTAAAAATTATATAGCGATTTATCTAGATGGATAGTTTAGCACTACACCCACCCACAATATGCTATGATAACATGTTCATTATTATCCTGTGAATTTACATGAGACAGGTTGAACTTGCAATTATTTTCCTACATAAAACGATTATTTTTTTTGATAAATAGTAATTTATACATTAAATTTGTATTTCATCGTAGAAGTCGTTAGAAATTTTACGGTCTGGTAGTTCAGTTGGTTAGAATGCCTGCCTGTCACGTAGGAGGTCGCGGGTTCGAGTCCCGTCCAGACCGCTTCTTTCCGAGGTTAAGATAGAAAAATCGTTCCACTAGTACATACTAAGGTTTCGTATGTAAATAAAGTTACATGTAGATGTAACAAGCCATAGGTTAATAGCCTAATCGATGGATAAAATAGTAGTCAATTATGTAAATCAAAGCTAAGGATGTATGGCCTATGGGCATTGCTATTTAACCTGCTATTTCCGTGGCTTTTTCTATTCTTTATATACCATTGCACATGATTCAAAGAATTCAATCGCTTTATTTAGGCATAGTCTGTATGGCTATGGCTGCTTTTTTGAACGTTTCAGTTTGGGTAAAAGTAAGTTTAGATCGTATTTGTACCATCAAACCGTATGCACTTATTCTTTCTACAGATCAATATATTATATTTCCCTATGGTTGTTGCGCTTTGTACTGCTGTTACCTTATGGGAACAGCAGTATATGCCATCATGCGGCATAACCATAGAAAATTACAACTCCATTTAACTACACACATCAGCCTACTATTAATTATACTAGGGGTGGCCATTTGGATGTTGGTTAACAAGGCGAATAGGGGCTATTTGCCAAATGGATATAGCAGCTATAAAGTAGGAATCGTTTTTCCCTTCATCGCTTTAGTAGCCAACCTATTGGCACGGCATCATATTCAAAAAGATATCCGATTGGTGAATGAGGACTCTTTGCGCTAAGGGGGACCCCATATTATCACTATCTATCCATTGGGAGAGATTGGAGCTACTTTTGGATTTATTTGCAGCTTATTTTCGTTTAGACTAGTTGTCGCTTTTCTATCATTCAAGCTGTGCGCTCGGAAGGACTCGAACCCTCAACCTTCGGAGCCGAAATCCGACGTTCTATCCGGTTGAACTACGAGCGCATGACCAAAATTTTGTATATTTACAACCTATTTTTACAGCAAACTTTTAAAGTTGAACTAAAAATACAAAATTTTATGCATATATATGCTTGTAGCCAAACAAGTTTGTAAATCTTACCATGGATATAAAATTCTGAAACAGATCGATCTATGCATCCATACGGGGGAAATAGTCGCCATTATGGGCCCCTCTGGAGCTGGAAAAACTACGTTATTACATCTTTTATCTGCATTAGAGAGGCCAGATAGTGGCCTTTTAATACTGGATGGAATAGATCTTATAGCACTGAAAGATCGTGCATTGGCAACATTTAGAAATAAAAAAGTAGGATTTGTATTTCAGTTTCATAACCTTTTACCCGAATTTACCCTTTTCGAAAACGTCTGTATGCCCGGCTATATTGGCGCTTTTTCTAAAAAAGAAGTAGTCCAAAAAGCCAGTCACCTTTTAGATTTACTTGGCATTAGCCATCGAAAAAACTACTTACCGGAGGCTGTTTCTGGAGGAGAACGACAGCGTGCTGCTATGGCTAGGGCATTGATCAACGATCCATCTATTGTGTTTGCTGATGAACCCAGTGGTAATCTTGATTCCAAAAATGCAGAAATGCTACATGCACTTTTCTTAGATCTTTCTAAGCGGCTAAAGCAAACTTTCGTTTTGGTAACCCATAACCAATCATTGGCAACTATTACAGATAAAGTTTTACTACTAAAAGATGGTATATTACAGCCAGCTTAAAGTTGTAGCGGGCAACCCTAAAGCATAGGGGCAATTATGATCCCTTAAAAAGTAAAAAAACAGTTCGTTTTTAAATATAAAAAATCAATCTTATCATGCAATCTCCACAAAAGATTCTAGCAGATTTGCAAAAAAACAGCTATGCCCCTATTTATTTTTTGCAAGGAGAAGAAGTATATTATATCGATGCCATTACACAATATCTCGAAGAAAAACTACTGACGCCAGCTGAACAAAACTTTAATTTAACCATTTTTTATGGGAAAGAATGCAGCATGGCTACACTACTTACCCAAGCACGCCGTTTTCCAATGGCCGCTAGCCTACAAGTGGTTATCGTCAAAGAAGCACAAGAGATGGCAGACTTAAAAAACGGGATGGGCCAACAGCTATTATTACATTATGTGCAGCATCCACAACCTACTACTTTATTGGTTTTTGCACACAAATACAAAACAATAGATGGAAGAAGTGCTTTTGGAAAAGCATTAAGCAAACACAATGTGTTGATTACTTCCAAAAAACTATATGATGCACAATTGCCTGCTTTTATCAAGTCTTTTGTACAAAACCTTCAACTGTCTATCACAGAAGAAGCGGTTTACTTAGTAGAAGCCTATATAGGTAATGATTTAACCAGAATAGCCAGTGAACTCCATAAATTACGTATTAACCTTACTCCAAACAGTACAATTACAGATGATACCGTAGAAGCCTATATAGGGCTACACAAGCCTTTCAATGTATTTGAACTACAAAAAGCCATTATGCAGAAAGATTATCCCAGAAGCTACCAAATGATTGGTATTTGTGCATCTAGTGCCAAAGAACATGCTGCGTTGCCTATTGTAACCATCTTATACAATCTTTTTGCCAAGCTACTGGTATTGCACCAAACCAAAGAAACCATTCCTACTAAGATTGCACAACAAGTTGATATACATCCCTATTTTATAAAAGGGTATCTTGATGCGGTCCAAAAGTATACATTGCGCCAAACCATGCATAACATAACCTTTCTCCATCAAGCGGATCTTCAATTAAAAGGCATTCATTCCAATATGAATGATTTCCAAATTATGAAAGAATTAATTTTTAAATTGATGCACCCTTAAATTGACTTGTGAAAAGCCAACAAGTTCTATTCAGTAGGTGCTATTTTGCAGACAAAATGTAAAATAGCTATGCTAGCGTAGCAAGATAAAATAGAAATTCCTATTTTGGAGCTATAGAATGTACGAACCATTTTTATAAATGGAGCCCATTATCGGCCCTCTATGCTACTTAGTGGTATAGGCATATTGACCCAGTTTGCTATAGCACCAAAACTGTTACCAGAGAAGCGGTTTACTTTGAAGCTAATATACTTATGATACAACGAATATACACCGTTATGGCAATGGCCATTTTCTTCATGACTATCCCTTATAAGGGATACCCTTCAACCAACCATTCGTCTGTCTCATTTCCAGAGGCTATCTTTCATGAAGGGTTAATCCACTTTGACCAACAGGAATATGCAGCGGCACAAAAGTACTTCGAAACCTATACAACCCAGCAGTCCAAAAAATACAAGCAAGAAGAAGCTGCTTATTATTTGGTCTTATCTGCCTTAGAAAACAAAGATCCCCATATAGTGATGCTGTTACAATATTTTATAGTAAAGCATCCTACTAGTCCACATGTAGAAACTGTGCGTTATCATTTGGCCCATTGTTTTTCTAAAGTAGGTTTGTGGGATAAAAGCCTCACCCTATATCAAAATATTAATCCAGATCGCTTAACACCTAAAGCACGCACAGCATTTCAATATGCGATAGGAGCTACCTATTTGCAATTAAAAGATTGGGAAAATGCAAAAAAAAGTTTTTTAGCTATTAAGAAAAAAACACATCCTTACTATTACCCTGCACAATTACAGATGGCGTATATAGCTTTTGAGCAAGGAGATTATGATGGTGCACTAGTCGCACTACAAGCAGCCAAGACAAAATACAAAGAAGAAACCCAAAGTTTGATTGTAAAGGTATACCATAAAGCAGGCAACTTTTCATCATTGTTAGCCTATGTGCAGAGTTGTCCGGCTTCATCTTTTGGCAGACAAGATCAACTTCTTATTGGGGATGCCTACTTTTTTCTCAAACAATATCCAGCAGCCATTGTCCACTATCAAGCAGCCTTAGATAAAGATACCGTCCGTATGACATGGGCTAAGCTGGGCCATGCGTTATACAAAACGGGACAATACCCTGAAGCAGAAACCTGTTTTCAGAAATTGTTAGAAAAGGAAGATCATCCCGGTCAAATTGCTGCCTACTATAGTGGGCTAATGTACGAAAAAAAAGGTAACCTGTCAGCGGCAACAGCTGCTTTTGTCCAAGCTGCACGGCTAAAATTTGATCCAGCCATCAGCGATTTAGCAGCGATCAAAGGTGCAAGCTTACATTACCAACAGGGCGCCATTGCAGAAGTTATAGAAACAATGACGGCTTTTATTCAAGCCCGACCAGATAGTAAAAATCTTTCGGCTGCACAAGCCTTACTGGTAACTTGTTATTACAAAATAAAGGCTTACCAACAGGCCATAGATTATATGGCCGCACTGCCCTATAAAACAGAACCACTTTTAAGATTATACCAGAAAGCACTTTTTTACCAAGGATTATCAGCATACAATGCAGATAGGTTCGATGCTGCCATACAATATTTAAAACAATCTCTACTTTTCCCTTGTAAATCCGCTTTGGTACTACAAGCCCAGTTTTGGTTAGGAGAAGCCTTTTCTGCCCTTGGCGCATATGAAAAAGCTTTAAGATTTTACAAAAAATATCGGCAACAAGATGGGGTAAATACACTTTATTATGCAAAAAACCTATATGGATTAGCCTATAGTTACTTTAACACGGGCCATTACACCACTGCCGCCCAAACGTTTGAAGCCTATATAAGGATTACCCAAAAACAGCCTGCTGCTACCCACTATGATGCCATTCTTAGGTTGGCTGATTGTTATTATGTAAAGAAAGATTACAAAGAAGCGCTTAGGCTGTATGCACGTGTGTATACCTATCATTCTGCCCATGTTCGCTACCAAGAAGCTCTGATTTACGAGATATTAGGAGACAAAGTTCAGGCAGAGCGTTGCCTACAAGAAATATTCATACATCATACAGAGACCAAGTATTATGAAAAAGCATGCTATCATAAAGCTTGTACTATATTCAACGCAGGCCACTATGAAGCAGCCATTCAATCATTTAGCCACCTTATCCAACGGCAGCCAACCAGTGATTTACAACCAGAGTTATTAATCAAACGAGGACTTGCGTATGAAAATCTTCAAAGATATGAATCCGCTGCTGCAGACTATCAAGTGATTTTAGATCAATATCCCACTCACTTCCATGCAGAAAGTGCTTTAATGGCATTATGCAACCTATTCGCTGTACAAGGAATCCCTGAAAAAGCAGACGTATATTTAAAAAAGTATGCCCATATAACGCAAAAGTTGGCTAGTCATTCCGATGAGCAGGCCATTGGTGCGGCCAAACAGCTCTTTTATAATCAGGCTTATCATAAAGTATTGCAAAAACTGGCTGGTTTTGATAAGCACTATCCCTCTAGTCAGTGGCTTTCAGAAGCTTATTTTTTAATGGCAGAAAGCTATTATAGGCTGCAAAAGCAGGGTCCAGCTATACGTTATTATAAAAAGGTAATAGCTCAAACTACTTTCCATAAAAAAGCATGGCTAAGAATGGGTGACCTAGCTTACCAAAGCAAACGTTTTAAAGAAGCCATTACCCATTACCAAAAATTACAGAAGATGGAACTGACAAACAAGGAATACCATCATACCTTAATGGGGCTTATAAAAGCTAGTTTTGTCCTAAAAAAATACCAAATTACCACACCAGCTTGTTTACAATTGTTGAATAGCCCTAAGGATGCACCAGTTGAAACCCTCCAACAGGCTGGGCTTTATCTAGGCAAAATAGCCATGCAACGATCAGAATATAAACGTGCTGCAAGCCATTTTTTAAAAGCTAGTAAGCCATTGCATACCGCTACAGCATCAGAGGCACAATATCTATTGGCCCATACAGCATTTAAACGAAAAGCTTATACCACTTCTTTAGATATTTTATTTGACCTAATAGAAAAATATCCACACAATATACATTATATAGATGGAGCTTTTTTGCTAATGGCGGACAATTACATAATGTTAGGGAACCTTACACAGGCTAAAGCTACTTTGGACTCTATGATTCAGCAATCCAAAAATAAAAACAATATTGCAGTTGCTAAGCAAAAAAAGTCCAAAGTGACTGCTCAACTCAAAGCAGCAAATATGGCTACTAAGCAAGCAGCATCACACCCCAAAAGTGCGCCATAGATCTTTAAGAAATTTTTATAGTATGCATGGCTCTTTTAGAAAAAGACATCAAAAAACAAATGCGATAAAATTGACCTTCTGATTTTTTACTCAAAATACTAAAATAAAAAACATAAATTATTATGATAATCAGTATTATACTAATATATAAAATATATTTAAAAAAGTATTGCCTTTAATAATTTATTTTTGTACAATACAAAAACGGTACCGTAAAAAACAACCAAAAAATCGGTACAGTGCTTCACCATTTTTTTCTCTTTTTTTCATCATTAAATAATAAGTAAATACAGAAGATAGAATTTCTATTCTATTTAGATTTCTGTCTTCTTTCTTTTTACCTATTCAGGTCTGCATTAAAAACTCATTTATTTTATTTTTTACAGAAATGGCATATAAAAATATTTATGAAGTATTAGAGCAATACGAATATGATCCATCTAAAATGGAGGACTTTATTAAGGAGATAAATACATTTAAGAGTGACATTGATATTATTGATCCTGATAAAAGAGTTACGCCAATAACATACTATTGTATTAAACATTTAAAATCCGGTGTAAACCGTGATGTACTTGAAATTCTAATTACAGAATTAGAAGCAAACGTGAATAAGAAGAGTGCACGTTTTGATATTCCATTGTCTATTTTATTAGATAGTGAGAACAGAATAGATAATGTAGATGCTATTAAACTTCTATACCAATATACTGATAAAAATTTGTTAATAGAACAAGAAAATCCTGGGAAGAAGCGTAGTTTATTTGTTCGTCTTATTACAGATAATGAAATTTTTAATTCAGAAGAAGTTGATATGCTGCATGGTGATATAATACGAACACTCAAACTCAAACAAGATAAAGAAACATGGATTCTCTATTTAGTCGGCCCTGAAATATTATTTTTGAATAAATTTATTGAATGGATATTTCTTTATAATATATATGGTTTATCAGGCGCTCTATTTTTCTTACCCAAGATATAGGTATAACTGGTTTTGGATTAAGAATTTTAATTATATAGGTTTTAATTTATTTGACTGTGAGGGTATTAAGAATAATTTTCTTGTAATCAGTCGTAGGTTATGAGCAATAGCACATAAAA
>NZ_JBOZWW010000004.1:0-16845 GCF_050864855.1 Candidatus Cardinium hertigii
TTATTTTATGTGCTATTGCTCATAACCTACGACTGATTACAAGAAAATTATTCTTAATACCCTCACAGTCAAATAAATTAAAACCTATATAATTAAAATTCTTAATCCAAAACCAGTTATACCTATATCTTGGGTAAGAAAAATAGAGCGCCTGATAAACCATATATATTATAAAGAAATATCCATTCAATAAATTTATTCAAAAATAATATTTCAGGGCCGACTACATAAATAACAGTTGCAAGTATAAAAGCTGCACATCCATTCATATTGATAGAAGTACAAAGTGGTAGGCAAAACCTACTAACGGTGGCTTTTACACCTAAGTCTTCTTCTATTACTTTTATAGTCGCAGGTAAAGTTCCCGTTGAGGACTTAGAAAAAAAAGCAATCGATAAGGCTGGAAACATAACTTGCATCATTTTCCATGGTTTTATTTTGTTCACGTATAGAAATAAAGGTAAGATAATAAGCCCTTGTATTAAGTTAGCCAGTATTATAATGGATAAATATTTAGTTAAGCCTGTTAGATGGATTCCATTACGTAACTGCATAATAGTTGATGTAGCAAAGCCAAATAAAGCTAATGGAATCATTTTCATAACCCAAAAAGTAATTTTTAGGAACATTTCATGCAACCCTTTAAAAAAACAAATCACTATATTACGCGACTTTTCGTCTGATATATATTGAATAGCTATACCCATAATAATGCTTAAAAACAGTGCACCTATTACATTATTTTCTATAAATGGACTGAATATATTGGATGGAATTAAGCTCATGAAATGGGATT
This sequence comes from Candidatus Cardinium hertigii, assembly GCF_050864855.1. Classification (GTDB taxonomy): domain Bacteria; phylum Bacteroidota; class Bacteroidia; order Cytophagales; family Amoebophilaceae; genus Cardinium; species Cardinium hertigii_C. Next base: position 797 of record NZ_JBOZWW010000004.1, read on the forward strand.
GGTAATCCATTTTTGGAATACAAGGCTGTATAATATCATTTTTAGACATGTTTATATGAGAGGGCTTAATGATACAATATAAAATAGCAGTAATGGTTGCAGCTATAATGGTGGTTCCTATCGTATATAAGAGTAACCTTTTCCACATATGCTTCATTTTATGGACTTCGTTATGTTGAGAAATAGTGACAACCATAGAAAGTGTAATAACAGGCAAACTAATGAATTGAAAAATTTTGGTAAATATTTGTGTAATCAATACCGCTATTTTCTGCAAAATAAAAAAATCAAAATAAGTGGTTATAATACTTAACACGATAACTAAAAAATATATGATTATCATCATAACGTCAGTCGTTTTGGATTATAGTTAGAGCCTGTAAATCATTTTGTATAAGTGCCATTTTCTAGTAGAATCGTCCATCAAATTCGATAGCAAATCGATTCATAGCTGCCCCCCAATCATGTAAAGACATAGTCCACTTTTGTGATGCCTTCTGTATGGCTAAATATACCACTATAATAAGTAATTTTTGGTTCTCTTGCGTCTCTAGTGGGTTGTATATAGCCCCTCCCCTTCTTCTAAATCTTAGGTATTATTCTGCCATTAGCTTAGCGAAATTATCAAAAGTTAGATACCTGTTTTTGAGATCTGATTACTTTAAATATCTCTTATCTATACAATATTTTGAATATCACACTTAGATAAGCCAGTAATAGATATGATATCTTCTATAGGGTAACTTTTTGCAAGCATAGATTTAGCTATCTCTAGCTTACCTTCTTCTCTCCCTTCTTGTCTTCCTTTTTCTCTCCCTTCTTCTCTCCCTTCTTGTCTACCTTCTTGTCTAGCTTGTTTTTTCATAAAGTCTTCTACAGCCTGATTATCCATAATACGCTTGATTTCCTTATCATAAGTCCTTAATTCTTCTTCTGACCAGTTAAAACGATTTAACGCTTCATAGGCACGTTGGATCACTAAATCTGAATCTATTATTTTTCGCACGTCTTCTTCGCTAGTAGAGGACGCATATTTAAAAAAGTAACACCACTTCTCTATCATCGTAGAGAGCAATTCTATAGGGGTCGCCTTGGATATTGGAAATTATTGTACGTTAAGGTCTGTTTTCTGTACTAGCTTTGGGTTGTTTTTTCTTCCGAGTTATTATATCAATTGACGTGATAGACAACATTTTTCAGATACTATTTTTCCCATTTTCCAGCAAGTTATTAAAAGTGCTTAGCATGATTTTTTTAATTGTTTAAAGTGTACAATCGTTGAATACGGCATACTTGCGATGCGCTGTACCCGGTAGCTTGAGCGGTTTCATGTATACTTAGTTTTTTAACATTTCGAGACCGTTGTTATAGATAGTTATTATAATTTTTGATAAGGTTGTAGTTGTATTTTTTGTAGTTTTTATGGTTAAGGATGCATAAATTTCATTATTTATTGATTTTCAAGTTAATATTTGTATATTTTAGATATACCATCCCCCTAAAAACCCTTTAAAATGATATTTGGAGCTCTATATAAATTATAGGCTATAGATTCCATAACATGTTGCGTATGGGTTTTATCAAGGCCTATATACCTAGCTCCTGAACTACGGAACCACCTCTTAATACTTCCAAATACTCTTTCTACTTTATAGCGCGTCTTAGATACCAATTTATTAAACCGTTTAGCAGCAGGTGATAAGGGATGATTTCTATTACCTTTCTTTTGAATAGCTGATTTTAATTTCTTGTTTTTTAGTAAAGTTTCGTTGGGCAAACCGCTATAGCCTTTATCTCCATAGAGCCTGCTTCCTGCTTTTAGAGATACTTTATCCAATAATATAGGTAAATGGGCACCATCATGACTAGATGCTTTTGTAGTCGTGACTGCCAGAACTAAACCTTCTTTACTTTCTATAAGGACATGTCGTTTATACCCATAGTAAAGATTATGACCTTTTTTGGTCCAACTAGCTTCTGGATCTACCCCTTTTTGATAACTATGAGATACCGATATAGTACCATCCTCACGCAAATCATAGCTCTTTTTACCTTTGGGACGTCTAGGAGTAGGGGTGATAGAGGCGTCAATAACTGCACCATGCTGAACCAGAACACCATGGTTAGATAGTTGATCATTTATGATTTTTAACAATCTATCTAAAGCTTTCTTTTCTGTAAGAGCAGTCCTAAATCTGCTTAATACACTATGATCTGGTACGGAATTATCCATCGATATACCACAAAACCTGCTAAAAGTAATACGATCATTTACTTCCTCTTCGACTTGGTAATCGCTCAACCCATACCACTGCTCAAGCAATAGCATTTTAAACAAAAGAAGGGGACTATAAGCAGGCTTGCCTGATAAACGTAAACCTTTAGGATAATAAATACGCAGTTCTTTTTCTACTAATGACCAGTTAATCAGATTATTGATTTGATCAAAAAAGGTATGCTTGCATTTACGACGACTAGCTGATATATCTGATAAACTTAACTGACCGCTCACTTTGATTGACATAATAATATCATAAAATTTTTATTACAAAACCTAAACAATAATTACAAGTTAAACTTTTAATAAAATTAACAATTACTTTTTTATACTAAAATCTAAAAACCTATTGCAACGGTCTCATTTCGATAGTACATCACTTTCTGGTGTCTTTCATGATCAGCTTGTTTTCCCCTATATTTACCTTGTTCGTGCGCTCTTTCGATTCCCTGTTTTTGTCGTTGTCGACGACTCAGCCAATCTTTATGGGACATTGTAGCCATGAGATCTATGAGCATATTATTGATAGCGGCAATAACAGCACATGTTACTGGATCATTTTGTGATGGTTCTTTTTCAGATAAAGCCTGCCATGAGGTTGGTATATCTAGGCTGACAATTCTCAGTTGATGCTGTTGAATTTTCTTTTTGAGTGTTTCCCAGTCACTGTTGGTCAACCGTGTCAACCTGTCTACCTGCTCTACCAGTAAAATATCATTCTTGTGACTGTCGATCAATAATCGTCCCAACTCTGGTCTGTCTAGTTTTATTCCACTGATATTTTCTCGGTAATAGCTCGCGATTTTATGCCCTCTTTCTTGAACAAATTTTTCAAGCATCTCTTTTCCGCGGTCTACAAACTGATCTTCTGTTGAAGCTCTCAAATAAGCCCTGATGAACATATTCTCATGAATTTATCGTATTTAGGTTATGTCATTGAATCTATCGCATATAGGTTATATCATTGATTAGATATTGTGTTGTTTTTGTTATGTTGTTGGAGTACACCCTTATGCGATAAGGATTTGAACAAAAATTAATCTACAAAATAATTATCAATGCAAACTATATGCCTAGGAGACAAATTCTTTCCAAGTCCGAAAAAGCATCATTACTAGCTTTACCTGATGATGAACTGACGCTGACCCGCATGGCTTATTTCAGCGAACAGGATTTAGCGCTTATTCATACGCACCGAAAACCAGCCAATAGATTCGGTTTTTCTGTCTTACTTTGTTACCTGAAGAATATAGGTATGATTCCGGATAAAAAATCACTACCTTCCGATTTTTTACTCAAGCATATAGCTAGCAGACTTAATTTATCAAAAGAACTTTGGCAAGATTACGCATCAGTAAGAGACACCACTCGCAGGGAACATTTAATAGAGCTATACCGCTATCTAGGACTAAAAAAATTTACAAAACAGATTCAAAATGATTGCATCTCATATTTAACTCCACTTGCAACACGCACGGATAAAGGTATTCTGCTAGCAAAAGAATTTCTAAAGTATATCCAGCAGAATCGCGTGATTATTCCCTCCATCGATGTACTAGAGCGAACCTGCTCATCGGCTATGGTTTGCGGCGACAAATCGGTATTCTCGACGCTGAATGTTCATCTTATTCCAGCGCATAAAGTTATTCTAGACAGCCTTCTGATTTCATCAAATAATCAGTTTTCACGTCTAGCTTGGATTCTTCAACCTCCTGGTAAAATTAACGGAAAAAATGTATTACAGCACATTGAACGTCTGAATACGATCGTGGAGATGAACTTACCGGTAGGGATCGGACGTTTAGTTCATCAGAATCGGTTACTAAAACTTGCCCGTGAGGGCCGGAAAATGAGCAGCCGAGATTTGACTAAGTTCTCATCAAGCAGAAGACACGCTATTCTGATATGTGTCATTGAAGAAGCAAGAGCCACACTTACAGATGAGATCATTGATCTGCATGAGCGTATCTTGAACAGCATGTTCAGCCGGGCTAAAAGAACTCAGGCGGAGCGACTCCAGCAGACAGGCAAACTTATCCAGTCTAAACTGTACCAGTATATTTCTGTTGGTCAAGCCCTAACTGAAGCCCGTGAATCCGGCCAAGATCCTTGGACTGCTATCGAACATGTTATGCCATGGCAAGAATTTATTACAAGTCTAGAAGAAACCCGTTGTTTGATTAAAAAAAGTAATTTTGATCCTCTGCATATTATCATTGAGAAATATAGTACGTTACGTAAATACGCTCCAAGAATGTTGTCTTCGTTGGAACTGAATGCCACGCCAGCTGCACAGTCACTAGCCGATGCTCTGACAGTAATCAGAGAGATGTATTGTAAGCAGTTAAGAAAGGTACCACCAACAGCGCCGATAGCTTTTATCCCTGCAAGCTGGAGAAAAGTTGTTATTACATCCACCGGAATAGATCGAAAATATTATGAATTTTGCGCTCTTAACGAACTGAAAGGTGCGCTCCGTTCCGGGGATATTTGGGTAAAAGGTTCCCGCCGATATAAAAACTTTGACGATTACCTCATTCCTGAAAATGAGTTTGATAAGTTGATTCAGAATCATCAGTTACCACTTCCTATCCCTTGTGATTACAGTGAATATATCGGCAGTCGCCTAACATTATTGAAATCACGACTTAAAGAGGTAAATAAAATGGCCCTTATAGGTTATTTACCTAATGTTGAAATATCTGATAAAAGAGTGAAGATCACGCCATTGGATAATAGTGTTCCTGCAGAGGTTTCACCGCTGACAGACCTGGTTTATAATATGTTACCTCATCCTAAAATTACAGAGATACTAGATGAAGTAAACCGCTGGACGGCGTTTACTGACCATTTTTCTCATCTCAAAAATCAGGTCATTCGCCCTGATACTCGGCTCCTCCTAACCACTATCCTGGCTGATGGAATCAACCTAGGTCTCGGTAAAATGGCAGAGGCCTGTCCTGGAGTCACTAGATCTTCACTAGAAGGTATTCAGGCGTGGTATATACGAGATGAAACGTACTCAGCCGCTCTTGCTGAACTAGTTAATGCGCAGAGCAAACAGCCTATGGTGGTATACTGGGGTGACGGTACTACATCATCCTCAGACGGTCAGAACTTCAGAGTCGGAAGTCTTGGACGTTACGCTGGACAGGTAAACCCTAAATATGGTCAGGATCCTGGCATTCAGTTTTATACGCATATCTCTGATCAATACAGTCCATTTTATACCAGGGTTATCAGCCGGGTAAGGGATTCAACGCATGTGCTCGATGGATTGCTGTATCACGAAAGTGATCTAGAAATCAGGGAACACTATACCGATACATTTGGTTTCACCGATCATGTCTTTGCCATGATGCACCTACTTGGTTTTGAATTCTGCCCAAGAATTCGAGATCTACATGACAAACGGCTTTTTATTCAAGGCAAAGCCCAACAATACCATGGACTTCAGTCTATTATATCTGCGAACAACCTGAATCTGAAAGATATCGAATCAAACTGGTCTGATGTGCTTCGTCTAGCCACCTCGATCAGCCAGGGGACAGTTACTGCATCCCTAATGCTCAAGAAGTTGGCCAGTTATCCAAAACAGAACGGTCTGGCAAAAGCTCTCAGAGAAATCGGGAGAATAGAAAGAACATTATTCATGCTGAACTGGTTTCGAAATCCAGAATTGCGTCGACGTGTACAAAAAGGGCTGAATAAAGGAGAAGCCCGTAATGCCCTTGCCCGTGCGGTATTTATGCACAGGTTGGGGGAAATAAGAGATAGGAGAATGGAGAATCAGAGCTACCGCGCTAGTGGATTAACGCTGATCACAGCTGCGATCACGCTATGGAACACCGTCTACATCGAAAGAGCTGTCGACTCTCTGAAAAAACAGGGAATCAAAATCAATGATCAATTGTTATCCCATCTATCCCCATTAGGATGGGAGCATATCAATCTGACAGGCGATTATATCTGGCCAAGAAAGCGTAAAACAACATCAGGTAAGTTCAGATCTCTCAGATCTGCTAACATAGAACAATACAAAAAAAACCTTAACGTACAATAATTTCCAATATCCAAGGTGACCCCTATAGATTTAATCTTAAATTTTGGTAACTCTATAAAGGTGAAGGAAAAATCTTTTAAATCTCTTGCATATGTTTTAGAGTCTAAAATAACATGATTAGATAAATAATCTTTTTTTTCAGGGAAAACAATATAATCCGTAATAGCTATAAAGATCACTCCTTTGAGATCTTGGTATCTAGCACCTACTTCTTGACCTGCGTTGAGTTGCCTGCAATAAGCTTTAGAGGCATAGTACTGTGCTCTTTTTTCAAATCCTTCTTGGGGAGCTACCTGGTTAGGTAGGAGGGTGATATTACTATCACCCTCCCCCTTAGAAACGCAGCATGCGAATTTCCCAGCACTACGCTTGAGCCCCTTATCTAAGTCCTTTTTTTCTTGAACCGGCTTGTCCATCATACACTTACAATGTTTTGTTTCTTTTGTGGTGACACTAGTAGTAGTGAACCTTCTTTTGAGAATGAGCTTTTAAACATTTTTGTACGAATTGCCCTTTCTTCAAAATATTTCTTCCATCTAATGTCTAGAGGATTTGCATCCGCCTTGACTTTTATATGGCGCCTTATAGGTATATCGCTTAATTTTAGTAAGCGCATTTCCTTTAAATGGTTTCCAGCTATAGATGAAGCAAAGACCCATTGGCGTAGACCCCTTATTTTAAAGTAACGGTGTTTTATCCAACGTAATCCCTTGCGAGGATGTCTTTTCTTTGCCCACTTCCATAGTGCACACATAATTTCATGGTCTATTTTGCTAAAAGATTTCTTGGCACATACATGACGATAATAGTTTCCCCATCCTCTTAATAATGGATTGAGTAATTTAATTATTATTGCTTGTGTACTGCCTATATTTGCTCTTATTAATATACGTGCTTTTTTAAGAAATCTCTTAATACCCTCTTTCGAAGGTTTTATGATCAATTTCTTATTATTATACCTCCGTATATTACAACCAAGAAAATCAAATCCTGTATCAGTATGAGTAATCTTTGTCTTTTCTTCTGACAAGATAAGACCTCTTTCAGAAAGAAATGATGATACTAGTGGTTTAACTTCTTTTTCCAGTATTTCACGTGTATTTCCTGAAATGATAAAGTCATCCGCGTACCTAATTACATTTACTCCACTCCTGATTTTTGCTCTTTTTTTACTGCCCATTCTTCCAAATCTTCCTTCTAATAACTTTTCAAGGCCATCTAAGGTCAGATTAGCTAGCATGGGAGAGATGATACCGCCTTGGGGGGTACCTGCAGTTGTGGAATACAGGATTTTCGATTCTAGAAATCCAGCTTTTAACCAGCTATGAAGAACGCGCTTCTCCATAGGAATGTGCTGCATAAGCCATTCATGGTTAATGTTATCGAAACAGCCTTTGATGTCACCTTCTAGTATCCATTGAGGACGATTATGTGTTGCTAGTAATATACGGCTAGCCGCAATAGCGTCTGCGCAGGATCTTTTCGGTCTAAAGCCATAGGAATGCCGATCACTGGTTGTTTCAGATACCGGTTCCAGAGCAAACAGATATAATGCTTGCATGGCTCTATCTTGCATCGTGGGTATTCCAAGAGGCCTGCTTTTGCCATTGGATTTACTGATGTAAATACGTTTAAGCGGAGAAGGTTTGTATCCTCTCTGTTTTAATTGCCTTATTCCTTGAAATTTAGTGTTCTGGGTCGACCATAGTTGACGATCTACACCCGATGTCTTTTTTCCTTGGTTTTCCGTTACTCTTTTCACGGCCAAAGCTTTGCCACTAAAAGACCGTGTTAGAAGATGTTGTAAAGCTTTTACCTTACCCCATCTTCCTTTTTGGACCGCCTTAACAATACGTCTTTGTAGCCTCATAACGACCCTCTGGCATTTTTTCCAGGATAGCTGGTTCCATGCTTGGGAGTTGTCGGTAGGTGCACTTACGGTATTTAACACTGTAATCATCTGCATTCCTGCCTTAAGGGGGTTAACAAAGTTTCTTGTCACGAGAGACCTAATGGAAGTCTGCTTGCTTTCGCACGGATTAATCTTCTAAATCCTATCCATTCCATTACAGAATGGCCTTTGCTTTCTCCATTTTCCTTTACCTGCATGCTCAACGGTGTTCCTTACGGTCAACCTGCCTTGAATAAGGCGAAAATACAGGCTTACCCTGTTCCTTCGATCGTACATCAGTGGGTTAGGTGGCTTCACTATACCGGTGGATTTACTGTTTGCGTGCATCCAGAAACGAAGAATGCATCCTTTCCACGTACCATTTTGGTTAGAGCTTGTCAGCATCTTTAGCTCTTTAATCGTTACGGCATTTATTAAAGCTTCACTTACATTCACCATACCACTAGCCTAGCCCTCCAACCGCATTGATGCTTGCAGTTTATGCCCATCTCACAATGTTGCATTTTCTTTTTCAAGAAGAGGTTCATTGTCCGCATCGCTTGGCACAAATCAGTTGCCCGATTCGCACTGATGCGTAGACTCAGATGGCAAAACATCTGGTTTAATAAGGCTTAGAATTCTTTCTTTTGTTTTTCGAATGAATTCCTCACCATTCAAACAATACGGTCGAAGACTTTCAGGTCGCACCATCTCTACAATGATTTGCTTTCCATACTGGTCGGTGCATAACACATCTACTATACTCTCTTTTTTACAAGCAATATCTGGATCTTGAATAGTAGATAAAAATCTAACCTCTTTTACCTTATCTGATTCTTTTAGATCTAGCACATCATTGATAAAGTGAATAAGAATATCTTTATGTTTTTCACTACCAAATATCTTACGAAAGGCTACATCGTTCTTGGGATTTAGAAATTTTGAGGTCACCATAAGGATACAGTATAGTTATTAAGAATAAGATTCAATATAATAACTTTTTAGGTTCTGATGAACCTATATAATCAGAATAAAATACCAATTTTAACATATTGAGACCGTTGCAATAGGTTTTTAGATTTTAGTATAAAAAAGTAATTGTTAATTTTATTAAAAGTTTAACTTGTAATTATTGTTTAGGTTTTGTAATAAAAATTTTATGATATTATTATGTCAATCAAAGTGAGCGGTCAGTTAAGTTTATCAGATATATCAGCTAGTCGTCGTAAATGCAAGCATACCTTTTTTGATCAAATCAATAATCTGATTAACTGGTCATTAGTAGAAAAAGAACTGCGTATTTATTATCCTAAAGGTTTACGTTTATCAGGCAAGCCTGCTTATAGTCCCCTTCTTTTGTTTAAAATGCTATTGCTTGAGCAGTGGTATGGGTTGAGCGATTACCAAGTCGAAGAGGAAGTAAATGATCGTATTACTTTTAGCAGGTTTTGTGGTATATCGATGGATAATTCCGTACCAGATCATAGTGTATTAAGCAGATTTAGGACTGCTCTTACAGAAAAGAAAGCTTTAGATAGATTGTTAAAAATCATAAATGATCAACTATCTAACCATGGTGTTCTGGTTCAGCATGGTGCAGTTATTGACGCCTCTATCACCCCTACTCCTAGACGTCCCAAAGGTAAAAAGAGCTATGATTTGCGTGAGGATGGTACTATATCGGTATCTCATAGTTATCAAAAAGGGGTAGATCCAGAAGCTAGTTGGACCAAAAAAGGTCATAATCTTTACTATGGGTATAAACGACATGTCCTTATAGAAAGTAAAGAAGGTTTAGTTCTGGCAGTCACGACTACAAAAGCATCTAGTCATGATGGTGCCCATTTACCTATATTATTGGATAAAGTATCTCTAAAAGCAGGAAGCAGGCTCTATGGAGATAAAGGCTATAGCGGTTTGCCCAACGAAACTTTACTAAAAAACAAGAAATTAAAATCAGCTATTCAAAAGAAAGGTAATAGAAATCATCCCTTATCACCTGCTGCTAAACGGTTTAATAAATTGGTATCTAAGACGCGCTATAAAGTAGAAAGAGTATTTGGAAGTATTAAGAGGTGGTTCCGTAGTTCAGGAGCTAGGTATATAGGCCTTGATAAAACCCATACGCAACATGTTATGGAATCTATAGCCTATAATTTATATAGAGCTCCAAATATCATTTTAAAGGGTTTTTAGGGGGATGGTATATCTAAAATATACAAATATTAACTTGAAAATCAATAAATAATGAAATTTATGCATCCTTAACCATAAAAACTACAAAAAATACAACTACAACCTTATCAAAAATTATAATAACTATCTATAACAACGGTCTCATATTATCTAAAATATATTAAAAATAATCAGTTTATAGTATTTTGTTTTTTGAGATCTCAATATGATACATATAATTGATTAGTTTACCGATTATTTTTTAGATGTCTCAAAAAACGATCGTTTTTACATGACGTTGACCAGATTGATCACTAAATAAACCATGTTGATCACGAAATAAACCTTTGGATAGTTCGGAGTTTATAAAAACAGAAAAGAATTAGTAGCTGATTTAATAACGTGACTTCTACAACAAACCCTAATCTTTTCCACAGGTTTTCTCCCTAAGATTTAATAATTTGATTGCTTATTTTAATCTCCAAGTGTAAAGCACAAAGATTTTTTTAACGAACATTTTTTTAATATACGCCCCTAAACTACGTTAATACAATTAATTTGTTTACATTAATTATACAACCTACTATAGATCCATTCTTCATTGGTTCCTTGTTGGAACAATCACTAGCTTGTCTAAGCTAGACCAATTTAGTTTAGGGGAATAGGTAAAAACGGCCAAAAATAAAGATAGTATAAATCAATAACTTATATGAAAACTATCACTTGCTCAAAAAAAATTGTTTTAATTTTAGCATGGTATGGAATAATAGTTTTAAATGGAACTACCTGCTTTAAATCAGCCGAAAAAAAATATTGGTCAGTCGATAGTAAAGCAGAGCCTATCACGAAAGAGACAAATAGTATCTCTGAAAAAGAGGATCACAATTGCCTAGCTGATCCAATAGCAAGAGATAATGGTATTGATGTATATTATTGGGGTCATAAAATGGTGGATAAAAGTAGTAAAAAAGAGCATCATATAGATCAACTAGAAAACAGTACCTGTCATACGTTTCATTCAGTAATAGCAAATAAACAAGCAGTCCTAGATGATTCCAACCTAAATTCTCGAGAAATAAATGGTAGTTCTGAAAAAGAAGGCCAGAATTTCCAAGCTGATCCAATAGAAGAAGATAATTCTATCTATCTATGTTCGGATCATAAAAGGGTGGATGAAAATAGTGAAGAAGAAAATGTTATATATCAACGGGAAAACAGTACCTGTCATACGTCTCATTCAGTAGTAACAAATGATCAAGTAGTCCTAAATGATCTTATAAAAACAGCCCCGACTGATAAAGAAGCACAGTCTAAGCAAGTGGAAGATTCGATTAATTACGCTGTCTCATCTGATGAAAATTTAGAGTCTACTTTGGTATGTAGTGGAACTACAACAATTAGAGACGATTATGATTGAAAACAATGTATAATCAATAGAAACTTACAACAAGCACCAAAAAGTGCGCATATACTGCTATTTTGCTACTAGTACAAACGTAACCTTACCTGTAGAAATACCAGATGGGGTCTCAGCTGTTTTGCTAAAAGTAAGGTCAAGCAGCGCATCTGCGTAAATTTTTTCTACGATAGGTGTAACGGTCTTTTCAATTGTTCGAATAGAAACGATTTCACCATTTTGATCTACTTGAATTTCAAAAACTATTTTACCACATTCTTCTGTCCTATCTCTTGGATTAGGGACTACATCCCACTCCCAACCTTTTAGTTCAAGCATAGCACCCGTTTGAATATGGTTTCCTGTATGGTATAATCCCCGTCTATCTATTTGAGTCGTTTTATGAGTAGGTGCGATTTTTTGTACCACTTTTGTACCATTTGGCTGCTTTTGAAAGGCTTGTTTTGGCAGAAGATGTTTATTTTTTACCTTACTTTTAGATGTATTATTGGTTTGACGAACAGGTACATCAATAGCTTGCATGGATGGTTGAGGTTTATGATGAGCATTATTTTTGGCTACTGTATACCTCGATTGTAAAGCAACTTTATAAGGCTGTCGATTAGGATATCTTGGGGCTGGAGTATGACGTATAGAATAAGCCAACCCTAAAAGGAATAAATGCAAGGCAGCTGATAAGGCTATTCCTTGGCCATGTGGAGAAAATAACCAGCTAGCCTTCATATTTTTTTTCAAATTCTGTTGCTATGGAAACTGTAGCACCTAGTCTATTCACTATATCAGCTATTTTAACCATATGAGCTATAGAAAGACTCTTATCCATATATAATACAACTACCTTACTAGATCTTTTTGCTAGTAGATCCTGTAACACATTGTGCAACTGATTGAAGACAACCCGCTTACCGTCTACATAATAGGTCAATTGAGCAGTAACTGTTACGTTTACATGGATAGATTCCGTTTTTTCATTTGTGCTTGATGGTAACTCAACTGGAAGCACTTGAGGGCCATAACTAGCTGTGATGAGTAAAAAAATCAATAATAAAAATACAATATCAGTCATAGAGGCCATACTAAAAGAGGCATCTATCTTATTTTTTGTACTGATTTTCATACTTTAATTTATTTTATACCATTCTACTATAGGGATCTCACCTTGGCTAAGAAAAGATTAACGACATAAGTTAATGTTGCTACAGCTTTATTAACTTGAGCAATACAATAATTATAACCTAAATAGGCTATAATGCCAACGATTAATCCCGCTACGGTTGTCACCATGGCTTCATAGATGCCACTTGAAAAAAGATGAGAAGCTATATGATGATTTTCTTGAGAAATTGCCATGAATGTCTGAATCATACCTGTTACCGTACCTAAGAAGCCAATCATAGGTGCAACCCCAGAAATGGTTGCTAGTAAAGAAAGTTTCTCTTCTAAATAAGCTATTATCTTACTAGATACACTTTCTAAAATCAATGCAACATTTGAAGTTTGTCGCTCTGCTATCCCTTTGCTGATTACTTTTTGTATAATATTATCTTGATCGGTACAGATATGCTTGATCTTTGAAAGGTCTCCATTATTTAATGCTTCTTCCATCAATACCAAAAAAGTGCTGGAAAAGTTTAAGTACTTTCGATAGATGAACAAACGTTCTACTATTATATAAACAGCTATTACAGATAGACCTATAAGGGGCAACATTAACCAACCACCTTTTAATAGCAACCCTAATAAGGTATATGTAGTCATAAAATTATAAATAATGAATGGATGTAAAACCAAACCCAACGATAAAACACTAGTACTTTAAAATAAACATATGGGGATATCTTGATTTAAATTTCTTAAGCTTTTCGTTTGCTTCAGATTCAGTTTTACTATGGCCTATGGTCACACGATAGTACATTTCTGTTTTGTTTTTATTTATTCTAGGTAGAATAAGACAGACCCCTTCTTTTTTTTTCATAAGTTGTTGAACCACTTTTTTAGCAGACCGCTTATCTAAATAACTGACCACTACTAGGTGGTATATGCCTTGTGGCTCACTTAATTCCTGATAGGTACCTGGCTTTACTAGTGGCTTGTTTTGTTTTATGACTAGCTGCTCTTGCGTAGCACTAATGCTCTCTTTTATTTTGGTACTTTTCTTATTTTCAAAGGGTGACTCACCTCGGACAGATTGGTTAAAGCCTTTATGAACATTTGTATTCATTTGACTTGAATGGGCCAATTGGGGAAGAGCATCAGCACTATTACTTGTTGTGTCAAGAGCAGGTGTAGTATTTTTCTGACTTAGCATCTTTACATAACCATTATAACCCATTTTGGCCGTAATAAGGATGACTATTACACCTATAATAACCAATATTGGCCATATAACTTTTTTCTTAGGTAATGCTTGAAAGTCTGGTTGGGGCAATCCAAATTTATGATCAACAGTGTCCATAAAGGTAGTAAAAAATTTTTAAGTAGAGCTGCATAAATGCTATTTACAAATTAGAGTACGGATAAAACCGCTCATTAATTAATAGTAATATAATAAATTTATAGAAAAATGTGCTGATGCAGGTCACAACATGAAATAAAGAATGCTACGCTGATCAAATCAAACGTTATTTAAACTATAAGAAAGCTTTAATATATTTTACAAAATGATAGTTTTTATGATAGAATTTGTTGTATCAGCTGACAAAGCGCACCATAAGATTCTGCAAAGAGTGGGCACATATTGCCAGTTGGACTATTTTTAATTTGTGTACGACTGGCACTAAAGGTTTCGCCAAAAAGCATATCCAATTTATAAATTGGATAACGGAATAAAAAACTACTTTGCTGATCATTATCCCGATTGGTAGAACCATCCATAACAATAGAGACCAATTTAGATAATTTATGCTTGTTGTCAGAAACCAAGGTTATAAAATTATCCAAACCAACTGGTAGCATACTATTGTACTCAGGAAGCACAAGCACTATCTTTTCTGTAAGAGATAAGGTATTTTGCAATACTATTAATTTTTCTTCTTCAATCTCTAAAGGTTGATTGGATGAAGTCTGTATGATTTTTTCTAAGTTTATTACTTCTAACATTGTACCACACCCTTTTGCTTCTAATGCACCTGCACACCAACAACTAAAATTTTCTGGAAAGGCATTACCAGGCTCAGTCGTAGTGAGCATAAGAACCTTGCTTTTCATCTTGTGGCATTTCTTTAAACTTTGATAGACGCAAATTATAGGCCATTAAAAATAGTTGCATAACTAGTAACACATTTTAATGAAAAGTTTTACGTTTTTTCTAAAATTTTTAGTGGTTTATTATAATCATTAAACCATTTGTTCTTGTAGAATAGATAAAATGTGGAAGCAACAAGTAATGTACGAATATAGCAATTATTTGGGGCAAATAAGCCATTATACCTGTTTATTATGTCTTTTAGCTTGGTGATTTCGTTTGGATAGCATAATTCCATTGGTCATTTTTATGTATATGCAGGGCCAGTAAGGACTAGATATTGGAATGCATAGCCATTTAAAACAAATATAACAGAAGTGATAACTATGGCAAATAAAATGTAAAAGTTAAGAACTTAATTGGCCTTCTTCAGTGGTTTGATTTGATAATGGCTTAAGTAAATAAAATATAGGAAGAAACTAATAAGTTGTAAACAAATAGAGGGGGAAATAATATTTAAAATAAATGTGGTAAGAAGAGAGGAACTGCATTTTACTCTATAAAAGAGATATTCCAGCCACACCTTCCGGTACGGCTACCTTGTTACAACTTAGCCCCAGTCGCTGGTCTAACACTAAACAGCTCCTATTACGGCCACTGTCTTCAAGCTCTACCAACTCCCATGGCTTGATGGGCGGTGTGTACAAGGTCCGAGAACGTATTCACCGCGTCATTGCTGATACGCGATTACTAGCGATTCCAACTTCATGAGGTCGAATTGCAGACCTCAATCCGAACTGAGACATGCTTTTGGGATTTGCATCTTGTTACCAAGTAGCTTCCTTTTGTACATGCCATTGTAGTACGTGTGTAGCCCTGGGCATAAAGGCCATGATGACTTGACCTCATCCTCTCCTTCCTCCCGCTTACACGGGCAGTCTACTTAAAGTTCCCACCATTACGTGCTGGCAATTAAGTAAAAGGGTTTCGCTCGTTATAGGACTTAACCCAACACCTCACGGCACGAGCTGACGACAGCCA
>NZ_JBOZWW010000020.1:0-16759 GCF_050864855.1 Candidatus Cardinium hertigii
CAGCGCATCGCAAGTATGCCGTATTCAACGATTGTACACTTTAAACAATTAAAAAAATCATGCTAAGCACTTTTAATAACTTGCTGGAAAATGGGAAAAATAGTATCTGAAAAATGTTGTCTATCACGTCAATTGATATAATAACTCGGAAGAAAAAACAACCCAAAGCTAGTACAGAAAACAGACCTTAACGTACAATAATTTCCAATATCCAAGGCGACCCCTATTTAAACGTTTTGTCATATTAGTTTTAACTTTATATCTTATATATATTACATAGTAATATATATAAGATATAAAATATTACTTAAAAAAACAAATATATCTAGACCAAAAGAAATATTCTGCTAAAAATGATTTTTTGTTTTTGAAACAAACGAGATAGGATAAACGAGAAAGATGGGATTATATAAAAATAGCCTCTTTTTAAGGAGGCTATTTCTAAATCTATATTATATTAACACCTAATCAAAAAAAACATAACCCCACAATTATAAGTATAAAACTTTATAATTACAAGTTTACGAATATAATTATATGTAGTTGATTATCAAGATGATAATTTTATATTCTAGTAAATAAATAAAAAATTTATTTATCTTACTTAAGATCTTGAATATCAGAAGGATATAAACCAGTAATAAGAACAATATCTTCTATAGAATAGCCCTTTGAAAGCATGGATTTAGCAATCTCAATCTTTCCCTCTAGCTTTCCCTCTAGCTTTCCCTCTAGCTTTCCCTCTAGCTTTCCCTCTTCCCTATATTTTTGTGCTACAGTTCTCATAAGATTTTCTTTGTCTTCTTTAGGAAAATGTTCCTTTATAATCTTTTCTAGATCTATATACTTATCTTCTGGTAGTTTGCTATCCGTATACCATAAAAAATTCCTTACATAAATATAGCCTTTTTCCTTATCCAGGAAAAGACAAGATTTAAAGTTTTCTAAAAACTCTTCCCATAGATTTAAAATATCTCTTGCATAAACATACTTCATAAAATATTCAAGCATTCCTAAATGCTGCTTCTTTTTAATTGCTTCATCTGGCATCGAATATAGGTCTACCAACTGGTAATCACCTCCCATAAACTCTTTAGCAAGACTATGATCTATAAACAAATCCCATAAACTTCTTGGAGCGTTAAAGGGTCTAGTACCGTGATACATTACGATCGGAATCACCAACGGTAACTTTGATTGATGTTTTGTTTTATGCCTTTCTATCAATAAAAAAATATATTTCCATAGCTTAAACGCTGTCCAATAATTAGGACGCACTTCGGCTTCAATAAGGGTATATATAAACGCTTTTTCATTATTTTTCATCTTGATAGAGAATACCAAGTCACTAAATTTCTGCTTTAAATCTTCTTCTACGTAAGACTCTTTCTCTACTTTAAGGGTATTCAGATCCAGTATTGACTTACAGGATTCTGGTAAATAATGGCTGATAAACTCCTGGGCAGCTATTGGATCAGATAAGATCTTTTTCGCTAATCCATCGTGCTTTAAATACTCTTTCATAAAAATAGCTTGATACAAAGTGTTTGAGTAATGATTACTTAAATGTATTTAACATTACAAATATAATCTATTTACATCTATTAAGTTACATAAAAGAATATTATATAGTCTATGCCTATTAATACTCTGAAAGTAACTCTTCAAGATCTACATACTTGTCTTCTGAATCTAGTAGATTATCACTATCGTCTACTTTTAAGATGGTGCTGTCAAATAATCTAAGTGTAAAAGCATCTATCCAATTTAGGTTTTCTGCTGCATTGGACCTATTGTACCAACAGACTGATTCAAATGGTAAAGTGTTAAAATAGGCTACTACATCTTTATACTTAAACGTAGCTATGGTATGATCTAAATAAGTAGGCGGATGGTTTTTACCAGGAACTATTAACTGAATGGACTCTATATCATACACCTGTCTAGCTGTAACCTTATCAAATAGTATATGCTCTACCAATCTTAACAGCGCCATCTCACTGGGGTAAAATTCATTAGGCGTATTTTGAGAAGCACTATTTCCGGGTTCAATTTGCAAGTTTTTTAAGAATTGTTTTTTATCCATAACTGCCGTAAGGGTATCATCCTGATAGGGTATTAGTACATCTGCTTTTACTCCTTCTACCAGCACTTTAGATATCTCTTTTCCAGTCATAAAACATGAACTGTTTTGTCGATTATTTAAAGGGATATCCCTCCAAACTTTTATGGCATATAAGATATATGCTCTATCTATAGGACGAATGGAATGGGGATTATAGCTTTTAGCTAAATGGTGGCCATAGGATAAATGGGTCGAGCTGAAAAAGAAACATAAAACAAAAAAAGAATTATTTACAGACATAGGGTTAATGGAGTATGATATTAAAACAGGATCTATCTACAATCGTTTCTATTTCATCTTTAAAGTTTTTTCTTTCTAGTTTTTTTATTTGTACTACCAAGCGATCACCTGGTTTGGCTAAAGAAGCTATCCGATACAAATCTGCAATGGTTTGGTTTACCTGTAACGTCTGTATAGGTCTACTACCCCTTGCTAAGGTAATAACCCATTCTACTACCTGATACCTAGCATCTTTGGGTAAAAAAGCTTTAAAATGGTTATTGGGAATTACTTGTGTTTCTAAACTCCTAAGCCCAGATGCAGGAAGGCCTACTTGGGGATCAATAGGTTTATTATTACTGGTAAGGGTAATTTGTGGGGTTGGAATGGATTGTACATTAAAAGACTCTGTACCGATTAGGTGACCTGATTGGTATACTTTTAACTTTACCTCTTTGGAAGTAGGAATAATGGTTACAATTCCTTTTTTAGTACCTGGTATAGCTATACCACCTTCTGCCTTAAAAGTAGGATTATAGGTTATGCCTAAAGATGGAACTTGAATGTTTAGTTCGTTCCCACAATTATAATATAACGACTGAACTGCAACAGATTTTACTTGTATTACTGGTTTGGCTACTAGGTAAGAAATATTTTCTGTAAGAACAGACTCTTTACCTCCTGGTAGTTTTAACTTTATAGAGGCTTTAAAGCTCTTTTGGGAAAAGCCCTGGTCGTCGTATTTACCAGGTGAAGCAGTAAAAGAAACTTTTCCTATGCCGTCTTGTACTAAAATGGGCTCGTCATTGATACACATCTCTGGTGATACAGCAGACGAAGCTGCTGATAAAATTAAATCTGCCTCATACTTGCTACCAGCTGGAACAATATAGGATTTTGTATGGGCTAGTAATTTAAATTGATCAAATTTAACGTCACTAGCGCCTAAATGATGGCCCAGTCTATTAATGGCATCTGCTTCTGTAGCAACCACTTCAGAGGAAAACTGGCTTAGTGTTGCCAATGCTGCACACAGGGGAGTATCCTCAAAATTTAATCCTACAAAATCTTTGCTGGATTGATTTGGATTTTTACTGAAAAATGGATGGTCTTTGCCATCAAAAGCAATAGAAAGATAGGTATGATCGGTTTTCTCAGATATATGGGCTATATAGTGACTTAATTTGTTTTGTAACATAGTGCCTTCTCCCTGGTTACACATCAAACGAGATACAGTACCACTGTTTTTAAGACCTTTGGGTAAGTTAGTGGTGGGATCTATTCCGCCTGATAAGGTAATCAACTGATCTTTTAAGTTATCTATATAAGCTAATAGGTCTAAAGTTTCCTTATGAATAGAGACTACTTTCACTAGTATTTTGACATCTATGGGACGATTACCCATATCTGAAACGGTTGTTTTTAGTGACTGAATGGAATGTTCATTTTGGGTTAATTGTAGCGCTTTACTTTTATCGATACTTGCGCTCAACAGCATAAATTTATCCAATACGCTAGAGCTCACTTGAATGGCCAACATAGCCGTTAATACTAAATACATTACACCTATCATTTTTTGTCTAGGTGTTAACTTGGCTATAGGCATACTAGCTTAAATAGATGTTTTAAACATGAAACCATTAACGCTTAAAAGCCTTTAAACTATTGCTATATATCTCATTCAATACAGTGAGCTTTTCATTGAGAGAGGTAAGCTCCTTTTTAAATTTTATAGCTTCATTTCCTGCTTCTTCTATTTCTTTTAACGATTTTTTATAAAATGCATTCATAGCGCATAATGTATGGGTCATGGATTCCATGTGATTAATATAATTACTCCATTTATCTTCAAAATCAGTTGGTAAATTAGGATGGCTCTCAGAGCCACTGATTGATTTTTCTTTAGGTTCAAAGGCACTTAAAAAGAAAATTAATGCTTCGGTAGATAGACCTATACCCAACATTAGGCTACCTCCAGGTAGGTTTAATAGTTTAAACATCGCCCCTAAGATTACAACGGATGCACCAATATTATAGACAAAGAGCATTATCGTTTTATAAAACTTATCTTTAAATGAATTATTTATTTGATGCATGATATCCTAAAAGTTTAATGAAATATTTATACAGCTGACATCACACACCTAAAACCAATGTAGCATCTGGCTACCTCTTGGTTTTCAAAGTCACAAACACCTGTTTGTAGGGCATAGGCATAATCTTTCCAAGATCCGCCTTTTATAACCCTAAAAACAGTTTTGTCAGATATATCAATAGAGCGTTCGGATCTATCTTTATAAATCGCTATAGGACTATAAACATCTTGACACCATTCTGAAACATTGCCAGCCATATCATAAAGCCCATAGCCATTAGGGGGAAAAGCTTTTACCGGAGAAGTATAGGTATAACCAGAGGCTGAATAGTTCCCTTTGGTAACCTTAAAATTAGCCAGTAGATTGCCTTTGGTATCTCTTACATTAGGTCCTCCCCATGGATATTGGGAAGAAGAGCTGCCTCCTTTGGCTGCATATTCCCATTCTAAAGCAGTTGGAAGCCTAAAATCAGGGGCGGGAGGAAGGCCTTTAGAGGCTAAATATTTATTCCTATAAATAGATCTAACGCGGGCAAACTGTTGGGCTGCTTCAAAGGTGATACCTACTATAGGGCGATCTGAAAAACCTGGATCATTACAATAACTGGTCCCAAAGGAATCGTCCATAAACATAAACCCAAAGTCTCTTTGCCAGCTATTCATATCTGGCATTAGTTTGGCGTTTATATACTCTATATCTAAGCCATAGGCTTCTGGATCGGATTTAACGATATCTAGAAAAGCAAAGTATTGGGCTATTGTTACTTCTGTTTCATCCATGTAAAAGGGACCTACTGTTTTAACTTCGGTGACATGGGTACTGGGAATAACAGATTGGTTTACACCTCCACCCATTAAAAAGGTGCCTGAAGGTATTAAAACCATGCCAAAGGGGGCATGCCTTTTCCAAACAAACTTACGTTTGTTCTTGTTACCGATAATCTCTCCTTTTTCGTCCACAATAATCCGCGAACTGGAAAAAGATCTATCAGAAAATAAACATAAAACAGGTAAAACGTACTTGAAAAATTTAAATGATATACCTTTATTCATATTACTATACTTTACAATATTTGTCACACAATCAGTGTATTAACTTCTTCTTTAATTCTTCTTGTATTTTCAATAATAGATGCAGCATCAATTACTGCCACATCTGGTAATTCTTTTAGATACTTATTTTTAAACTGTTTGTCGTAATCTGAGACAGGTTTAAATTGTTCCTGGAAAAACGCACCCTCACTCTCTACTACTTTTCCTGCAAAGTAGCCAACTTTAAAATGTGAAAACTCATTAGACTCGATTACGTCTTTATCATGTATAGTCACGTTTTCTCCTCGGGTAGTATTGGGACCTTTAGCATTAGAATGATAAGTTTCTGAGGAACTAGTAGATTTTACGATATGCGCTTCTTTACCAAATAAAGAACTGGCATAACCTAATGATTCAACCCCACAACTCCCTATAAATTGATTGGTTAATATATCTCTGAGTTTTTTAGCTCCTCCATGGCCATATGTATCCTCTAATTGCGCATTAGATTGAATACAAGCAATCGTACTAATTCCATATTTCCTAGCCGTAGCAGGTACTTCTGAAATATCCGGTATATACAACGTAGGCAACTCATCTATGGCTACGAAGCTTTTGGTTCTACCATGTCCATACATAGATTTAAAACATACTGTAAGGAGCAAGGATATTACTGGACTAAATGCTGATTTAGCAGGGGGAAAGTTTCCAATACATAGTAGAGTAGGCGCATTGCCATCATTGATCGTCAGGTTTATTTCATTTTTACTTAACACCCAAAACAAATCATTATTTATAAGGGGAAGTAAACTAGTTTTAAAACTGGCTAGAATACCTATTAATTGGGCGGATGACTTCTCTCCTCCTTTATACGCATCAAATATAGAACTAGAATATATATAGGCTTCTTCATCTTGTTCTATTAAACCTAATAGCTTATCTATAGGTTTTGTAGATAACATCAATACATGGGGTAACGTACAATACTTTGGGGCTTTATTAGACAAATATATGATCATCCCCTGTAAAAGCGATTTAGTACTTACATGCCAAAAATCATCCTTTTTCCCAGGATTAAGGTTTTTTAACAATACCGTTACATATTCTTCTAAATAGGCTCTATTTGATATATAAACGGGATCTATGGGATTTATACGGCTGCTTTTATTCAGTTCGGTGAAATTAATCGTTTTGAACGAAAACTTTTTTCTCTCTTTTTCTGGCAACCTGTAATAGCAATTATAGACAAATTTAGATAAACAGCACTTTGCTTGGGAATCTATTTGAATCCCTTCAAAATTATAATCATATACAATCCCACAATAGCCTTTTTTAATCATTTCGTAAAGTATCGGCTCTAAAACATAGATGCTTTTACCACTTCCAGCGCCACCTAAGATATAGATACCTCTTTGGGGATTATTGATTGGTAGTTTACCACTTTTAGTAGGTATAGCTATACTAAAAGGTGATTTTTTGTCGTAGCATTTTGGAAGGCTTATCGCCTTTTTATCCCTTTTTACAAAAGGTTTTATATCTCCATGAGACCAAAATGGGATAGCGAAATAGACCAAAAAAAGTATAAACAAATGGGAAGGAAAATAGGTATATGACTTTAAACAATTATAGGAATATAGATATAGACATGTTCTTTCAAAATAGACAAAACAAATCGTAAATATTAACCAGAAAGAAAGTATTATAAGAGGTATCCAACTTTTATTTTTATCAAATGCATTGGCTATAAATGTTTTCAATCGATCCCAGGCTAAAAAGGAAATAGAACCTACTAAAATTAGCCTAGTATGTAACCCATATTTTGACTTAAATGCGTATTCAACGGCCCATTTAAGATAACGGTCGTTTAGATGGATACCACTTAATTTCAGCCAATAAAGTGCTTGAAACAAAAATAAGGCTAGAAAAAAATAAAATACTACCATTAGTACCTAAATGGTTTTCTTTTTACTAGTTTTCTGCTTCTATATCCGTTTCCTATAACGCTTACTATTTTTTTCTGTATAGATAATCCAGAAGCTTTAATAAAAGCGTTCATATCAACACCTGACTGAATTAGTTTTTCTAATATTTTTTTAATTTTATCTTCCATATTTTTATAATATTTATATGGTTAATATATATCTAATTAAAAATATTATTTTTATTTTTTATACTGGATTCTAATTTATCTATTATTGGGTAAGGTATATCTGTTACTTTAACTATTTCATCTTTTTTATAACCTAGAAATATCATTTTATTTGCTATTTCTATTGTTCTTTCTTTATATCCTATATACTTTCCATAACATGTATAATTACTTTTCATCATGACAGTATTTATTATTATTTTATACTATGTAATATAGTAAAATTTTTTAAAAATTCATAATATTTTAGTATTAAAAATACTTTCTAATTCTTTTAATTTTTCATTAGATATTCCTGTTATGTTAGTTATTTCTTTTTTTTCATAACCAATTACTATCATTTTACATGCTATTTCTAGTAGTTTTTTTTTAGCTTTTATATATTTTTCATGGTCTATAAGATTTATTTTTTTTATTTCTTTTTTAGGTACTTTATATTTTTTTAGACTAATATATTTATCAACTACTGATGTGATAAAATTTTCTACATTCATTTTACTTTTATTTTACATGTTTTTTTACATTTTTATTTATATAATATAGTTTAATTTTATTAAAAATCATAATTTTTTAGTATTAAAAATACAATTTATTTTTTAGCTTTTGTTTTACTTTTTAGGTCATCTATTTTAGAAGGAATCATTCCAGTAACCTTTACTATTTCATCTTTTTTATAACCAAGATCTATCATTCTATAGGCTATTTCTAGTAGTTTTTTTCTAGCTCCTACATATCTTCCGTAAGCTAAAGGGCTTATTTCTTCTATTTCTTTTATGGATAGTCCAGAAGCTTTAAGGATAATTTCTAAATCGACTCCTTCTTTAATAAGTTCATCTACCATTGATTTAATTTTATCTTCCATATTTATGTAATTTATTTTATTAAAACTGTTAAAATTTATATGGTATAAATATACTATATATCTTCAAAATATAGGCTATTTTACAAACATTCTTTCCCATTTGTTTATTTATTATAACTCCGTAAGGAGGATAAGTTCTATGGTCTTACGGAGTAAGGCGTAGCTCACTACTCCTTACTTTGTAAGGTATGCTCGATTTTAGTTGGTTATGTCTATCTTTGTTCTGTTGTATTCTTTAAGAGCAAATGGGAAAAAATTCCCCCTTATTTTATATAATTATTGTTTGTTATGTCGTTCGCTACATTTAATATAAAAGGGTACAAAAGTGGTTTAATAGGAATCGGTAGGCACATAGATAGATCCTGCAAAGAAGTGAAGAAAACAGGCCTATACGAAGATGAAGCAGAAAAAAGTTTAAACTTAGAGTTAGGACTTCATATAGATCCCTCTAGAACACATCTCAATGAAGAATTGGTTGATACCGGTGGTAAATCTTTATCTGAACTGGTTGAACAAAGAATATCAGAAGGGTATACTAAAGAGAAAGCTATTCGATCAGATGCAATTAAAGCTTTAGGTCTAGTCATGACTGGTAGCCATGAACGAATGAAAGAAATAGAATCTGATAAAGCATTATTTGAAAGTTGGAAAAAAGCCAATTGGGATTTTGCCTGCAGAGAATTTGGAGGAGCAGAAAATATTGTTCGTTTTTCTGTACATAGAGATGAACGTACCCCACATATTCACTGTGTAGTAGTTCCTATTACTGAAGATGGAAGATTAAGTGCTAAGCATTACAAAGATGGTATTATTAAACTACAGGGTTACCAAAATAGATATGCAGAAGCTATGGCTCCTTTTGGTTTAGAACGGGGAATAGAAAGTTCATTAACTGGTAGAAAACACATTCCTACAAAGGAATATTATAAAAGCATCAATAAAATTGACAGAGAAATAGAACAAGCAACCAAACACCTCAATACTTTAAATCCATTTCATCGTGATAAAGCCAAAAAGGAGCTAGAAAATGTACAAGATAAAATACATTCTTTAGAAGAAGAAAATAAATTACTCAAACGAGAGGTTTCTTACACGAAAACTACAGGTAAAACGGTAAGAGATAATTTTATTAAAAACTCCTTAGAAAGGGTTAAGAGGGAAGTTAATTTGATTCAACATGCTGCTTCTATGGGTTATGTGCTAGATAAGGTAAAAAGTTCTAAAACCTGGGCGGTTATGGAGAAAGAAGGCGATAAGGTTCTGATTAAAAATAGTCCCAATCAAAATGGCCATTGGATGTATAAATCATTAGTAGATGATCAAGACAAAGGTACCATAGTAGACTTTATGGAAAAAAGGGGTTTTACCTATCAGAGTATTTGTGGTTTGTCTAGTCATCACTTGGATGATCGTATGCTTAAAGATCAGAAATGTTTGTCTCAAGAGATACAAGATGTTTCTGCTAGTCGTTGTATCGCTCAAGAAGCTTTTGATAAGGTTAAAGTACATGAAAAAAATAATTATCTCCATTGTAGGGGTATTGGGCGTTCTACTTACGAACATTATCCAAGTGTCAAAGTAGGGGATCAAGCTGTTTTTGCCTTGTACAAGGATTTAGATCATCATGGGAAAGGTGTTATGTGTAGTACGATTAGTTACGGATTTGACTCCAAAGGAAGTATCTCTGAGGATGGTTTTGTCAATAGTGCTAAATACTTCCAAAAAGGGCTTCCTAGGGGTTTATCTGTCTTAGTTGATCATCATATACCCGTAAAGTCTATTGTGGTCACAGAAAGCCCTATAGACGCTTTAAGCCATAAACAAATCCATAAGGATGATGGTAGTACGATGTATATCTCTACTTGCGGTAGTTTATCAGAAGGCATTAAAAAGGAATTAGAGACTGTTTTATCTAACGCTAAGGCCCATGAGTTGTCCGTAACGCTGGCTTTTGATAATGATCCGGCTGGTAGGCAAATGGATAAAGTAGTTAGTGAGTTGGCTGGTGTGCAGCAAATGGTTTGTAAATCTTCTATTCCTTCTCGTTCTAAAGACTGGAGTCAAGAGTTGGTGTCCATATTGGGTAATCAAGATATGCTTAAAGTACTCCAAAAAGAGCTGGTTCGTAGTGGGCAGGAACATGAGTTGCGTAAGCAGCAAAGCAAGGAACCTACTGTTATGGGGCTAGAAATATCTATGGATTGGTAGGGGAAATCTTCTCAAACCCCTGTTTTTAGTGTTTTTTACTAAAAATAGGGGTGTAAAATACATAATTACTTCATAATCACAAACATAAGTTTAAAAAACCCTTTCAAAACCCCTCTTTTTGGCTAAAAACAGGGGTTTTGAGAGATATAGTATTTCATAATCAGTGGTATATATTTTTTAAAACCCCTGTTTTAGGTGTTTTTGGCGTTTTTTGGCTAAAAAGAGGGGTTTTGAAGAGATGTAGTATCTCATAATCAGTGGTATTTGTTTTTTAAAACCCCTGTTTTAGGTGTTTTTGGCGTTTTTTGGCTAAAAAGAGGGGTTTTGAAGAGATGTAGTATCTCATAATCAGTGGTATTTGTTTTTTAAAACCCCTGTTTTAGGTGTTTTTTGAGTTTTTTAGCTAAAAAGAGGGGTTTTAAAGAATTAATTAGTTTATAATCAGTAGTATATGGTTTTTAGGGCTGTTTTTTATCAAAATGGGGGTGTCGCATATAAAACTCTATTAATTATAAATTATAAATTGATTTTCAAATTATAATTTTTTTATAAAAATGAAATAAAATAGTAAGATATAGTAAGATATAGTAAGATTTTTATATTAAATGTTACTATTACTTAATATTCTAGTAACCAGATTTATATGTATATATAAATACTAAAATAGTAA
Source organism: Candidatus Cardinium hertigii (assembly GCF_050864855.1). Classification (GTDB taxonomy): domain Bacteria; phylum Bacteroidota; class Bacteroidia; order Cytophagales; family Amoebophilaceae; genus Cardinium; species Cardinium hertigii_C. The sequence continues at coordinate 11,361 of NZ_JBOZWW010000020.1, forward strand.
GATAGTAAGATATATCTTATATATAGAGATATTTATGTACATACATATACTATTCGTAGCGTATACTATATATTATAGATAAAGTTAATAATCTTACTATCTTACTATTTATCTAACAAAATTTTGATTTTCAGATTAATATATTTTTAGATAACCTTACTATATCTTACTAAGAGTTACTATTTACTTAAACTTAACATAATATTATTTTTTTATAGTTGATTATAAGTTTAAAATAAAGTTTGATTCTTTTTTTGAGTTAATGACATATTGTATATTAGAAATATATTTTATATTTGTTGTTGTATAATACAACATAATTACTTAGTTGCTATGAAAAAAGGATTAAAACATTATTCTGAATTTTCAGATAATCCATTTTTGGAAGATGAGGAAGTATCAGATATATCTAAGATAATTTTAAATCTTTCGAAAGCCGCATTAGAATTGATGTATTATATATTCGATACGAAGTCTTTTACAGAAGATAGGTTTATATTTGATATTGACGAATTTAAGAGGTTTGCTAATAAGAAATCAGATACATCTGCTATTCAGTCCTTAAGGGAGCTTTGTTTTGTGGGTGTAATAGCTAAGACTAAAATATCAAGAGTTTATTGGGTAAATAAGAATGTTTTTCTAGATAATAAGGCTATGGGATATTTAAAAGACCTTTTGAATTCTAAAAAAAAGAATAAACAAAAATAACCTCCCAAAGGAGGCTATTTCTTATTTTATTTTGGTTTGAGATCCAGATTTAATGTAAGGAATAGCCTTTCAAGGGATTAAAACATAAAATTATGTTGACAAAAGAAAAAATCCTTGAAAAGGCTGGAGGAGAGGCATGCCTTATCCGCCATTTGGTTCCTACATTTAACTCAAATGTAAGGAAAAAAAACTATAAATCTATATTCTCTGAAAAAGATGATAACCCGAGCTTATCAATTTATTTAGATAAAGGTACATGGAAGTTTAAATCTTTTAACACAGGACATCAGGGAGATGCCTTTAGAATGTGGGCAGATTTCTATGGGTTAGATTGTAGAACACAGTTTAAAGAGCTTTTAGAAGTTATTAACCAAGAAATGTGTTTGGGTTTAGATAGTGATCAAGATATAAAAGTTACTCCTAGATCTGTTATTCCTAAATTATCTTTAGATAAAAAACCAGAATTTTCTTTACCTTCCCAAACTCTTTCTATTGAATATGTACCCTATTCAGAATCTTCTATTTCTAAGCTATATCTTAAATACTGGTCGCTGTATGGTATTGATCAATCTGTTTTAGATCATTTTGATGTAAAACAAGTAGGTTATTTATCTTATAAAAGTAATTCAGGTCGATTTTTTTCTTTCAAATATCTTGAGAAGAATCAGATTGTAGCCGCTTATCATATAGATGGTAGGGTTAAAGTATACATCCCAGAGATAAATACTCCGTTTTTTGATAATCCTTTCTTTAAAGGTCAGAAGAAGACGTTCTCCTATAAGAACCAAAATAAAAATGATGTATTCGGCTTATCTCAGCTTCCAGAAGGAAATTTAGATTATGTATTGTTCACAGCAGGTGAAAAAGACTGTATGAGTGCGTATGCCCATGGATTTATTAATGTAATTTCTTTGCAGTCAGAGCATCAAATGCCTAGTGAGGATTTACTGAAAAGTTTACGTAGTAGAACTACTGTTCTATTGAATTGTTATGATAATGATGATGCAGGAAAGACTGCCTCTAATAAATTAAAAGAATCTTATGGTATTATATCCATTCGACTACCAGAAGAAGTTAAAGATATAGCAGAATATTTTCAAAAATATTCTGCTGTTGACTTCCAGTTTTTATTGGATCAAGGTATCCAACAATCGAAGTCAGTATTTATACATTCTCTTGACGTTCCTAAAGTTAAAAAAACAGTTAACACTAAACGTGGTAAAGTAAAATACTATTTGGATAGTAAGTTCAATTTTAGGTTTAATATCGTTACGCAAGAAAGAGAGATGAGTACTAAAAAGAATAGTAGTATATGGGAAAAAATTAATGTAAATGAATTAAGAGATAATCTAGATAGAAATGGATTTGACTGTTCTTTAGATTTGATTAACTGTATTTTAAAATCTTTTTTTGTAGAACGATTTAATCCAATAGAGGACTACTTTTTATCTTTTGAAGGGAAAGACTTTGATAGTAGTCAAGATTATATTTGTCAACTATCTAGTTATGTTCATTTAAAAAATCATACACCTGATAATAGTCGTTATTGGTATACGCATCTTAAGAAATGGCTCATTCGAGCTGTACGTACTGTTTTTGAAGATGGAGAAATTAATAAGCATGCTTTAATTTTATGTTCCCCTAAAGAGAACATAGGGAAAAGCTATTTCTGTCGTTTTTTATGCCCTCCTTCTCTTAGAAGATATTACAACGGTAATCCGATTATCAGCAATGAAAAAGATGCTCAAAAGGCTCTTATAAGGAACTTTATTATAGATTTAGATGAGTTACATCAGCTTCGTTCTAATTCAGAGATAATTAAAACTTGGTTGTCTCAGGCGCATGTTAATGTACGTTTGCCTTATCAGGAAGATGAAATAACAGCTTCTCGTATATCCTCTTTTGTAGGTAGTACAAATAATGTTGAATTCTTGCGCTCAGAGTTGGGTAATAGTAGATGGGTAAGTTTTGAAATAGATTTTATTGATTATTTAGATGATGAAGCAAAATATATATTAGAAAAATCATGGGAACAGGCTTATCATTTATATAAATTGGATAAAACTAGCGGAGAATTAAGCGAATGTGACTTAGAAGAGTTAAAAAATCGTTCTGGAGATTTTAAGACAAATTCTACAGAATCTGAGTTGATACTCCAGTATCTTTCTCCATCAAATAAAGAAGAAGGAGAATTTATGACAGCTACTGATATACTTAGGTACTTGCAAAATATAGTTGGTACTAGTATTCGTTTAAACACTAAGTTAGTAGGAAGTGCGCTACGAGAATCTGGATTTGAAAGGGTTATGTATAATGCTCTAAATAGAGGACCTCTATATGGATATTTCGTTCAAAGAATTTGACAACTTTTTTCTATATCTACATAATTTAATCTGTTTAGATAAATCTAAAATTTAGATTATTGTAAAGAAACAATATTTATGTAAATTTTAACTTTTTAGGAAGTGTTCAATAAACTGTGAGAAACTGGGCATTGACTATCTCTCAGTTAGACGTCTTTTTTCCAGATAGATTAAATCCTGAGTTGAGATGAAACACGAAACTGACACAGTTTATTGAACACTTCCTAAATTTATTTATAAAGAAATAATATTTCCAGGTCGATCAATTACGAACTTTCTCTATCAATTTTCTCTAAAATTGCATCCAATATCCAACTATGTCTAGATTTTTTTATTTGATAGTAATCATTTGTACATTGATTATCAATTTTTTGAATTAGACTATTAGGTAATCTTAATTGTACATTTTGTATACTTCGCTCTTCTTTTTTATTAGTATTAGCGATAGCACCACCCTTGTTTATAAGATCACTTACTTTACGTTCATAAGATGGTAGTTTTTTAGAAATAGCCATTTTAATATTATTTTAATGTTACATTAATACTATAATAACATTAGATTTAATCTAAATTAATACTAACTAAAAAATTAAATAAAGCATTAAACTCTTGTATAGCTTTTATATCCTTAGGCTTTGTCTCAGTAATTGCTAATCCTTTTGAAGATGCATTTGGAAATGATTTTCTGTTTCCTATGAAAATATCTATGAACTTTAACGTTTTATTCTCTTTAAGAAAGTCAGCAGCATCACTATTGTCTTGACCACTAAAATCAGCTTTATTAAGAAAAGAAAATGATCTTAAATTTGGGTTAATGATTTTCATTTCCTCTATTAGTATAGACACTTTTTGTATTGTCCAAATATCAAATGACCTAGGGACAAATGGGACTAAGTAAATATCAGCAATGCTTATAGCGGCTCGTTGACTAGTAGTATCCCTACCACCTGTATCAATAATAATATGGTCATATTTTGGTCTTAACTTTATTGTTTGATCACGAACTGTTCTATTTGATAGTTGAATGGATGTATAGTCCAAGTTATCTTTCATTGTTTCACTTCTAAACACAGTAAAATCAGAAGAACTTTGTTGATCGTCTGCGTCAATTAAAAGAATATCTTTGAATTTTTTGGCCATTAAAACTGCTAAGTTTGTAGAAATAGTAGATTTACCAGATCCTCCTTTAATACCGCCTATTACATATATCATTTTTACACCATTATAGATTTGTTACAACGTATTTTATATGTTATAATGAATCTGATTTAGTATCACACTAATATATTTTTAATATCAATTATATATCATTATTAATGAAGATTAATCAAATATACCATATTAATATCACAATAGTATAAATATTTACGCATTAAAGTAATTTTCGGATTGAAAATAATTTATCCATTCCCGCTACACTTTTTTTTGATTTTTAAAACAAAATCTTTAACATAGAAATTATACCATATCTATAGTAGGTTGTATACTCTTTTAATCATTTTATATATGATATTATTTAATATGCCTATTGTGATAGTAGCGGCTTTCTTGTTGTTGACAGTAGTAGTAGGGATTCACTTTAGTAGAAAAAAAACTACTTTTTTAGAATATAGTGGACCGAAAAAACTGGACAAAAAAATGACTTAAATTGTTTCCTATTATAGTAGTTTTATTGTTTCAAAATGGAGTTTATCAAATGGGAAGAAAAAAGGTCAGAAAATTTAGTTCAGTAGAGAAGACTAAAATAGTCTTAGATTTGTTGAAAGAAGAATTAACGTTAGTAGAGTTATCGTCCAAATATGGAGTAACAACCAAGACACTTCAAAATTGGAAACATCAGTTTATGGAAAATGCCTCTTTGGCTTTTGATCCATCGAAAGTTGTTAGTGTATACAAAGATGAAATAGCTCATCTTAAGGATGAAAATGATGCCTTAGCCAAGACATTAGGTAAAACTACAGTTGAAAGAGATTGGGCATTGGGAAAGCTAAAGAGCTTGGACTTATTAAGTAAAAAAGGTCTTGTTGAATCCAAGCTTGCTCATTTACCTAAGGCAAGACAGTGTAAGTTATTATCCATTAACCGTTCTTTTCTATATTACAAATCTAGTATAGAGGATACTTTTAATAGAGAGATTATCAATAAAATAGGTGATATTTATAGTAATCATCCAGAATACGGATATCGCTATATATATAACCAGTTATTAGAAGATGGTCTGTCTATAGGAAAAAATCGTGTACTAGATTATATGCGTAGAATGGGCTTATCTGCTGTATATCCGCGTAAAAAAGTTTGTACTTCTTTTAAAACTTGTAAAGATAAAGT
>NZ_JBOZWW010000061.1:0-15427 GCF_050864855.1 Candidatus Cardinium hertigii
AATGACCAGTTAATCAGATTATTGATTTGATCAAAAAAGGTATGCTTGCATTTACGACGACTAGCTGATATATCTGATAAACTTAACTGACCGCTCACTTTGATTGACATAATAATATCATAAAATTTTTATTACAAAACCTAAACAATAATTACAAGTTAAACTTTTAATAAAATTAACAATTACTTTTTTATACTAAAATCTAAAAACCTATTGCAACGGTCTCGATTTACGGATTGATCAAAAAGTTACTGCTCACGATCCTGAAAAGCTTATTGAGGTAGAATGTACTCAAATGTTAAACTGCATTCAAAATTATCAAAAACACGATTTTCTAAAATATCTTTGCACCAACCAGAGCAAAACACCTGATTATATAAATAGTTACACAGAAAAAAGTAAAAAAATATTGAATGATCAGCTCACTTCGATCATCAATAACATCATCGTGTATACGAATGAAGAAAAAGTATACTTCTCAGCTTTAGAAATAGCATTGAACAATCGTTGTCCGTCAGCTGTTAGCTTACTAATAGAAAAGTGCCCTACACAATTAGATCTTAATAAATTTTTAATTCGAAATGATAATAAGTTCCTTAATATTTTATACAAAACAATAGATAATATAAACCAAGATATAAAAGAAATAAATGTAGATAAAGATAATAATATCTTATTTGATTGGCGCATATTGTATATACTGATAAGTAGTGAAAAGATAGATCCATCTATACTACAACCTGAAACCTACAATAATATACTCGATCTATTCATTCATAATAATGATATTAATGGAGCATATTACCTAATAAAACACGTTATATCAACTAATCATTCTCTTGCTCACAAATTATTAGAGGATATAAGTTACACTTTAAGGAGGAAATATAATCTAGATCAGTCGTCTGCTTCAAGAGAAATCCCTAAGAACTTAATCAGATTCCTAGAATTAGTAAAAGAATTTCTACCTGATAATGAGTGTACTAATAGTTGTTTTGCAAAACGTAAAGATGATAAGCCTCCTACAACTTGTAAGTATAAAAAGTGTTATATTCTTAACTTCTTAGAAAGACTAAAAGAATTAAAGTGTGGTTAGGATTTATTTTACTGATTTACAAAAACTTAATAAGATTCGTTTATTGGTTTTTTCTAAAAAATTAGCTGTTTTACCTACTTTTATCAAGTACGCTATAAAATAATAAACTGACAACCAATTATATTTATATATAAGTTTTCTTTATAGAACTGTGTATAGATAAATTTTTATAATTGATAATCAGGTTAAAAATATTATAATCCATAATTCACATTGTTCTGAATTTTACAGCAATAGGGAAGCAGTTGTTAAACCTATTAAATCCAACTTAAGTGGTTATGTCTACAAGAACCCATCATGTTATTCTACGTAGTCGGATCGAGGTTACGCTTGATCAGCATAGTCAAAATAACATACTCCAACGTACCCTTCATAAAGTGGTCCATAGGCATATTATGCCTATGTTATCGAAATTATTTTCTCAATACGTTCCGGATGATGCAATTATTCATTTAGATAAGCTTGTAATAGATGTAGGTGATTTAAATCTATCTGCTCTTGGCAAACAATTACCTTATCAGGTGGAACAGATCTTAACGCTTAAGCTAAAAGAAGAGATTGGTAAGGTACTACATAACCCTACTGCAGACCAAATAATTCCACTACCTGATGCAAAAATGGAGGCTATAGCACACTATCTATCAGAAGGTAACTTTGCTTGGTGGATGGTCGAACGTTCTGAAAAACAAATTGAAAAAACATATTTGGAATTGCTACACCATACCCCCTTGCGCATCGCACAACTTTGGTCTAATTTAAGAAAAAAAGGAAAAGCAGTTCAACGTTGTATGGCACTTTTTTCCCAAACTACTGTGGCCCATACGATTGCCTATTTATTAAAGCAGCCTATACCCTACTTTACACCTATATTAGCTGAAGCAGGACTACTGTTATACCAAACGGGGATTTTGACAAGTAGACCATACACATTGGAACAGCAACTGCATGCAATGGCTCTATTGGCCATCATTAACCAGCAAAAGTATCAAGTAGACCGGATCTGTTTTTTGCAAATGCTCCTCCAGCAAGCAGCTATTCAAACTGCTACGAGCTATGAAAAAATTCTAGAAAAAATACACGCCTATTATGAGCAAAATGAAAAAAAATCTTCCTATAACGCAACTATTAAAGGATGGGTATTTCAGTTGCGAGATATGGTTGCAACGCCACCGAAATACTGGTATCAAGATGCTAACAATCAGCAAAAAGTACTAAAAGAATTGGATAGAATAGGCAATCATACCATGGCCTCTTATCAACTATCCGCAGCTGTTGGTACGATTAAGGCAGTAATAGATCAACCAGGTATACGTTCTTTAGTAAAAAGCTGGCTTAAAGAAAAGAAAAACAGAGAACAATTGATCAAACGCTTACCTGATGCATTGTTTATTGGATTCTTGGGATCTATAGATCCTTATATAGCAACGCTATATGCTGATTTTAGAGGAATTGCAACAGCTACTGCTGCTACTGCCGCACCTATCTGCGCTGTTAAAGCCAATTCTTTAGCCTATTGTGGATTTGAACATGCTAAAGCAGTTTATCTTAAAGCAATTCAATCGGTATTTAAAAAATATATTTCCAATAACTTTATCAATAAGCAACGTTTGTCGATATGGTGTGCCACGCATACCCATCATCCAGAAGTAGCAGCTATAATGGAGCCATTGGTATCCATCACACAACCCTCTATCCTATCAGATGATCCAAAAATCACCATGTATTCAGATAGCACAACTACCAATCCTCAACTGGCCTCTACCCATCCAGTCGACTTGAATAGCCCACCTATTTCAATCTCAGAAGATGACTCATCTAATTTATTAAAAGCGTTAGAAAGGATCATCCATCCTACTATAGCAGCTGATGAACGATTGAGAGCTATTAGTGACATTAAGATAGTAATAGATCAACCGGGTATACGTTCTTTCCTACAAAGCTGGCTTAAAGAAAAGAAAAACAGAGAACAATTGATCAAACGCTTACCTGATGCACTGTTTATTAAATTTTTGCAATCTATAGATCCTTATATAGCAACGCTATATGCTGATTTTAGAGGAATTGCAACAGCTACTGCTGCTACTGCCACACCTATCCGCGCTGTTAAAGGGAATAGTTTGGCCTATTGTGGCTTCGAACATGCTAAAACGGCCTATCTTAAAGCAATTCAATCGGTATTTAAAAAATATATTTCCAATAACTTTATCAATAAGCAACGTTTGTCGATATGGTGTGCCACGCATACCCATCATCCAGAAGTAGCAGCTATAATGGAGCCATTGGTATCCATCACACAACCCTCTATCCTATCAGATGATCTAAAAATCACCATGTATTCAGATAGCACAGCTACCAATCCTCAACTGGCCTCTACCCATCCAGTCGACTTCAGTAGCGCACCTATTTCAATCTCAGAAGATGACTCATCTAATCTATTAAAAGCGTTAGAAAGGATCATCCATCCTACTATAGCAGCTGATGAACGATTGAGAGCTATTAGTGACATTAAGATAGTAATAGATCAACCGGGTATACGTTCTTTCCTACAAAGCTGGCTTAAAGAAAAGAAAAACAGAGAACAATTGATCAAACGCTTACCTGATGCACTGTTTATTAAATTTTTGCAATCTATAGGCCCTTATATAGCAACGCTATATGCTGATTTTAGAGGAATTGCAACAGCTACTGCTGCTACTGCCACACCTATCCGCGCTGTTAAAGGGAATAGTTTGGCCTATTGTGGCTTCGAACATGCTAAAACGGCCTATCTTAAAGCAATTCAATCGGTATTTAAAAAATATATTTCCAATGGCCTCATCAACAAGCAACGCTTATCCATACTGTATGCCACGCAAAGCTATGATCCAGCAGTAGGAGCCATCATACGACCTTTTGTATCTATATCTGGAGGGTCCCTCCTTTCAGATGGTCCAAAAACAACGGAGCACCAAAATAATAGCTTACATACCGACCCGAAACTGGCGGATATTGGAGCTGCCTACTTAGATATAGATCCTGTTTCGGGCTTAGAAAGTAACTTATCTGATGTAGTAGCTTTCTTGCTTTATAATGAATTGCCCAAAGACCAGTTGGTGGCAGCTTATGTAATAGCCAAACGATTGGGACATGCAACATGCCAACAAATACGAGATCAGCTTACACCTTTATGCCAAGAAGCAACTATTTTAAGAAAATTAATACAAAATTCTACAGAACCAACATTAAAAAAACTTTTACAAGCCTTTGTTCCTTTTTCCGATCAGCTGTTAGATAGATTAGAAAAAGTCATTTCCCAATCAAAAGTAGTGGAGTGCACAGAACAGCTGACCAATATCCGGTTAATAAAAGAAATTTTTATTAAAGCAGCGATCATTCATATACCACCTACTACCGAAAAACAATATATAGAGCGGATATTATGCCATCTTGGCATACAAACTTCGTGCAGTCCAACTATTTTATGTGATCAATTGATTAATGGTGCCAAACAGACAAGCGATCACCATCTAGTAGAGACCTTTTCTTTGCTCAAAAAAAATTTAGCACCACTGAACCTACATAAAATAGATGAAGTAGATCTTATGTTTCTATTTACACATGAAACATTTTCTTTAGACCAAACCTTGCTTCCGCTTTACTATAGCAAGCTACTGCCAGCTATTAAACATAGGGTCCGAGCATCTGATGGAGCTGATGTATCCCAATCAGTGATCAACGAACTGGTTGCACAACACTTGTCAACCATTGATAAGCCATTACAGGCAACCATTGGCACAACGTTCTATAAGCAAATTACCAATTCCTTACAAGGCAAGCAACAACGCGTTGCAAAAAGATGGAACCTTTTTTTACATACCGGTCAGTTGGAGCATTATACAGAGGTTACCGCTTTGTTGAATGATGTCATAAAACATTTGCCTACTTTTTCCTTAGCACAAGATAAAATACATGTACGACGACGCCTTATTGCAAATTTTACCCCTAGCCAACTTATGTTATTGGTTCAAAACCACAATGATATAGGAAAAAGATTGGCAAACTTTATACAAGGAAGCTATCAATTATGGTGTGCTACAGAAGGCTCACTAGGTCAACAAAATATTACTAGAAGCCTATTTTGGGATAGTATATTGAAAACACTACCTGGCACATTGATGGCCAAAGAGGATTGGCTTGCAGAGATCATTAGCCAGTGGAGTAATGTTTTACACATTACACCTACTACACTACTAGAAACTTTTCAAATCTTTATTCAGGATACCAAGGGGATACCAGAAGTAGAAAAACTAACCAGTTCACTACATAAACTAGAAGAAAAATATCGAGAAAGGATTCAACAACAAGCCATACAACGTGGCTACAAAGCGCCTATTTTAACCAAACTGTATTTATTTCTGAATGGAAGCTTATCTTTTTTTTCCCAACAGTATCCGCTAGCCATGGCTACGTTAAGCGATGAACTGATGCAATCCATCACAGACCAACCATTGGCTTTATCAAAACTATTAAAAGAGCAAGATAACCATGAATTGGCAGCCAGACGTATGGTATACTACTTTAGCGAAGAAATTATTACAAAGATGATAGCCTGTTTGGCAAAAGAAAAATCTCTATTTGTAATGCACTACCTAGATGTATTAAGCAATGCGTTGCCATCTACCATTATACCACTCGACCATCTATCTAGATGGAAAAAAGAACTCTGTATTTCTATCATCCATTATTTAATTACAAAAAGTCAAATTGAAGCAATGGAGTTTGTACAGCGTACCTTACTGACTATATGTTATCCCAAAGAAACTGTTTACCAAGTGATTGCTTCAATCGCAGCCAACGAAAGTACCATCCCCCCCCCAAAAAATAAAATCATAGACTTGCTCAAGCCACTGATCAAGCAGATCAATGAAAATAGGATTGGCCCGTCAACTGTAGTACATACTCCATTAGAGCAGTTACCAGCAACCCTAGAAAAAAAAATAGCTAAGAGGGATAGTGTACCAACAGAAGAGGTTAGGGTCTATACCAAAAATACTGGATTGGTTTTTCTATGGCCTTTTTTCTATGATTTTTTTAAGGTCCATAACTTAATGGTGGGCAATCAATTTGTTTGTGAACAAGCAGCCCACAATGCAGTTTATCTCTTACAATACTTAGTTACCGGAAAGCTAAACAGTCCAGAATGGCAACTTACGCTTCCCAAGCTACTTTGTGGCTTAGCCTATGATACGGTATTGCTACCCTATAGCCATGCAAACGATGATGCGTATGGTCATCCGCAAGCAGAAATGGTAGATCAGCTAGAAAAGCAACCCTTACAGGGTGCTACAAAAAAAATAGCCACCAACAGTTTAATAGCTGCTGACGCGTTGGAACCCATATCCATCCATACCGGACTACTTATTGAAAAAGTAATAAAACGATGGGAAAGCTTAAAAAAACTTAAAGACACAATTTTATACCAAGATGTTACGCTCGAAAATATATTGAACCAACACTTTTTAAACAGAATGGGCATTTTGACTAGAGAGCAGGTTGATAATAGCTCGGAAAGCAGGTTTTGGCATCTTAGCATTATGCATCAAGACTACGATACAGTGGAATTACTACCTCCTTGGTCTATGACTCGCTTGAAGCTACCTTGGATGCAAGAGGCCATTGTTTTGTTTTGGATGGTTGAGTAGTAGAAAGATCTATGTAATAATCTTATAGAGATATACTGCTGATTAAAAATGTATTGTACATTTGCAATTATTAAAATAAGTTATGAACTTATCAACCTATCAACCACTTAATTGATCCTTAGCATGTTTTACAACAAAAATAAATTGATCCTGTCGCTATTTTACTATTTACTCTCCGTTTCTTCTAACTGTAAGCAAGTACCTATTTCATCTATTTCATACCATAAGGATATACAACAGGATCATACATTAGCGGATAAGCCGCCTCTTCTTTCTCTTTCTTCTTGCAGGCCACTAGGCAGCATTAGTTGCATAGCAGGTGCCAAAACAGATTTTTTAGTTCAATGTAAAGGAACCATTTCCAATATGGACTTTCCATTAAAGGGTGAATTGGCTTTTATAGGGATAGTAGATGGTGCTGAATTGTCTACTCAAACATTAGCTATAGTAAAAAGTGCGATAGATGCTAAAGACGTTAAAACATTATTATGGCAAGGTGAAGATGGTTTTATCTATTGGCATAAACCTGATACAGGTATAAACGAATGGATTATTAAGATAAAGGAACAGGATTATAAAAAATTAGCATCAAAAAAATATGCACTGCATATGCTATACCTCCCAAATGGTGCGTCTCCCCAGGATTATATTATTTCTACTAATTCAGTTCAAATGAATACCCAAGGTAAAGATCAGCTGTTACCCAATTATCAAAATATTGGGTTAGAAGCTATGGACCCAATTGAACAACAAACCAATAATAGTACAAGTTGGTTCTTAAAAGGTAAGATAAATACTGAATACCTAAAAAATGGTACCAAAACAGGTTTTATATTGTTTAGAGAACAAATTAGCCCTTATCCATTGGTTCAGCAAGTAATGGCTTCTAAAGATGGATGGCCTACGGCATTTACATCTTTTAACGATGAAATGGTTATCATTCCAGGTAAATTAAGGGAAATGGATCCGGCTATAGTAGGTAACTTATTAAGTAGCCAAGCGCCTATTCAAGGTGGCAAATTTAAGGTAATTTGTTACTGGATGCAAAATGAACATTGCTATTTGAGTCAAATAGAACATATCATCTCTGATGGTACAACAAAATCATATGCTACTCCTGCCATCCTCTTTACGGATGATGGCCATGATGTAAAAGTATCCAATGTAAGCCTTTGCCGTGCGCAAGTATCAGGAGGGAAAGAAATGGTCACCTTGTCCGATTTTAAAATCGACTACGCGGTTAATGGTCAAATAACATCATTACCGGCTGATCTAAAGCCATATTTGCTTTTTTTACAAAAAGGTAATGTTTGGCGAACCGCTACCATTGAATCTTTGTTTAAAAAATTGGATGCATCAAAGAAAAAGACTGGTATAAGCGACGATGGAACCATTTGCCTGGTAACTGGTTCAGGCACATTGCTAGACCCATCTTGTATAGACTTTTTTAGCCGTGCAACAGATTATGAATATTTTGTCTGCTTGTTTTCTAAAGCAAACCAAAAGCTTACGTTTTGCACACAAAAAGAAAACATAACCATACAAAAAAAAGAAACCCCACAGCTACAAAAAAAAGATAGACCGCAATCAAGTCAGCCAATAGATATCACCTTAGACAATAAGAATGCCTATATTACTTTTACTAAATCTGTTTGGTGGAATCTTCTGTCAAAACCCTATATTGACTATAGTCTCCCTAAGGTTACATTAACACCTAAGCAACTAGACAAAGATAAGCCGCAAAATAGAGGCTTTTTAATCGCTAAGGTAGGGAAGCTAAATGGTTCAAAAATGGATGACCATAATGATGTAATTGATAACTTTATTAGAAATAAAAACGGGGCCATATCTCATGATGGTACATTTTTAATCTTCGAAGAGGAGCTTACGGAAGCAATGCAACAAACATTAAAAAGCAATATGTATGAGGCATATCAAAATGAGTCGGAAGGCAATAGAACTTTGGAGATTTGCTATTGGGCAGAATATAAAAATAAAATTGTATGGAGTAGTCCAGTAAGTATAGAACTTATTATTAAGTAATATAGTGGCGTTATTGGCGCTATAGATTCAAAGCAATATAAGTGCATCATAGATTATAAGCAACCAAACATTACTATCCTGTAGTATCTGTTTTGGAATACAGATTATGTGTCGATATATTTTTGTTACGGGAGGGGTCGTTTCTTCATTAGGGAAAGGGGTATGTGCAGCGAGTATAGCAGCACTATTGCAAGCGCGTGGTTATCGCATTAATTTAAAAAAGCTTGATCCATATTTAAATGTAGATCCTGGAACTATGAGTCCGTATCAACATGGAGAGGTTTTTGTTACATCTGATGGCGTAGAGGCTGATTTAGATCTTGGATATTATGAACGATTTACAGATATTCCTGCTTCTAAACATGATACGATAACGAGCGGAAAAATTTACGAAAGGCTTATAGGTAAAGAAAGAGCAGGAGTCTATCTTGGAGGAACGGTTCAAATCATACCGCATTTAACAAACTTGATAAACGATTTTATTAGATTTGGTGAAAATAAGGTAGATTTCATAATATGCGAGATAGGAGGTACAGTGGGAGATATAGAAGCGTTGCCATATCTTGAAGCAATTAGACAAATCAAGTACATACTTGGTAGTACCAATACCCTATGTATACACCTAACTTTGTTACCTTATATTGCAACTGCTCGAGAACTTAAAACCAAACCTACACAGCATTCCGTCAAAGAACTAAGGTCTATAGGGATTCAACCAGATTTGATAATTTGTAGATCTGATAGAGAGATTCCAGATGCTTTATTAGATAAAATTGCACTTGCTTGCAGTGTGCCAAAACATAGCGTAGTAGCTGCTGTTGATCAAAAAACAATATACCATGTGCCCCTTTCTTATTATAAGCAAAATGTTGAGAAGCAAATAATAACATATTTTGGCTTAAGGCATACAGATAAGATCAATTTGGATAAATGGCATTTGATTGAACGGCGGATTATGGCCCATGAAAAGAACGTGCGTGTGGCAATTGTAGGCAAGTATAATCAATTACAGGATGCTTATAAATCTCTTTCAGAAGCCTTTTTACATGCAGGTATTCACTATAAATGTAAAGTACACTTAATATGGATCAATGCAGACGAGATAGGTAATCAATTATATAAAAAGTTAGACGCAGTAGATGGTATTATGATTCCGGGGGGATTTGGTATACGGGGTATAGAGGGTAAAATTAAGGCCATTGCATATGCTAGAAAAAATAAAATACCTTTATTTGGTATTTGCCTCGGTATGCAATTGATGGCTATAGAATTTGCGCGTAATGTTCTTGGAATAAAGGATGCAAGTTCTACAGAGTTTACAAATGATTGTGCTAATGTAATTGACTTAATGATTAATTGGTACAATGGAGAAAAAAAAGAAACACGTACACGTAGGTCAAATTTAGGCGGCACTATGCGTCTTGGAAACTATGAGAGCTTTTTGATCAATGGCAGTAAAATTAAGGAAATATACAAACTTGAAAGTATTGTAGAGCGGCACAGGCATCGGTTTGAATTCAATATCAACTACAAAGATGTTTTTGAAAAAGCTGGTATGGGCATAGGTGGTGTCTCAGCCAACGGAATATTGGTTGAGGCGATAGAGTTAAATGAACATCCTTGGTTTATAGGGGTACAATTTCATCCAGAATATACTTCTAGGCCATTTAGACCTCATCCTTTATTTGTTTCTTTTATTGGAACGCTAATAGCGCAAAACAAAACTTTTCATCTTTAATAAACTTTAACAACTTTGGATGGATCAAATGCAAGAAATCAACTTCTAAAAACTGACGTTTCCAACTTTGAAAAGGTTTGAATCGTTAACACCATAGACAATAACTGACTTAGCATTACATCTTATTTTAATAACGCTAATACTATTTTAGCCTTTATTAATGAAATAAAATGAATAAGCTTATTGCTGCTCATGGAAAACCATTTTTATAACATGATAAAAATTAAATACAAGGAAACAAAATTAATATTTTTTTATCTTGATTTTTTAGTTGACTACCAATAAAAAATTTAATAGAAAATTTCTACGCTACATTCTACAAAGTAGAAGATGAAAATAACAATAAGACTGATACACCATTTGTGTACTATATAAACACTTTTTACTAGTAATTTTGTCTTAAACCATTTTATGCACCAGTCTATTTAATAAATAAGTTGATATTAAACACACTTAGTAATTTTTATCTATGTTTGATGAGCCACTACTGCTATAACATATAGGATAGGATAGGATAGGATAGGATAGGATAAGTTTAGTTATTTAGTCGGCCCTGAAATATTATTTTTGAATAAATTTATTGAATGGATATTTCTTTATAATATATATGGTTTATCAGGCGCTCTATTTTTCTTACCCAAGATATAGGTATAACTGGTTTTGGATTAAGAATTTTAATTATATAGGTTTTAATTTATTTGACTGTGAGGGTATTAAGAATAATTTTCTTGTAATCAGTCGTAGGTTATGAGCAATAGCACATAAAATAACGTTAAGTTTATCTCCTAAAATACCTTTCAAATAGTTAACGGATAATTTACCATCGGCTTTCATATGACCGATATGCGGTTCAATAGAAGATCTTCTTTTTATAGCTTTTTTTAGAGCAGGGGTTATACCCCTTTTAGAACCACTTATAAATATATCACATTCATTAACAGGAATATTATGACCTCTATAGGCTTTATCTACGAAAGCATATTTTACCTTGGTACCAGATAATTGCTCGGCTTGTAATAAACTCTTCTCTAAAGTATGGCCATCATAAGCATTAGGATGTATCGCTTCTGTAGAAACAATTAAACCTTTTTTATGGGTCAATGTAAATTGTACTTTACAACCATACTCATAAGGATTTCTAGACTTACCTTTACTCACACAGTAGACCGAGGGTTCATGGATACTATAAACTTTATCTTTACTATTTTTTGATTGATTTATAAGTTTTTTACTTATAGATAGTAGGCGCGTAAATTGGTTGCGTATTAGATCATCACAGGATGCTATAGAACGTTCTACATCTCTTATTACCCGACCAAGATAGGTTTTTAATGTTTTAACGCCCTTGGATAAACGTTTATACTGTTTGGCATGAGCATACCTATCAACTTTACGTTTAATAGATAGACCTAACCGCTGATAAGTTTGACGCAGTTTAATACCTGTTTTCTTGGCTATACTGACCAGTTTTTCTCTGGCTTTATTAAGCAAAGAAGAGTCAGTTGGGTAACGGATATTTTTCTCCATTACAGTAGTATCAGCTATAACTTTTTCAAGTTCTTTTCGGGTCACTACTTTTTTTTTTAGCGATAAGTCTATAGTCATAGATAAGATTTTATTGAGACCTTCTTGACCTAATCTATGGCGCCAACGGGTCAATGAACTGGGGTTACAAGGCACCTTAAACTGAAAATAATCATATCCACAAAAGTATTGCCAATAAGGGTTTTCTACCCATCTAACCACTACTTGTTCATCAGAAATATTATACATATGACTGATAATGAGAAGACCTATAATTAAACGAATAGGCAAAGGAGGTTGACCAGGTCCATAGCTAAAACCGCGGTCTAAATCTGATGCTAAGGAGTGCCAAGGAATCGAATCAGATAACTGGAATAAAGGATGTTTCGGGTTAAGAAAACTAGATAAGCGTTGCTCAAACAAACGCTCAAGGCTATTATTTATTTTCTTAGATTTCATCCTTATTTTGCAAGCTTTTTATACAAAACAACTCTAAAACTGGTTATTAACCAATACAAATTTAACCATTTATTTGCTGATTAACAAATAATTATACAGTATTTCAGGACCGACTATTTATATTCCTATATGAATCATTATATTGGTTTTTATCTGAGGCTGATCTGAATGATTCATGTAGAGATTCTGTAGTTATACTTGCTCTATATGTACTTCTATGGTTATCTGATAGACTTAGTTCTTCTTGATTAATATTATTGGTATCCTTACTAAACCAGTCTGTTATTTTTCCTATCGGGTTTGTAAATTGGAATGCACTAAAACTGGTACGGAATATATTAGCAATATAGTTTATAGGTGAACTATACATATTACTATTGGCACCACTAGTAACAGGTTGAATTGTATCAGAATTTTTCCAGGTATAGTCATCTATACTTCTAGGTCCTCTATGATGCGCTCGTAGACTAGGATCACTTTCTCCATGATGATGTCTATGTTTATGCTGACTATCATTTTCAGTATACTCCTTAGGTGCTAAAGTACTAAATAGGGTACTATCAGTACATAAATTTACATTTTCTTGCAGCATAGAGTTAGACTTAGGATATAAAACACGTATAGTATTTTGGGACCTGTTTTTTGAAGAAGGTATTGCACAAATACCTTCTGATGTGATACGGTAATCTATATTATCTATATTAATCCGTTCTGTTGGAAAAACATGATAATGATGATTATTATCATGGTCTTCAAATAATAAAACAGTAACGTTAATATCACTTCCAACCATTTGAGGGAATCTCAAAAATCTAATCTGATCTATATCTATACTTTTTAATAGTCCATTGGAATCATCAGATAATAAAGATCTCCTTACAAATACATTTTTTAATGGATATGATGGATTATGTGCATTGCCATCATGGTGCACATATTCCTTAATTTCTCTATACATACTTCTATTTAAATGCTTTATAATATCTATATCTCTTGACATTTTAAAATGAGCTGAATGCTTTTTAATTCCAATCCTAAATGTACTATGTGCTAAATTACTATTCCAAATATAGGTCACGTTACCATCTTTAAGGTAAATCGATTGGGAGTAAGTATTATTATTATTCAGGCGTTTTATTGTTCCATATACGGATAGTAAATCTTTGATCTCAAGATCATATAGGTTATTATGATTTTTAGAGTACATGGAT
The DNA here is from genome assembly GCF_050864855.1 of Candidatus Cardinium hertigii. Lineage (GTDB taxonomy): Bacteria > Bacteroidota > Bacteroidia > Cytophagales > Amoebophilaceae > Cardinium > Cardinium hertigii_C. Next base: position 13,753 of record NZ_JBOZWW010000061.1, read on the forward strand.
CTATTGGATAAATTGTACTCCCCTGATATATCTAAATGTATAGCAACATGATTGGATCGATTATTATACTCATAATCATAAATCTCATTGATTTGAATATTACCTATTATTGCTACATTAAACCGAGAGTTTTTCCCATGAGCAAAAAGAATAGTAGATTCATTAGATTTTCCACGTACTCCATTAATAGATACTATTTTTTCTGATAATGTTAATTCATTTCCTATTACATAATTATTCGTTAAATGTATACTTAATTTTTTACGAGAAATTGAATATTTAATGGTATTATTTTTAGATCCTTTTGAATAACGACATGGATTATCATAGGATATAGAACCTGATAATCCATTTAATGAGATATAATTTTTAGTATTGTTTATAGTCTTTGTAGATATAAAGAAGTATATACTTTCTGCTATTTTGTCATAAATAGTAGCATTACCGCAAACATTATCATAAATATAGTACTGGCCTGTAATCTTCCCACTATCATCTGCTAAGGCAAAATAACTTGATATATTATTGAATTGCAGTGATGAATAAGGTTTATGACGTACTTCAATAACCATAATATGGTTTTTTTCAGCTGATACACCAAAAGATCTAAGAAAAAAATAATCTAGTTCTTCTATTCCTGCCCTACTAAATGAAATATTTAAATTACCTTCACGAGGATCAAAAATAGATTTTATCTCTTTTGTTTGTATTTCTCCTTCTCTTTCATTACTTTCATTACAATAATAATAAACTGCAGCATTACCTGTGTCAAATTTTAATAGACGGTTATATGCATATCTATTATCTCTAGTATTTCTAGCACAAATTATTCCTTTAGGGTAATCAGGTGGGTCTAGAGGATTGATACGGGACTGGGGGATACGATGCCAAGTAATATTATTATATTTTTTCTCATTTGTAAAAATTTCATCTTGAGGGCCTTTTTCATTTGAATCTTTTGCATCATATCTATCAAAACGAATAGTACTATCCGAAGGATAGGCTTTGTCACATATTTTATAGTGAGAAGCATTTTCCCAATCATCTGTAGTATTATAAACTATATCATAAGCAAAATTACGCACATATCTTCGAGTTATGCTTTCCTTGATTATTTTGTAATTCATTTCTGCCATATATCCTACACTTGGATTTTTAATTTGTACTCGATGACCATTAATCTTTTCTCTTGTAAAATATTTTCTTTTATTCTTACTGAACGCAGATAAAAGATGTGTTCGAAGATCATTGTCAGGAATAGGCTCATAACAGGGTTCATCATTACGTAAATCTGGTATTTTAATTATTGCTAGCCTCGTTTTATTTGGAAGTAATTTTAAATTTTTACCTATTAACTCAGATTCTTTTTCTAAAAGCGCTAATTTATCCTGTTTAAACCCTACGAACATCTCTACTTCATCTAATAAAGGAATCTCAATCTGATATGGCGGCTCTGTCCAATTAAGTGTGTAAAATATTTTTATGTTTTATTGAATTCTCTTTTCAAATTTAATTAAAAAATGTGCTATAGCCTCACTCCAATTATGAATAGGCATGGTCCACTTTTTGGTCATGTAGTTAATAGTTAAATATAAGGTTTTAAAAACAGCTATATCGTTAGGAAATACTCTTTTATTTTTAGTAACTCTACGGAATTGGCTATTTACAGATTCAA
>NZ_JBOZWW010000056.1:0-99208 GCF_050864855.1 Candidatus Cardinium hertigii
GGAATCGAATCAGATAACTGGAATAAAGGATGTTTCGGGTTAAGAAAACTAGATAAGCGTTGCTCAAACAAACGCTCAAGGCTATTATTTATTTTCTTAGATTTCATCCTTATTTTGCAAGCTTTTTATACAAAACAACTCTAAAACTGGTTATTAACCAATACAAATTTAACCATTTATTTGCTGATTAACAAATAATTATACAGTATTTCAGGACCGACTAATTACAAGTTAAACTTTTAATAAAATTAACAATTACTTTTTTATACTAAAATCTAAAAACCTATTGCAACGGTCTCAAAATGGGATTAACAGCTTTTTCTATAGCAGGGAGATTAAGTTCTCAGAAAACGTTAGATATATTGTGTAGTCCTTCTAAAAATGAATCTAATCTTTTTGTAAAACCAGCTGGCTCAGATCATGATACATCTGGAAATTTAGTGGCATCAATGTCTAGTGTGGCAAGTCAAGAAGAATTTACTGGTCATTTATCTCATAAAAGGGAAGGTGATCGTGTTGTGGTTTCTTTGTCAACTACTAGCGAAACTGGATCATTATCAAATTATTCTATGGATGCTTTATTGTAAATAACACTTAAATTATGAGACCGTTGCAATAGAACATTACAAAGAATATTTCGCCCATTATTGGATATTTGTTCAGTAAAATACTGCATATTTATGTCTTGTGTAGGACATAAAATAACAATTATATAGCTATTTTTTGTTTTTCGTAGGTTTTAATTTTCTATTGCAACAGTCTAAAGATGAAGGATTCGTATCATCTTTTAGATGAAAGGCGTACAAAACAACGATTAATCCAGCAGATACTGCTACATCTGCTATGTTAAAAATAGGAAGGCAATATACATAGTATCCCCCCCAAATAGGTAGCCAACTAGGCATAAAACCAGACCAAAGGTCGATATGGAGCATATCAATGACCTGACCATATAGCCATTTCATAGGCGCATCGGTAGGCGCGTTATTTAAGTAAACACCATAGAAAACGCTATCTATACTATTGCCAATAGCCCCCCCTAAAATCAAACTCCATCCTAAGGTCCAAAGCGCAGTTGCCTTTCTTCTTATGGATTGAATGATGTACCAAAAGATATATAAAGAAGCTAAAACACGGAAGGCTGTAATCAATACTTTTTCATACTTGAAACCAAGATGCATGCTAAAAGCCATAGCTGGATTTAAAGTATAGGTAAGTTTTAAGACATTTCCCAAAAGATTTATTTGTCCATCGGGCCCCATTTCCATATGGGCATATACCCAGAGTTTAGAGGCCTGGTCTGCAAGAACAATCAACGATATGATAAAAAAGTACTTTATAAACTGTTTCATGATAAAATGTTTTATAAGATAAAATTGGTTGTTTGCTCTTTTTTTTGACATGTAAGCAATCTTCTAAAAGCGTAGAATAGAAGCCCCAATCCAAAAAAAATAGCCATATCTGCTATATTGAAAATAGGCAGCACACAGACTTCTTGTCCTCCCCAAATGGGTATCCAATCGGGGAGGATACCAGACCAAAAATCGATATGAAGCATATCAATAACTTGACCATGGAACCACTTCATTGGGGCTGTATCAGGTGCATTGTTTAAATAAATACCATAAAAAACACTATCAATGCAATTGCCGATTGCTCCTGCTGAAAGCAATATCCAGCCCCAAATCCAAATAGGAGGGGCAGTGTGTACCAATAGCCGAATAATATGGATGGTTATGTAAAAAGAAGCAAAAAGACGGACCAAAGTAATCAGTAACTTTCCATACTTAAAGCTAAATTGCCACCCAAAAGCCATACCATAGTTTAATACATAGGTAAACTTAAATAGGTTACCCAAGATTTTAATATGGTGGTCTAACCCCAATGACATATGGCTATACACCCAAAGCTTAGATCCTTGATCGGCAAGAATGATCAGCAGCCATACTACAAAGTATTTTAGATATTTATTCATGATACAATAGGGTCTAATGTATGGTATATAGAGCTAGCCATCATTTGCTTAAGTTGTACTTTTTTGCGCAAAACTTTGATCGCATATTTTATTTGGTTTCTCTAGAGGAATGCGGATTAAAAGATACAAACTATAACCAAAAGCATGGTCAAATTCTGCTAATCCGAACCCTGGAATATCAAACGGAAAAGTAGCTAGAGGTTTTTCTAGTTTTTTACTAAACTTGTAACGAGCTGTACAACCAATCGATAGCATAGGCATTAAATATACCTTCCCGCCTACTACCCATTCCCACCAGTGGGCTATTTGACCACCTTGGCGCTTCTGCAAGGAAACTGGTAAGCCATTGGGTGGCGTACATTTTTCACTACACGGCTTATCTGACAGGTGCTCGCACTGTAATTTATTACTTTTTAGTTGAAAATCAAAAAAACTCTTAGCATAGCGGAAGCCTATAAAAAATTGATTGTGGTCTATGGTAGGAGGCATAAAATTATAGCTTAGGCCTATTCTAAAATAGTACCCCTCAGAAAATGTAAAGGAGCCTTTATCTTGCCTATGGTCACGCTGTATGGTTCCAATCCCATAGTCTAGATCTAATAAAATACGGCTAAAATCAATAGATCCATTCATTTCATAGGCAGAGCCTGTCTTTTGGTACCAACCCACGCAAGTTTTTGCAAGATCTATACCAATGCAGCAGGTAGAGGGCCAAATCCTATTGGAAGGCAACTGATCCTTGGCTACTATATACTGAGGCAGCGCAGCCAACAAAAATGCGGCTAGAAATGGCTTAATAATATAACGTAACATTAGCATTCGATTGTGCTTCTTCTTTTTTTAAGAGAACTGGATGTTCGATTGCAAAACGTTTGAAAATAGGCTTGTTGGTATTTTTATCAAACTGTATATCTTTAATACGGTATTGTATTTGTAGCCCGCCTGCTTGAGGAGAAATCATGGAAACAATGGTTTCATAGTAAATGGTAACTTTTTGATGATACGGGTTTTGTTTATTTGTAGCCCCTATCAGCTTAACGCTGACTTGATTGGTATTTGGTTTGAGCTCTATTCGTAGATTAGTAGTTAATTGAAGAATTTTATCATCATCTGAATTTATTATGGAGAGACTATCGTTTTTCTTATTTGGGAAAGTTATATTTTTTAGAAAATGCAGCTCCGAAAGTTTTTCGCTACCCAGATCCTCTAGTACGCCTGGTGCCCATTCATCCATTGCTTTTTCAAATTTAATATTTAATACATTCCCATATATACTTTCCCAATTTTTAAAGTCTTTACAGCCCCATAGGCCCAATAGCCAGAAGTAGATCAAACCTTTTCGGAGGTAGTTTAGCAAGCCATGAAAGACCGAAAAAAAAGCAAGCATGTAGCAAAAAAGGTTGTAAATAATGGTTGAAAAACGCTACAAAAAAGCTAAACCTAGATTAAGGCAGCGTGTGCAAAGATATACGCTTGGATGGAAATTGCATGCTACTGCACCTAAAAAAGATAAAATTCAATCCTAAATTTACGTTTTAAAAAGATAGCAAGCAAACCTATCATGGGTATGATGCCTCAACCATACTCTATTTTTTAAAGCCCTTTTTAGTAGGCAATTTTTTATCATCTAATGTAGTTAATGGTTCTGTTTGAGGATGATAAGGCGTATAAGCTTGCTTGACATCAAAAGTAGGGATTGGTATCCCTGCAATTTCATAGATCAATTTTTGCGACTTTAATGTATCGATGTATCGATCGATCACACTCAGCAAAATACGAACCCCTTTTAAACCTATACGGTCATCTTCTGCTATAATCCTATCTATGACTTTTTGATCTAGCATCGCCCGATCAATGCCTTTTTTACTAAGCAGCTGATCCACATAATCCGTTACAATGACTTGCTTTTTTTCAAGCCTAAAACCTTCATCAAAGGAGATGATTTTTACACGACTTTCTAAGGCCGCTGCCTTATCTGCTGTTAGGGTTTCTGTAAAAGTTTTATTGGCGATCAAAACAATTTTTATCTGGGAGATGTCAGGGGATGCGTTGTCATAGCGAGACAAAGGAATAGCTACTTCTTGTGCTTCTAGAAGAGTATGCAACATACTATATACCTCTGCTCCATTATTAGATAGAAATCTGCCATCTTTATCCATAGCTAGGGCTTTATCAATTTCATCTAGTACAACTATTTTATTAGACCAGTTTTGCTCCTGACTCGTTGATTTTATCAATGCCTCTGCTATGACCCCTTTTTCAGGATCAGAAGAATAATAATGAGCCCCATGTACATTTTTATATTTAGATATATCGATAGATTGCAGAGGAAGTTGCAACAAAGTTGCCAGCTGCTTAGCCAAATAGGTTTTCCCAGTTCCAGGCGGCCCTACAAACATGATGGGTGTTGATTTTTTAGTCAATTGACTACTTTTGGCATCCTCAACTATAGTGGCAACCCACTCACCAATAGCCAAACGAACCTGGTCTGGATAGTTACACATAAACTGTTGTATAACTGCTGTATCAGGAACAATTTGCTTAGGACCTACAGGGAATTGTAAGACCTCTTTGATCACGTTGGCACGTTCATGACTATAGTAATCAAATCGTTGTATACACCAAATATGTTCACTCAATAGCTGTTCTATAAAACTTTGCATACTTCTCGACAAAGTGTGTTTTCTTGCTTCATACTGTTTTTTTAAATGTATAGCTTCATTTAATCTAGGCTGGGATAAGGAAGGACAAAACAACATAGCACAAGAACGCCCTATAGCTTTAAGTGGATCGGCAGCTAGGTTCCCAATGAGTGGCGCCACTAAAGTAGATAATTCAAAAGGTTTGTTGCTAAATTTGTGTAAGGCAAAAATTAAGCCAGCTGACACGCATAACTGTGTACTAGATCGAAATAATTCGCCCACTTGCTCTTTTACAAAAGCATTTTGTTTGGTTCTTTTCTTTTTGTAGGGAGCTAATATAGATTTTGCTTGCTGCTTTGAAGAAGCTTTGATAGAAATAGTTGTTTGATTATAATCTATTTTTTGCGCTATATTACCTTTTTTTTTTGATTTTGCATGGAGAGGAATTATATCCAGACCGCCCAATGTAGCAAACATAAGATATAAGCAGCTTCGCCTAAATAACATCGTGAAGTAAGAAGCATTAGATTGGAAAAAATAATCTGCCATAAAAATAATAGTTATATGATATGGGGAATAGGGTCGCAACCTGATAAAAATTATTCAGAGAAGCAAAAAGATCTAAAAATAGGCCTCTTTTGCAAATTTGTCTATACAAATGCATGCTGCCTTGTTGTATGACCGATTTACCTAAATACATTTTTATGAAGCGCATAGCTATATCGTCTATATAATCTAGTTGTAATGGTCCATTCAGGTAAGGCAATAACCAGTCCACCCATTCAAACCATTCAGACTAGTATTTTACAATTTCAACTCTTTTTTTAAAAAATAACCGGTATGGCTTTCGGGTACCCTAGCAACTGCTTCTGGGGTACCTTCTGCGATTAGATATCCTCCATCTCGTCCACCATCGGGTCCTATATCAATGACATAATCTGCTACCTTTATAATATCGATATTGTGTTCTATAATGAGTACTGTATTGCCGTGGTCTACTAATTTTTTTAATACAGACAATAGCGCTACAATATCTTGAAAGTGCAACCCCGTACTGGGTTCATCTAAAATATATAGGGTATCGCCTGTGCTTTTTTTGGCCAATTCGGTGGCCAATTTCACCCGTTGTGCTTCCCCTCCTGATAACGTAGTAGCATGTTGTCCCAAGGTAATGTAGCCCAGCCCTACTTCTTCTAGGGTGCGCAGCTTGACCAGTATAGAGGGATGGCTTTCAAAAAAAGGAATGGCATTCGATACCGTCATATCCAAAACATCGGCAATAGATTTGCTTTTATATTGTATTTCTAATGTTTCACGATTGTATCGCTTGCCTTTACAGTTGTCGCAGGTTACGTATACCTCTGGCAGAAAACCCATTTCTATACGTTGAATACCAGCGCCTTCACAAGTGTTACAGCGGCCTTCTTTTAGATTAAAAGAAAATCTGCCTGGTTTATAACCCCTTATTTTAGCTTCTGGGAGAATCGCAAAAAAGTTGCGTATATCTACAAACATACCAGTATAGGTACTAGGATTAGAACGGGGTGTTCTACCTATAGGTGACTGACTCACTTCTATTACTTTATTAATATGGAGCAATCCAGTCGCTTCTATATAGGGTAATGGCATAACCTGACTATTGTAAAGCTGTTTTTTAACAATCGGCAAAAGGGTTTTACGAACCAACGAAGACTTTCCACTCCCTGATACCCCTGTTACGCAAATCATTAGACCCAATGGAATGGTTAAGGTTACATTTTTTAAATTATTCCCACTACATCCTGTAATGGTTAAGGTTTTACCATTGCCTTTTTTGCGATCAGATGAAAAAAGAAAGCGTCTTTTGTTGGTTAAAAATTCGGCTGTAGCGCTAGGCTGTGCTAGGAACGACTCTAAAGAACCTGCTGCTACTACTTCGCCTCCACAAATGCCTGCGCGAGGCCCTATTTCAATCAGATAATCTGCTGCCAACATGATGTCTTTATCATGCTCTACTACCAATATGGTATTCCCTATATCCCTAAGCCTTTTTAAGGCATGAATAAGCCGTCCATTGTCCCGTTGGTGTAGACCAATACTTGGCTCATCGAGGATATAAAGTACCTCTAATAGTTGGGCGCCTATTTGAGTAGCCAGTCTAATCCGTTGTGCTTCTCCTCCTGATAAGGTACTTAAACTTCTATTAAGGTGTAAATAATGTAACCCCACATCTATTAAAAATTGCAACCGTTTGGTAATTTCTTTTATAATCTCATTGGCAATGATTTGCTGTTTGTGGGTCAATGCAGTGGATAAAGTGGCAAACCATTTTTTGAGTCTATCTAGATCCATGGAGACCAAATCAGCAATACTTTTGTCTTTAATTTTAAAAGACCGAGCTATTGGGTTTAATCTAGTCCCTTTGCAATCTGGGCATATAATAGTATAGATCAATCCTTCTTCAGGACTACCATGCCGTGTAGCCGTTTCTCGTTCTTGTTGTTTGATGAGTGCGGTGATGATGCCTTCAAAAGGTTCTACGCAATTTGCAACCACCCCAGAACGATATTTTGTAACGTTGCCAAATAACAACAAATTTAATACGGCTGGAGGAAGTACCTCAACGGGGTCGCTTATTTGACATTGAAAAAACTTTAGTAAAGCAGTTATTTTTTTAAATAAAAGTGAGGTTTTGTAAGGACCTAAAGGTAGAATGGCCCCATTTTGAATGCTTAAGCTTTTATCTGGAATAAGTCTATCTATATCTATTTGCGTAGTTTCACCCAATCCATCGCAAGTAGGGCATGCGCCATAGGGTGTATTAAAAGAAAAAAGGCTGGGTTCTGGTGGACCATAGGCAAGTCCTGTCTCTTCATCTACTAAGCAGGTAGAAAAATAGTAATCTTTTTGCGCAGTATCTACCACTAATAATGTCCCTTTGCCATGTTGAAGGGCCAATGCTAATCCATTTTTGATGCGGTCTACTATTTTTGGATCTATGCGCATATGATCTATAATCAAAGCAATATCATGTTTTTTATGGCGGGCCAATTGTAGACGATCCGTCAACTCAACCATTACACCATTCACCCTAATTTTATTGAATCCCAGATTAATAAAACGTTTTAAGAGTGTTTCATGATGGCCTTTTCTTCCTTTAACCAGAGGGGCCATTAAGGTAACCCTTTGACCAGAAAAGGTGCGCAATAGATGGGCAACGATTTGCGCTTCATCTTGGGTGACCATTTTATTGCCTGTTGTATGGGCATAGGCATCGGCTACACGTGCAAAAAGCAAGCGCATAAAGTCATAAATTTCTGTAGTAGTTCCTACCGTAGAGCGGGCATTCCGATGGGTTGTTTTCTGTTCAATGGCAATAACTGGACTGAGTCCATTTATTTTATCTACTTCCGGCCTAGTTAAGCTACCTAAGAAACTCCGTGCATAGGCACTAAAACTTTCCCTGTATCGTCTTTGACCTTCTGCATTTATGGTATCAAAAGCCAAAGAAGATTTTCCACTACCACTTACACCTGTAATGATTACCAATTGATTGCGTGGAAAAGTAACGTCAATATTTTTTAAATTGTGGGTCCTTGCACCCAGTACTTCTACATAATCAAAACCATAACGTGGTTGCGTGGCGTGATGGGCCTGTGGGATATCCATTTTATTTGCCATATGGAAAATTTAATTAAATAAAGGCTGAACACCATTTTCACTGTTAGATAACCTATTGGTGGCGCATAGGCCACGACCTATGCAAACAAAATACAACATAACATAAGAATATCGATCGGACCATTGAATGATCAAAGCCACTGGAGGCCTTGAAACAAATGTGTTGTACAAAAGTTAGATGACGCCATATGAGTTGCTTGCATAAATATAAACAGTTCTTAAAAAACAAACACCCCCAAGCATTAGGAAGGGTTCTTATTTCAATCGGGCGTGTATCTTTACAATTGGTTTAAAAATAAGATGTACCCATTTGTTTTTCAAAATGGTTACTTATGAAAGATGTTAAATACCTATTTTTTGTGTAAACTGCAAGCTATCGCTTAATGTAGCAAGCAAACAGCTATATCCGATATGGATTGAAACCATAATTAAACAAGCATAAATAAGATCTGTCGAATGTATATAAACCTGATTAGGTTGGCAACCTATTGCCTACGCATCAAGCCAACGCGATGCACTGCTTTTGTGATAGCTGGATGTATGATGCCAACGATGCTACAAGCATATAATAAACCAGCTGACATCCATACTTGCTTCTATCACTTTTTACCAGAAGCATTTTGTAAAAAACAGCTATTTAACTTTGAGATGTGGCAATACATTTTATGTATAGGGTGGGCGGTTATGATTTGGCTTACCTATAAAATTATGCCTTATTGTTTGAAGCTTATATTATACAAATGGATTCGGAATTCCAATACCAATTTCCATAAAAAAACATTGGCTATAGAACGGTTGTTGATTCTAGTGGTAAATATATACTTCTTAAAGCAAGCCCTTACCGTCTTCCAATCTGAATCTTTAGACTCTTTGATCAATCGCATCATAAATGCTTCTACTTCATTGGTAGGAATGTGTTTGGCTTATGAATGCATCAATTTAATACAATATAGGCTGAAAATTGACAAAAAACATCATAAATTTATGATCCATATTTTGCCTCTTTTTAGCATAACCGCTAAAATTATTGTAGGGATTGTGGGTTTGATAAAAACAGTTGAAAACCTTGGATTTAAAACAGAATATTTCGTTAAGGCACTTTCTTTTAGCACACTGGGTCTTGGTTTAGCTTGTCAGGATACCATTAAAAACCTATTTGGATCATTGATGATTACAATGGATCGACCTTTTAGTGTAGGTGATGAAATTGTTTCTGGAGGCATTCGTGGGAAAGTAGAAGAGGTGGGGTTACGTTCTACTTTATTGCGTACCAGACAAGGATCTTTGGTTTACATACCCAACGCAAAATTAGCTGATGCTTATATTGATAACTTCGGTAAAAGAACGGCACGAATGGTTTCTCTGGAAGTGCCGATTGGGTACGCCATATCTTTGGAATCGTTGCAAAAATTTACAAAAGCATTACGGAAAATTGCCGATGCGCAACCATTGGTACAACCAGAAAAAACAACCATATACCTTGATAAAATGAATGAAAATGGATTTATAATTATTTTTAATTTCCATTTAGATACTACTGAAAGCATTCTAGAACATGCCTGTAAAAATAAGGTCATAACGCTTATCTTAGAACTTGCCCATCAACTTGATATACGTTTGGGAAAAGTATGATAAGCCGTTTTTCCCTTCTTGCAAGAAAAAGTTACCAGATGGCTAGAAAAGTAGCCCACTTGTTTGCAAGTTGGTACGGTGATCTGAGTGTCTTTATAGTTCATTAAGCGTTGCATCCAGCGCATAAACCAGATCTTGCACATCTTCAATTCCACATGATACACGTATAAAACCTTTGCTTATACCAATGGATTCTAGTTGTGTTGCATCCATTGTTCCATTGGACATTACAGTCGGATATGAGATCAAACTTTCTACGCTACCTAAATTGGCGCCAAAACTCCATGGACGACGCAGTGACTGTATAAATTTGCTACTGGCATCTGCTCCATCTTTCAATACAAAATATAACATTCCACCATGTAATCCATTTTTATGTTGTCTATCGGCCAATGATTTTTGTGGAAAACCAAGCAATCCTGGATAGCCTACTTTTTCTACCTTAGGATGGCTTGCTAAAAATGCAGCAATTTGTGTTGCATTTTTAGACTGTTCCCGTATGCGTAAGTGCATGGTCTTGATCGATTGTAAGGTAAAAAAAGCGACCATAGGACTCATAATACTTCCATGTCTATTTCTATAAGTAAAAATTTGAGGGCCATCTTGTTCAGATGCACAAGCTACTGCGCCACCAATGGTTATATTATGTCCGTCATAGTATTTGGTGGTAGATTGGATAACCATGTCTGCACCAAATTCCAACGGGCAAACTACCATAGGTGAGGCCAGGGTACTATCACATACATGTTTGGCACCTACTTGATGGGCCAATTGACTCACAGTGGCTAAGTCAGTTAAAGCAAGGGTAGGATTGGTGGGATACTCTGAAAAAATCAGTTTGGTATTAGCTTGTATAGCTGCTTTTATGGCTACTATATTTGTAAAATCTACAAAAGAAAAAGTTACGCCCAGTTGGCCAAAAAGGTCGCGAGCCAATTCTTGTGTAGTGCTGTAACAACCATTTGAGAGGATACAGTGGTCGCCATGGCGTAAAAAAGTGGCCATAGTGGTAACAATAGCCGCCATACCCGAACCAAAACAATAAGCTACTGCTGCTTTTTCTAAAGCAGCAATCTTTGCTTCTAGTACAGCAACCGTAGGATTTCTTGAACCAGAATAGGAATGCCCTTTTTCTAGATAAGTTTCAATGGAGGCTTGTACAAATACAGATGATTGAAAAATAGGTGTAAGTATAGCACCTGTATGGGGTTCTGGCTCCACACCAGCATGTACCATTTCAGTAGCTACCTGTAAATGTTTAGTAGCCCATTTATGGGGACCAGAAAAGGATAGTGGATTCGGCATCGTATAAAAAGTAATATGAGACTAGGAAAGCAATGGGTTTGCAATAGCATCTTTAAGATTGATCGCAAATTAAAAAAAATAGCTGTGAAAAGAAAAATAGGTATCCTTCTATATAAGCAATAGGATGTCGGATTACCAATATTATCAATAGATTCAATGGTAATAATAGTATGTCTTTGGCTTACCACCTAAAGTATATGCACATTTCTCAATATGGAGTTGAAACCATGCGTAAACTTTTATTTTTAGATGCGCAATCGTTAAAAACCAATTTTAAAATTGGATAAAAAAGCAATGCATTGGGTATAAAGTCCTTGAAAATATTTAGATTTATCCACCAAACATCTTGATTGTATATGAAAATTAATTCTGTTCGTCTTGTATCCAGTAGCGTGCGTTACCAAACATGTCCCCATGAGGCTAGACCAGAGGTTGCGTTTATAGGTCGTTCGAATGTAGGGAAATCCTCTTTAATTAATGCGCTTTTGCAACGGAAACAATTGGCTAGGGTATCTAAAATGCCTGGGAAAACAAAACTGATCCATCACTTCTTGGTAAACAACCAAATGTATTTTGTAGACCTTCCAGGATATGGATGGGCACAAGTAGGACGTGCGACCAAAATACAATGGGAAAAAATGTTACAAAACTATCTGCTGTATAGGCCCAATATGGTTACAGTTTTTTTGTTAATGGATGCAAAAATTGGTCTTCAATCGATTGACCTTGGATGTATAGAGTGGCTAGGAGTACATGGCATTCCTTTTGCCATTGTACTTACAAAAGCAGATAAAAAAAATAAAAGGGTGGTTCAAAAACATTATATGGCCCTAACGGCTACTTTAAAGGAAGGCTGGGAGACCATGCCACCTATTTTTATGGTTTCTGCACATGATAGGGTAGGGATGGGAAACCTTCTAGATTATATTCAATTGGTTACACAACCCCAAAAGGGAAATTAAAAGATGCATCGAGACTGTTGTATAGTGAACTAAAAAAACTGGACAAAATTTTATAGATTTTGTTTCCTATTTTTGTCCATTTTCTAGCTTAAATTTTTTAATTTCCTAAAATAAAGCTGCATCGGTTTTTAATAGTTAATGCTAGAATGAAATCTTTGATAATTATACTTAACGTGCGTCGTACGTTTGTATTAATTTGATGAAAATATACTATCGAGAAACAAAACTGGTTTTTGGTCTGTCCGGTTTTTTCAGTCCACTATAGTTTAGGGGGGCTATCTAAAATGAACAAAAATAAAGTTCACAACCAATAAATAATGAATTTTATAGGTTCTTAACCTAAAAAACCACAAACAATATAACACTAAAAAAGCAACAAAAATTATAATAACTATCTATAGAAACGGTTTCAAATCGGTGCACTACACCAAGACTACCTGTTGAGACTAGGCTAAAACAGCCTGTTGAGGCTGCTTTTTGCTTTAAAATAGCCTGATCAGATAGCTAAACCGATGCTACCAAAATTTCTTAACATAACCAAAACTTATACCAAAAAGGGCCAGATTTGTCGATCCTGTTTGTAAAGGTTGTTGATAAAACTTGGCATGCATGTTGTAAACTTTTGAAATCCGATAGGAAATCTCCCAATCATTGATGAAACAAGAGTACTGCCCTACGGTACTAGAAAGTTTGAGATCCTCTGACAGGAGTAGATAACTCACTTTAATCTTTGTTCTTTGCAATATATTTTGGTCGTGATGCTCCAATTGATGTATACCTAGATCGGTTTCTATTGCTAGATTAGGATGGATCATTTTAGAAGCCATATCTTGTATCCTTTGGGAAAGCAAATCATTGATGCTATTGTTTAATGCAGCCCAGCCATCTATTTTTTGCTCATCATAGATTCTTTTAGCTATTATCAAACTTAAAATTTGTCTATTGAGGTAGTGTTTGTCTAATAATGCCTTTGCGGCACATGCTTCTAGAGCCGTATTTAGTTCAAAATCCATACTTTTTACGGGAAAGAGAAGTTGATAAGCAATATGTGGATGGGTCAGCTTTCCATATGCAGAAAGAGAAATTGTTACTGGGATAGGTCGCTTGTCATTACTTTGAGGGTATAGTGCGGTTACGGATGCCATTTGCGTGTAGGATGCTTCAAGATGAACCATACCTTCTTGGGGATAACCGTTAAAATTCACTTGGCTATTAGGTGTAATGGTAAATGTTTTTTGAATTAAATTATAAACAGAAACAGTATAGGTACCACTTTGGAAAAGGTAGTTTCCCATTACATATGGCTTGCGATTCGTGCCTACTTCTAGTTGAATCGCGCCAGTGCCTTGGCCTTGTAACCTATCGCTCATATTGACATTAGAGCCAAATAATACTTGAACCTTTACAGTGGGTTGTATGTTTAGGTCAAGGATTAATTTAATCATTGTGTCATCTTCACTTTGAGAGGGCTGATCTGTCTGTTTTTTTTCTTCTTTATAAATAAATTGTACCAATTTTGTTGTATTCTCTATATTTTCTTTATCGTGTGCCACAATTGTAAAGTCACCTTGATCAGTTGTAGCTTTTATTTTAACCAGTAAATCATAGATAGAACCTTCCATTTGTAAAGTCCCAGTAGCATATAGGTCTCCATAGAAGTCGGGATTATGGGTTCGAGTGGTGTGTAGCAGATGGAAAGTTTCCATACGACCTCCAAACATTAAAGGGAATCCATTTTGTAGTGCAACATATCCAGATAAGCTCATACGTCCTGACGCACCATCTCTAAAATCAAGTTGGTTCAGGTATAATCGATTCTCTCGAATCTTGATGGGGCCGCTTGTTTGGCAAGAGGTGTTCAAGTAGTTAATGGTAAATTGTCCTTGATCTATCCATCCTTTTCCATTTATCTTAGGTGCACTGAGCTGACCAGTTAGTTGGAATTGACCACTTAGTTTGCCCTGTATAGCTGAACAAGCGGATGCAAATAAAGGATTGAGTAACTGTAGATCCATTTGGTTAAATGTAGTGGTAATGGCTAAATTATTAGAAGGATGGGCGAGGTCATAGTCCCCTTTTATCTCCAGCAATCGTTGGTCTGCTTTTTCCAGAATGGCTGCTAACCCTAATGTATTTTCTAATACATTCCAATCTATCTTTAGGGTACCTACCGCATAGTTTTGAATGGTTACTTTTTCTATACGTAAGCTACCAGTTGGAATAAGCTGATTTTTTTTAGCTACGAGCTTTGCCTCTATAATGCCTTTAATCGGACCTACTGCTGAAGTGTAGTCTAAGGGAAACTGGTGTATCGTGCAGTATAACGGAGTGGTAGCAGCTGATGGAGTCAGGCTACCGTCTATGCAAATGGATGCCTGACCGCTGGTTATAGATAGCCCTCCAATCGCTATGGCAGTTTTGGAAATAAAACTGGGCCTTTTTGCTTGTATGGTCCATATTTGCCCTTTAGTCGTTAGCCTAGAAGGGAGTAGTTCTATTTCTATCCCACCATCTCTAAGGGTACCTGAACAGGCTATGGATAGATGGCTATGCTGGTGCACCAATTTATTTGAAAAGGTAAATGTATCTTTGTCCATCCGGAATTGAAGATCTAGATGAGCTGTTTGAACGATGGAATGCCAATCCTGCTTGTCTGAAGCAATAGATAGTTGCACCAAGCGCTTTTTAACATCCATCAGATGACCGATGTGCAGTTTTATTTTGCTATTGGTCAAACTAAACTGCTTAAAAGAAAAGGTCGACGCAGTAGGTAGCTCTAAAGAAAAATCATAATCTGTATTATAAGCAAAATGACCCGAAAAAGTTGTAGCATCGGATATATATAGATGATTTGAAAACCAATTCAATATTGTCTCTATTTTTTTGCAATGGATGGTGTAATCTAGATGCAATTTAGCACCAGGTATTTCGGCTAGATCTCCCGAATTTTTAAGTCGTGCAATAAGGTATTTCGTATGATTTACTAAGTCTTTAAGGGTAAATTTCCCTTGTAGCCTACCCTCTATAAGGGAGGAAGTCAGGGTAAGCAGATCTTCTTTGCCATGTTGGTGGCCATGCAGCACAAGTTGTGGGCAGGTTACTTTTTTGTTCAATTTTTGTATGATACATTGATTTAAACTAACTTTTCCACGTGGACGTTCACTTAATAAATCTTTTATTTTCAACGCAAATTGTGTACTACCTACAAAAGGGTCCGCTACCCAACCAAGTTTTTCTAGATTGATCTGTTCAATGATGCCCTTTGCTTGTAAATAGTTATGAGGCGTTATATCATAGCGGCCAGCTAGGGTTAGCTTTGCGTTTGGATCTTTGCTATCTAAAGTAAATTGTACCATGGCATTGGCCACCCTACAAGAGGCCTTTATCTGTTGATAGGTATAATGGTTGGTTTCTATCTCTGTTAGATCGGTTACTGCATTTACGGTATTGAAGTCCTTTCCTTGCGTTTGTATGGTCACTTTTCCAGAAAGGGCTCTAATCGGAAGAGCAGGTAGCAGCGCTGCTACAGCTACCTTATCTAAGGTTAGGCTACCCGTTACCCTTTGTATGGCTTTACCTAAATGGTGTAGGGTTAAATCCGTTTCCATGGCACCTATATGGGTGGCAATATGGCCCGTCAAGGTAGCTTTTTGGCTATTCCCTACAAAAGTGGCATTGTTTAGACCGATGTATTGCAATGTATTGAAATAAACCGGCATCTGCTTTTGGAGATCACTTACATAGACCTTACCCTTTTTTATGCAAAGCGTTGCATCCACTCCATTATAGCAGCCTGTACTTTCAATGTAGCTATCTGATGCACCAAAAACCAGTTTGCAATTTTTCCATGC
The DNA here is from genome assembly GCF_050864855.1 of Candidatus Cardinium hertigii. Classification (GTDB taxonomy): domain Bacteria; phylum Bacteroidota; class Bacteroidia; order Cytophagales; family Amoebophilaceae; genus Cardinium; species Cardinium hertigii_C. The sequence continues at coordinate 16,028 of NZ_JBOZWW010000056.1, forward strand.
CATATCATGAGGCGTTAAAGAAACTAGGCCATTTAACCTATATAACGTATCCGCCCCTTTAAAAAAATCTGAAAATTTACGTAATTCAATGGATGATAGCGCAGTTTGGTGCAATGTGGCCTCTAGTAGCATATTCTCTTTATGGCCGAGTAGGGGCAGTTGTTCGGTCTGCTTTAATGTGAAATCGCCTTGTAGGCTACTATGTTTGGTCATCAAGTGACAATTTTGTAGCATTATTCTATCGGGGGTAATGGTAAATTGCGCCATCATCTTTTTCAATACCAAGGGCAGGACATCGGTTGTTTGATAGGATAGTGTCGTTAGACTACCTGAATAATGGTCCGAAACAGATTTAAAATCGTTTATAGATACATCGATATGGGTTACACTAATTTTTTGTCTATTGATCTGATTGTGGTAGTATAAGTTGAGGCCATGTAGTTCAAGCTTATGAATGCATATTGCTCTATCAGATACTGGTACAAAGGGTAAAATAGCCTTATCATAAAATGTGACCATATTGAAAGGTTGCCCTTTATTCTTTTCTAGATAAACGGCACCTCCCTCTATTGAAATAGAATGGATCATATTGGGCTTCAGCAAAAGCAAATCCAATAGATTGAGTTGACCTTTACAGCCATCAATGGAAAATAGAGGGTTGTGCTGAGGGTCTCTAACCGTTACACCTACCAATGTAAGCTGGCGGAACCAGGTTAAGCGAAATTGGTCACAGGTAATACGGTAATGAGTAGTTTGATGAAAATAGTTGAGTAGCTTACCAAGCAATTGTTGCTGTACGACAGGTATGTGGCATAAAGCCATGACGGTTGCTACAAGTACAGTTAGACCATACAAGAGCCTTTTAACTGGTTTTAAGAACCATTTTTTAATTTTATTAAAAGATTTTTTTATCTTTTTCAAAACAAGTAGAAGCGGTATACAAGCTATTGGGATGCCTATGTAGTGTAATGATACGCTTAATTGCATCCAGATCCAACCGCTAACTAGATAAAAGTTTTATTTACCTCTATTTTGCTTTGATCGGCACGTTTTTCATAGCATCGCCAAGTTACTAAAGAGCCCATCGAGTGCAACCTAAATCCAAGTAGCTTAATGAAGCAGGAAAGGTTACTTTCTCTACTTCATTATAGGCCTGGATTCCTTAGGTTGGTAGTTTTGTGTTCAGGCCATTGGATGGCTTGAGTTGGATACTCGGTCGACTTCAGAAGGATCATATGGATATTCTATTTCCCCTCCATACGGATCATATGGATCTTTTTCTTCTTCGTTGCTTGGATTTTGTCCACTTGCCGATTCCATTGTGCTGGACACCTCTGATGTGGATGGTACGTATGGCGTGGTAGTTGTAGACTGAGTAGTACTGGCTTCGGTAGACTGAGTAGTACTGGCTTTAGTAGACGTAGTAGTACTCATTTCGGTTGTCATCGTGGACACCCCTGATGTGGATGAACTGGTAGGTGTAGACTGGGTACTACTCCCTTCGGTTGCGTTGGACGCTTCTGGTGTGGATGAAGGATAAGCTGAGGATAGCTCGTATGGCGTGGTAGGCGTAAGCGCAGTACTACTCCCTTCGGTTGCGTTGGACGCTTCTGGTGTGGATGAAGGATAAGTTGGGGATAGGTCGTATGGCGTCGTAGTTGTCAAATTAGAACCATTTCCCTCTGGTGAACCGGGTACACTATCTTTGAGCCAAAACACCCCAGTACCCAGTCCAGCTGTTGCCAATAAACCAGCATAGGCTCCAGCTATGTATTTTTTCTGGTTCCTATTATAGTGCCTTTTTAAGTTGCCTAAGGTAGGTCTATTCATTTCTTGTTTGGTGTGTAGACAAGAAGAGAAAGTGGTTAAACTTAATAGCCCAACGCATAGGCCTATTTTATGGTTTATCTTTTTCATAAAAATGATATTAAAATATGTAAAAACGTATTACGCGTAATCATATAGCCCGAGCAGGATTATAACAATAGCAGAAAGGTTTATGTAGCCCTATTGTCTCTTCTGCTTTAAGGAACTGCAATGATCAAAAACAATTAAATGATAGTGCAGTATTTATTTTTTTCTTTTGATTTATAAGAATAAAAAATAGATGCTATGCCAAATAAATTGGATTAGGAAATAGAATACCTACAAGAGATAAGTTTTGATCATTAAACTGAAAGTATTGTTAGGATAAAACACCTTATACAACCTTGGAGGGATATAAAAAATTAGTCTTTGAAAAAAATCATTCACTTAGATACCTTAAAGGTAAATCTGATAGATTACATTTAACCAATAGAAACCAATTGAGTGGAATATATAGGATCAAGATCAAATCTTTGTTTTTACATCGACCATATAGACGTCAACATAAACGCAACCATCTTAATGGAATAGCGAAATTTGGATTTCCTATTTTCTTATACGCCTTAAAAAGGGTTTTGAAAGGTTGCAGTGTTTAGTTAACGTCTTTATTCATAGATTAAAGCAATCTTTCCAGCATTATCTTGTCTATCTTGATTTTTCCTTGTTCTATCAATAACTGGGCAATGGGCAACATCTATATTACTTATTTGTTGCCTCTATGCATTAAAAAGCTATCCTTGCTATAACTTTTGTATGTAGATCTCCGTTAAGCCTTAGGGTCTTCGTTTTTACCATTGGCATCTGATTTCTCAGTGCTATTGGCTTTGGTTGTACCATTGGCATCTGATTTCTCAGTGCTATTGGCTTTGGTTGTACCATTGGCATCTGGTTTCTCAGTGCTATTGGCTTTGGTTGTACCATTGGCATCTGGTTTCTCAGTGCTATTGGCTTTGGTTGTACCACTGGTATTTCGTTGTTGAGCCTTAGGGTTTTCGGTTGTACCACCGACATCTGTTTTGTTATCCTTAGAGGCTTCCGGTGGCCTTGAATTACGGTAGCTGTTATTCTGAGCATTGTCACTATAATTAGAGCCAGTTGTGTAGTTATTGGGTGAGCCTGGTGTTGGTGGTATCATGATGTCATTGCCTGATTTAGTTAAATTTGGAGATGGCGTTATAACCTCAGGGTTTTTATCCTTGGTTTCGAAACAACCGTTAAGATAGCAATAAGTACCACCACCACTCAGTCCAGCTGTTGCCAATAAGCCAGCACAGACTCCACCAATGATATATTTTTTCTGGTGCCTGTTATAGTGCCTTTTTGCGTTACCTACGGTAGGTCTATTCATTTCTTGTTTGGTGTGTAGACAAGAAGAGAAAGTGGTTAAACTTAATAGCCCAACGCATAGGCCTATTTTATGGTTTATCTTTTTCATAAAAATGATATTAAAAATTAAAAATTAAAAATTAAAAATTAAAAACGTATTACGCGTAATCATATGCCCCAAACAGGATTACAACAATAGCGTAAAGGTTTATTTAGTCGGTCCTGAAATACTGTATAATTATTTGTTAATCAGCAAATAAATGGTTAAATTTGTATTGGTTAATAACCAGTTTTAGAGTTGTTTTGTATAAAAAGCTTGCAAAATAAGGATGAAATCTAAGAAAATAAATAATAGCCTTGAGCGTTTGTTTGAGCAACGCTTATCTAGTTTTCTTAACCCGAAACATCCTTTATTCCAGTTATCTGATTCGATTCCTTGGCACTCCTTAGCATCAGATTTAGACCGCGGTTTTAGCTATGGACCTGGTCAACCTCCTTTGCCTATTCGTTTAATTATAGGTCTTCTCATTATCAGTCATATGTATAATATTTCTGATGAACAAGTAGTGGTTAGATGGGTAGAAAACCCTTATTGGCAATACTTTTGTGGATATGATTATTTTCAGTTTAAGGTGCCTTGTAACCCCAGTTCATTGACCCGTTGGCGCCATAGATTAGGTCAAGAAGGTCTCAATAAAATCTTATCTATGACTATAGACTTATCGCTAAAAAAAAAAGTAGTGACCCGAAAAGAACTTGAAAAAGTTATAGCTGATACTACTGTAATGGAGAAAAATATCCGTTACCCAACTGACTCTTCTTTGCTTAATAAAGCCAGAGAAAAACTGGTCAGTATAGCCAAGAAAACAGGTATTAAACTGCGTCAAACTTATCAGCGGTTAGGTCTATCTATTAAACGTAAAGTTGATAGGTATGCTCATGCCAAACAGTATAAACGTTTATCCAAGGGCGTTAAAACATTAAAAACCTATCTTGGTCGGGTAATAAGAGATGTAGAACGTTCTATAGCATCCTGTGATGATCTAATACGCAACCAATTTACGCGCCTACTATCTATAAGTAAAAAACTTATAAATCAATCAAAAAATAGTAAAGATAAAGTTTATAGTATCCATGAACCCTCGGTCTACTGTGTGAGTAAAGGTAAGTCTAGAAATCCTTATGAGTATGGTTGTAAAGTACAATTTACATTGACCCATAAAAAAGGTTTAATTGTTTCTACAGAAGCGATACATCCTAATGCTTATGATGGCCATACTTTAGAGAAGAGTTTATTACAAGCCGAGCAATTATCTGGTACCAAGGTAAAATATGCTTTCGTAGATAAAGCCTATAGAGGTCATAATATTCCTGTTAATGAATGTGATATATTTATAAGTGGTTCTAAAAGGGGTATAACCCCTGCTCTAAAAAAAGCTATAAAAAGAAGATCTTCTATTGAACCGCATATCGGTCATATGAAAGCCGATGGTAAATTATCCGTTAACTATTTGAAAGGTATTTTAGGAGATAAACTTAACGTTATTTTATGTGCTATTGCTCATAACCTACGACTGATTACAAGAAAATTATTCTTAATACCCTCACAGTCAAATAAATTAAAACCTATATAATTAAAATTCTTAATCCAAAACCAGTTATACCTATATCTTGGGTAAGAAAAATAGAGCGCCTGATAAACCATATATATTATAAAGAAATATCCATTCAATAAATTTATTCAAAAATAATATTTCAGGGCCGACTAAGTACAAAAGGACGCACATCAATGAAAAAAAAGAAGATGGATGTACGCCACTTCATATTGCAGCATCTTTGAATAGAGTAGATATAGTAAACGCATTACTCACATCTGATGCTGAAGTCAACGAAAAAAATAAAAATGGTGAAACAGCTCTTGATTTAGCTAAGGCAAAGAACCATTCGGAATGTATTACGCTGCTAGAACAAATGATGCGAAATAAGCCTTGATTAACATTAAAAATGGTTACAAAGGCGCTGTGCTATCTTTCTGTAGTGCGCTAAAAACGCCAGACAAAAAAACAACAATTTTATCTTTAGATAACATCAATCCAAAACTATATATTTTAATTTTATAACCAGTATCTAAAATAGATTATGCAATCTATTTTAGATACACTTAACCATAAGCTCATCTATCCTATTTGTTCTAAAAATGTAGTAATTCTCGTATGCGTCTTCTTGTTACCCAGTAGGACTATAGTTTCTATAAGGTCTGGACCAGCCATTTTGCCTGTAAGGGCCATACGCAACAAAGGCATCATACCAGTAATACAGGTTGCTTGTAACAACTGTTTAAGCTCATGCGCATTCCATCCTACGAGGGTAGAAAGCCCTTTATGAAAAGCCATGATTCCTTCTTTGGTTTGGTGATGCCATTTTTGCTGGATTAGTTCAGCGTTATAATCTACAGGATCAAAGAAAAAAAATCTACCTTCTTGCCAGAAATCTTTTGGAAAAGTAATTCTATCTTTGACCAAGTTGCAAATGGCTACTGCATCTTGTTGGCTACAAACTATATTTTCTTGAGCAGCTTCTGTTATAAAGTAATCCGCCCAAGCAATTGGACCTTGTTTTTTAATATGTTGTTGGTTAAACCATTTGGCTTTTGCCATATCAAACTTAACACCTGATTTGCCCAATCGTTCCAAAGAAAAAGCCTCTATTAAGCCTGTTTTGGTAAATATTTCTTGATGGGTACCTGGGTTCCATCCCAATAAAGCCAAGAAATTCAACAATGCTTCTGGCAAATAGCCTGCTTCTCTAAACGCTTTTTCAACGGTGAGATCTGGGCTGTTCCAAGCGATAGGGAAGGCAGGAAAGCCATATTGATCGGCATGACGCTTACTTAATTTTCCTTGACCATCGGGGGCCAATAGCAGCGGTAGATGTATAAATTGGGGCATTGTATCTGCCCAACCTAGGCAACGGTACAACCATATATGAATAGGGGTAGAGGGTAGCCACTCTTCACCACGGATGACATGGCTGATTTGCATCAGATGATCATCTATCACACTGGCAAAGTGATAAGTAGGCAAACCATCTGACTTCATCAAAACCTTATCGTCCAAGACTGTAGTATCTACTTTTACCCAGCCACGAATGCCATCATGAAAACGTATAAGGGTTTTATGGGGTATTTTTAATCGAATCACATAGGGTTTGCCTGCGGCAATCCATTCCTTAACCTGTTCCATAGGCATGGTCAGTCCATTGCGCATCCATTCACGACTAGTAGCATTATATTGTGGGCTGGCCACCTTGGCTGCTTTAAGTCGTTCCCGCATCGCTTCAATTTCTGCTGGTGTGTCAAATGCATAATAGGCATGTCCACTATCCAATAAGGGTTGGATGTACTCCTGATAGATCCCGATCCGTTCAGATTGTTTGTAAGGACCAAATGGCCCCCCTTCTTGAGGCCCTTCATCTGGTACAATCCCTAGCCAGCTCAAGCTCTCTAAAATGTAAGCCTCCGCACCAGCCACCCAACGTTTTTGATCGGTATCTTCAATACGAAGTATAAAACTACCGCCTTCTTTTTGGGCTAAAAAGTAATTATAAAGAATGGTTCTAACACTACCAATATGTAGTGCGCCTGTTGGACTAGGTGCAAACCGCACACGTACTGCCATATATCAATGTGAAAAATAATACAAATACAATGGTTATAAAAACTTATCCTGACGGCCATTTAGTAGCTTATCCTGACGGCCATTTAGTAGATAGAAGCTATATTTTGGCCAAAACGGTAAGTCCACCTTTTACTTTATCCCCTACAGATACTTGAATATCGGCATCCAGGGGTAAATAAACTTCTGCTCTTGAACCAAACTTAATAAAGCCACATTTTTCACCTTGTTGAACTACTTCACCTTCTTTAAAATAAAACTTGATGCGACGTGCCATAAAACCAGCTATTTGTCTAAAAAGAATTTGCTGACCATTATCATTTTCAATTACAATAGAGGTTCTTTCGTTATGTGTACTGGATTTGGGATGAAAAGCAACCAGGTACTTACCTGGGTGGTACTTAAAAAAGACAATTTTGCCAGACATCGGAAATCGATTGACATGTACATTAAAAGGAGACATAAAGATACTAACTTTGATGCGATCTTCCCGTAAGTACTCTTCCTCATACACCTTTTGAATACCCAAAATTTTACCATCTGCGGGCCCCAATATATATTGATCTTGGGTATGAATGATCCGGTATGGATCCCTAAAAAAATAGATCAACCACAAATACAAAGCACCACTTACTACTGTAAATCCTATGGATTGGCGGTAACTAAAGACCACTTTTTTATGCATGCCATAATAAATCAGCAGCAATACAACGGGTGTCCATAATAAAATTCCTTTTCCTTCTTTATGTATTTTCATTATTAGAAGCCTTACAATCTATGGCTATAGTGGCGTTTTATAGATCACCCATTGGTCTACCAGTAGACTGGATTTGATCTTTTTTATCCACATAGCAAAGTTATTTGCAAAAATGCAACTACGGCAGGAATGGTTAGCAATAGGCTATCCACTCTGTCCAAAAGTCCTCCATGTCCTGGAATCATTTCGCTAGCGTTTTTTACATCTACACTCCTTTTAAGCAATGAGGCGACCAAATCTCCATAGGTCCCTGTAAGTATGGTAATGGCCGAGATGGCCAGCCACTGCCATGGGGGTAAAATAGTAAAAAAATAGGCTATACCATGACCTGTTACAAGGGCAAACAATGCCCCTCCCAAAAAACCCTCCCATGTTTTTTGAGGAGAAATTCGCTTAAAGAATTTAGATTTCCCTATGGTAGCACCCACTAGATAGGCCCCTGTATCCTGGCTCCAAACAATCACCAGTAAACCCAGTATCAATTGGTGCGAATAGATGCCTTTAAAAAAGGCCAAATAATGTAACATGCCACAAGGAACCGCAATATATACAATACCCAAAAAGGTAACCGCAATATCTAAAAAAGGATTAGAGGGCTTATGCCTATACAATGCAGCGATATATATAAAAATAGTGAATAAAATAGATCCATAACTTAATAAGGGTGAAAAGTTATCTTGAAGACAATAGGAGAAGGCTAGCGTATACAAAAGCAAGCCTAGCCAAATGCCGTAGCCACGCATAGGCGCAACATTTGCTTGTTTAAGCAGCTTATAAAACTCCAGCATTGCCAGCATGACTACATAAAAAAAAAGAAAAAAATAGGTCCATGCGGACCAAAAAATCGCAAAAACAATAACAGGTGTAAAGAAGACAATCGAAAAAAAACGTTGTACAAAATTGTTTTGTTTTTTCAACATAGCCATAGGAGCTGTTTTTAAATACAGAATAGACCCCTTGGATAATGTCTTATACCCAAGAGCCAGTAAAAGGTTGTTACAATGATATAAAATTTAATAGGAGGAACAAAATAGCTGCTGTCACGTAGCGCTTTTTACCCCATTTGGTATGGGTAAAGCTATAGAATTAACCCATTACAGCACTAAAAGTACCATCCGTCTCAAACGACACCAACCCAGATTGTAGAAAATTTTTACCATACCCCGTCTTGTACGGCTTTGTTTTTTAAACAAAAATTTGTATTATATAATTCATGTCTTCTATATAGTATTTTCTACACTTTTTTTAATTTGTTCCATTATATGATTTACTTAAACATGCCTATTGCAATAGTAGGGGCTTTTTTGGGATTAACCTTAGTAGTAGGTATTTACTTTAGTAGAAAAGAAACTTCACTACAGGGACACGCTGTAGGAAATAAAGAATTTTCTACAGCTAGTTTAGTGGCTACGGTATTGGCTACTGGATTTGGTGCAGGAGGATTGATTCGTAATGTGCAAGAGTACTATAATCAGGGTTTATATTGGATGCTTAAGGTCATTGGAGGCGTTTCCTTAGGTTACTGTGTAACAGCTTGGTTAGCGTTACGTATGGGACCATTTATGCGACATCTATCTCTAGCGGATAGCATAGGACGTATCTATGGAAAGCTCCCTAGATTCGTTGTTAGTATCTCTACTATTTGTTATTGTATTGTTACAATTACTGCGCAACTTGTTGCAATATCTAAGGGTATTAGTATATGTATAGGCTCGGATAATGCTGAAATTATTACGGTATTTTCAGCTTTAATTCTTATTTTCTATTCTTCTTTTGGAGGTATTCGTGCAGTTACCTATACTGATGTAATGCAATTTACCACATTTGCAATCATTATTCCGCTTTTGGCCTGGTTTATGTTCGTAAAATCAGGAAAATCAATAGTAGAAATGATTCCTATTTGGCAAAGTCAATCTAAATTTCAGTTCAAAAACCTGTTCCATCTTGATGCTAAACTGATAAATATTTTGTTCATCCTATTAGGTTCTTTAACTATTTCAAACCCTACAACAATACAAAGGATTTATATGGCTTCTAATTCTATTCAAGCCAGTAAGGTGTTTTTTTATTCTGGTATTTTTCGCATTATTATAACAATCTTTATAATTCTAGTAAGTCTTTTTGTTTTCATAGATGCGCCAGAATTACCTGTAGCAAATATTTGGAATTACATTATGAATAGTATTCCTCCTATGTTTAAAGGCTGTCTTGGTATTAGCATGATAGCCATGGCTATGTCTACAGCTGATTCTTATTTAAACATTTGCTCAGTTACGATTAGCCATGATATAGTAGAAGTTATACGAGGAGTAAAAAAAGCTACTTCGTCTTATCAACTTCGATTGCTTAGAATATCCAGTGTAATAGTAGGCTTATTGTCTATGTTGTTAGCTTTCTCTTGTCGAGATTTATTAGCATTACTCAAATTAGCTCTTAATGTTAGAACACCCATAACAGATGCTCCTCTCATACTGGCTATTTTTGGGTTTCGTGGTACCGCTCGTACTGCTTTGATTGGTATGTTTACAGGTACGTTATCTATTTTAGCTTGGAACAAATGGATTGCTCCAACAACTGACATACACGGCGCTTTCCCTTGTATGCTAGCCAATGGCTTGGCGATGCTAGCAGCCCACTATTTACTGAAGCAGCCTGAAAGTGCAGGTTGGGTTGGACCAGATCACCGGTTTAAACAAATGGAACAAGAAAATGCCCGTAAGCGGGCCGACCGAAAAGAAGCGATTAGAAATGGTTGGAAAAATAAAAAACTAAGCTTAACCAATCTAAAACCGAGCCATGCTACAATAGCATATATAGGATTTTATTTTTTCATTACTGGCTTGCTATATTATTTTACAACGGGTATTACAAATCATTTTTATTGGTTTGTATTTCACCTGATTGGATCAGCTTGTTGTTTGGGCTATCCATTTTTCTATGCTATTTCGAAAAAAGTAAGAGCCCTTCCAAATTGGTTTATTAGCCTATTTTGGCTAATAGCTTTATCGGTTTATATACCCTTAAATGTACTTTGGAACTGGTCGCATTTGGTAGAGCCCTACTTTAACCTTTCCTTGTCTTTAGCCCACCTTGCTGTAAGTTTATGGGTATTGCCGCTCTATATTGGTATAACTGCTATATCCGTTACCCTATTGCTATCCATATATCCCATCTATAGTGGATTTCCCCATCCAGTATTATGCTCCTTATTGCCACTACTTCTAGCAGGTCTATTCCTATTTACCATTATTATTTGTTTGAAAATAAATATAAAAAATCTTATCAGACAAAATATTTATCTAAAAGATCAAAAAAAGATTAGCGAATCACAAAAAATAAAAGCCTCCCTCTATGAGGCAGCTATGATTCCTTCTACGCATGCTGCGCCTTCTAAAAGGTATGGATCCATTTTAGCCCAAGTAGTACGTAAAGTAGAAGAATCTATTTCCTTTTTAGACAAGGACACGCCACTTTATAAAGAAGATTTTCAGACTATTATCCATAAATTTTATGACTGGATAGCTTATTTTAATAAAAGAGAAAAAGCGAAAGACCATACACTATTGCAAACTACTAAAATTACCTTAGCTAAACTGATTCGTCAAGTAGAGGTCAACCTATCCCAGGAGATCGATCATCCACCTAAGTTGCTGGTAGAAGACATAAGACCGCCTAATAATGGATTAAGTACCAGTATAGTATGTGATATCCATCAAGTAACCTACGCATTGGTGAAAATTATTTCACGAATGGGTAAGTTAACCGAAACCATTCCACCGATTGTTAAAGTAACACTCCATCCTACTGCTTTGCAGTTTAAACAAGCTGATGGTATTGGAAACAGTGGTCCTGTATATATCGATTTCCAAGCTATTGCGCTAATAATTAGTCTGGCTACTGCTGATGCTCATCATCTGCCTAAGGTAAAAGCGTGCTATCATGAAATAGATGGCATAGGTCCTAAAGGAGTGCAAGAGGCTTCACCATCTATAGATCTGGAGCAAGATACTCTATCCAGTGTAGTACGTGCCCATTATGGTTACCTAGAAACTTCTTTTGACCAAAAACAGTCTGCTATGCTTATGATATTGCCTATAGATGTTAGCGATATTCTGCATAACATGACTGCTAGATTGCCTATAGATTCTTTAACGACAGAAGCCCCTATTACCCCTAAGGAGCAAGCGGATTCGATGATGAAGCTGATGCAATTCCATGACCATGTGTGTAAAGCATCGTGTGAAACAGATCCTATTGATGTAAAGATTATTTCAGGTATACTTCTATTGCTTAGGAAGCACTTTGGATTTAAGCGCCATATCTCTGGACAATTGTTTTATGTACGGATAGTAGGGATTGCCCAACTGGTAGTAGATTGGGCATTTCACTCCCCTAAGGTGGTCTATGCTGCTTTGCTCTATGGATTGGTACGTCGTACCTGTTTGCCGCTTTCTTATATCAAGGAACATTATAACTTAGGCGTCTATGCTTTTGTATCCAATGTAATAAAAATAGACAAACGAGAAGAATTAGACCATCCCTCTTTGCTGTATGTGCAGAATAGACTGGCACAAGCCATTAAAGAAGAACATTTACAGCTTTCTGTACTGTTTATAAAACTGGCCGAACGGCTGTATGATTTACGTCATGCAGCTGGATACATTCATCTATCAGAAGTGAAGCATATCGCGCAAGAAACACTGAATATAGATGTGCAGATCGCCAATACATATCTGGACCCAGCAATAGGACAAGCATTAGAAGAGGCTGCTAAAGAGGCATTAGAGCTGTGTATCCCAATCGAAAAAGACCAACATAGTTAGAGGCTGCATGCGGATCCAATGGATATCCGTTTTATTTACCCTGCAAGAACGATCGCCTTAAACGACACAAAGTCTGATTTACCACTCTTTTAATATACCCCGATAGCTCTATTTTTATTTGGTTTTTTTAACCAAAATTTGTATTATTCAAGTTCATAGGTTCTCTATACTGTTTTCTATACCTTTTTTAACTTATTGATTTATGATTTACTTAAATATGGCTATAGCAATAGTAACGGCTTTTTTATTGTTAACACTAGTGGTAGGCATTTACTTTAGTAGAAAAAAAACCACTTTCCGAGAATATGCGGTGGGGAATAAACAATTTTCTACGGCTACTTTGGTGGCTACGGTGTTGGCTACTACTTATAGTGGAGGAGGATTGGTACGTAACATAGAATGCGTTTATGATCTTGGGTTATTTTGGATAACGATGCTAACTTTAGATTGTTTTGGTAGCTGGGTTATAAGTAAGTTCGCATTACGTATGGGTCCATTTATGCAACACCTTTCTATCCCAGAAACAATAGGTAGTATTTATGGTACCTATCCCAAGATTGTTACTGCTGTGTTTAGTATTTTGCATTCTACCGTTATGATAACTATGCAAATTATTGCAATATCCAAGGCTCTTTCAATGTGTCTGGGAGTGACTGACCTCTATCTACTAACTATTTTTTCCACTTTACTGCTTATTTTTTATTCTACTTTTGGCGGTGTTCGTGCCGTTACTTATACAGATGTATTACAGTTTATAACTTTTGCCATTATTATTCCCCTTTTAACCTGGTTTATGTTTATAAAAGTAGGCAAACCAGTTTCAGAAATTATTCCTATGCTACAAAGTCAAACTAAGTTTCAATTTAGAAACTTAGTTGGCTTTAACACCCAGCTGATAAGTCTGTTCCTACTACTTATAACTGGTTTAATTCCGTATGGGAGTCCTGGACTTATGCAACGGATCTATATGGCTTCTGGACCCATTCAGGCTCAAAAAGTTTTTGCATATACAATGTTTTTTGATTTTATTATAGGGTCTTTTATTATTCTAACTAGTCTATTTATTGTTGCAGAAGCACCAGATTTACCTATAACAGAAATTTGGGGATATATTATAGCTCATATCCCACCTGTCTTTAAAGGATTTCTTGCTATTAGTTTGCTGGCTATGGCGATGTCTACAGCAGACTCTCAATTAAATGCTTGTTCTGTTATATTTAGTAATGATATACTGCAAGCTATACAAAACAAAACAAAAATATCTGACGCTTATAAACTTAGAATAGCAAGGTGTACCACTTTAGTGGTCGGGCTATTAGCCATGCTAATAGGATTTAAATATAGAAATTTATTAACATTACTCTATTTGGCTATCGATTGCAGTGTACCTATTATAGCACCCCCTTTTATTTTGGCTGTTTTAGGGTTTCGAGGAACTTCTCGTACTGCTTTAATCGGTATGACTACAGGTATGCTAACTATCTTAACCTGGAATAAATGGGTGGAGCCTGAAACAAAAATGGATGGTGCCTTTATTGCTATGCTGGCCAATGGCCTTGCTATGCTAGGAGCCCACTATTTTCTGAAACAGCCGGATGGTACCGGTTGGACCAAACCTGATAATACTTTTAGACAAATCCAACAAGAAAATGCCCGTAAGCGCACGGAGCAAAAAGAAGCCATACAAAATGCTTGGAGCAATAGAAAAGATACTTTATCTAAACTGATACCCAATGACCTTACCCTATATTTAATAGGACTTTATACAATCAGTACCGCCATTCTAAGTTATTGGTTTATTAAACCAGATTGCATCGATTGTGCCATAATCCAAGTGGTTGTAGGTGCCTTTTTTATAGTTTCTAAAGCTTTCTTGGGCAAAATAGTTCCCAACTGGTTGATTAACCTAGTTGCACTCATAACCTTAGCGGTTTACCTACCCTTAAAACTGATTGAGAACTGGTGGGATATGGTAGATCCCATCTTTAGTCTAGCTTTATCTTTGACCCATTGTGCGGTAATTTTATGGATATTGCCGCTCCATCTGGCTATAGGGGTAGTAGTCACTACATTTTTAGGGGGCCTTATTGCATTTGGGGGGTCTTTTGCCCTATTCGCTTCCCTATGGCCACTATTCCTAGCCGGCTTATGTATCTTTGCCATTATGATCTTTTTTAAAACCAAAATAAATAAGCTTACCAGACAAAATATCTATCTAAAAGACCAAGAAAAGATTAGAGCCTCGCAACAGCTAAAAGCATCCCTCTATGAGGCGGCTTTGGTTCCCTCTACGCGTGCTACTGCTCCTAAAAGGTATGGATCGATTTTAGCCCAAGTAGTGCGTAAAATAGAAGAATCTATTTCCTTTCTAGACAACCATACACCCCTTTATAAAGAAGACTTTCAAACCATTATCCATAAGTTTTACGATTGGATTTCCTATTTTAACAGCAGAGAAATGGCCAAAGCACATGCACTATTGCAACCTACTAAAATTACTTTAGATAAGCTGATGCGTAAAGTAGAGGTTACTTTGTCTCAGGAGATAGAACATCCACCCAAACTACTGGTAAAAAAAATAAGAGCGCCCAATAACCCATTGGGTACCGATATAGTATGTGATATCCATCAAGTAACCTACGCATTGGTTAAAATTATTTTACGAATGGGTAAGTTAACCGAAACGATTCCACCGATTGTTAAAGTAACACTCCATCCTACTGCTTTGCAGTTTAAACAAGCTGATGGTATTGGAAACAGTGGTCCTGTATATATCGATTTTCAAGCTATTGCACTAGTAATCAGCTCTTCTACTGTCGATTATAATGCCCTGCCTAAGGTAAAAGCGTGCTACCATGAAATAGATTGTATGGATCTTAAAGAAGAAAAAGAGGCGCCACCATCGATAGATTTAGAACAGGATACCCTATTTAGTGTCGTCCGTGCCCATTATGGTTACCTAGAAACTTCTTTTGACCAAAAACAGTCTGCTATGCTTATGGTATTGCCTATAGATGTTAGCGATATTCTGCATAACATGACTGCTAGATTGCCTATAGATTCTTTAACGACAGAAGCCCCTATTACCCCTAAGGAGCAAGCGGATTCGATGATGAAGCTGATGCAATTCCATGACCATGTCTGTAAAGCGTCGTGTGAAACAGATCCTATTGATGTAAAGATTATTTCAGGTATACTTCTATTGCTCAGGAAGCACTTTGGATTTAAGCGCCATATCTCTGGACAATTGTTTTATGTACGGATAGTAGGGATTGCCCAACTGGTAGTAGATTGGGCATTTCACTCCCCTAAGGTGGTCTATGCTGCTTTGCTCTACGGATTGGTACGCCGTACCTGTTTGCCGCTTTCTTATATCAAGGAACATTATAACTTAGGCGTCTATGCTTTTGTATCCAATGTAATAAAAATAGACAAACGAGAAGAATTAGACCATCCCTCTTTGCTGTATGTGCAGAATAGACTGGCACAAGCCATTAAAGAAGAACATTTACAGCTTTCTGTACTGTTTATAAAACTGGCTGAACGGCTGTATGATTTACGTCATGCAGCTGGATACATTCATCTATCAGAAGTGAAGCATATGGCGCAAGAAACACTGAATATAGATGTACAGATCGCCAATACATATCTGGACCCATCAATAGGACAAGCATTAGAAGAGGCTGCTAAAGCCGCATTGGAGCTGTGTACCCTTTCCGAAAATGACCAACATAGTTAAAGCAGAACAATAAGTTGGTTTACAACTCAACTACTTTTGCATCGCCTAAAATTTCTTGAGCAATTTTTGCTTCAAAAAAAGGATATTTTACCCCTTTGATCTCTTCATAATATTGATGGCCTTTCCCTGCTATTAAAATCAGATCGTTTGCCTGCGCCAGTAAACAAGCTGTTTTAATGGCCATTGCTCTATTTAAGATATGAAGCACTTTCGACAAGGCTACTTTAGGTACACCTTGTTGCATCGCATTGATAATTTCTTGTGGATCTTCTTCTCTTGGATTATCACTGGTAAATATAGCGATATCACTATTTTGAGATAGAATCTTTCCAATCATTGCCCGTTTTTGTTGGTCACGATTGCCTCCACATCCCATAACCGCAATAAGCCTGCTGCCAGCAGGGCGGATGGCATGCAAGGTATCCATTACCTTTTGAAGGGCATCTGGCGTATGGGCATAGTCTATTATAACTTGTTGTGATTTTCTATGGTGCACCCGGTTCATTCTTCCTACAATAGGGGGAATCGCCGAAAGTGCTACCAAACATTCTTGACTACTTAACCCCAATAACTGAGCGGTACCATAAGCAGCCAACAGATTACTGCCATTAAAGGCACCCAGCAGTTGAAACCATATCGATTGATGGGCTAAGTTCAACTCCAACCCATCTAAAGTATTGGTCACTATTTTTGCTCTAAAATCAGCAACGTCTTGAAGTGAAAAAGTAAACTTTTGAGCCTTACAGTTCTGAAGCAGTATTGGACTGTGTTTGTCTTGCTGGTTCATAAGGGCAAAAGCAGTAGAAGGCAAATGGTCAAATAGTTTTTTTTTAGCCTGAATATATTGGGAAAAGTTAAGGTGATAGTCCAAATGTTCATGGGTAATATTGGTAAAAATAGCACCTGTAAAATGGAGGCCTGCCAACCTTTCTTGCACTATGGCATGTGAACTGGCTTCCATAAAACAATATTGGCAACCCGATGCGACCATAAGATGTAAGAATGACTGTAATTGCAAAGGATCTGGCGTGGTATGACTAGCAGGATAGGTTTCATCTAAAATTTTATTGTATATGGTAGAAAACATACCAGCTTTATAGCCCATTTTCCGAACCATATGATACAATAAGTGTACAATAGTAGTTTTACCATTTGTACCAGTAACTGCTACCAAAGTTAGTTTTTTACTAGGCTGTTGATAAAAATTAGCAGCGATGATCCCCAGTGCTTTAGCGGTAGAAGAAACTACTATATAGGTTATATGTTCCTGAATGGACTCAGGCAGCCATTCGCATACAATAACGCTACTACCTGCTGCTATGGCCATTGATATATAGCTATGTCCATCCAATTGGCTACCATTTATAGCAATAAAACAAGAATGGGGTACTGCTTTACGGCTATCAAAACAAATACTTTCTACAGATAGATCGGCTGAACCGCATATTT
Source organism: Candidatus Cardinium hertigii (assembly GCF_050864855.1). Classification (GTDB taxonomy): domain Bacteria; phylum Bacteroidota; class Bacteroidia; order Cytophagales; family Amoebophilaceae; genus Cardinium; species Cardinium hertigii_C. Next base: position 33,662 of record NZ_JBOZWW010000056.1, read on the forward strand.
TTTTTACAGAAATGCCCACTAGAAGCTGTTGAAGATGGTGCATCATTACTTTAATGAAATAGTAATATGGTTATCGATTATTTTAGATTGTTTGGATACTGCCCCATGTATATTACCCACTACTGTAACTTTAAGGCCATGTTCTTCTAATAAAAAGAGTGCATCCTGTAGCTTCATATGCAATACATAAGGTACTTCTTTTAAAGAAGGGTTGTGCTGAAAGGTTACACCTGTAGGACTGATCTGCATAGTGCCCCAATCTGCGGCTATATCATTTATAGGTTCAGGGAGGTGCAAACATTGGCACAAAAAACGGAGTTCATGGGTATTACCTACATTAGAGCGTAAAGTGGGATGTGACCCTAGAGATCCATTAATGGGTTGTCTTGCCTGCAAATCCTTCCCAGCTATTCTATCGACAATATCTTTAAATATAGGTGCAGGTACTTCTGAACCAAAGCGAAAGGTTGCACCTTGTGGATCATCTACTACAATAATGCAACTATAATAGGGACGATCTGCTGGAAAATAACCAGCAAATGAGGTAAGGTGGTGGTCTGTATACCTTCCATTCAGCAATTTTTGAGCAGTACCTGTCTTGCCAGCTATTTTATAAAATCCATGCTTAATGCGTTGTGCAAGCCCCCTTTCTACGGTTCCTTCTAACATAACTTTCAGTTTATGCAAGGTTTCATCTGAACAGATCTTTTCTTTTAAGACTGTAATTGGAAAAGTTTTGATGATGCCATGGGTTGATTGTATATGTTGCACAAACATAGGCTTAACCATTTTACCATTATTGGCTACTGCGTTATAGAGTACCAACATCTGAAGTGGGGTTACCTGTACGTTGTAACCAATAGAAAGCCATGGAAGTGCTACGCCACTCCACATTTTGCTTTTCGGAGTAATCATATAGGGTTTCCCTTCTCCAGCTAGTTCAATCCCCAATGGTTGGTGGATACCCAACTGCTCCATATAATGGATAAATTTTTGAGGATCTGCACCAAATGTTTCATGAATGGCCATAGAGATACCCACATTAGATGATTTTTCAAATACCTCTTGCAGGGTAAGCAATCCATATCCTCCTTTTTTAACATCTTTCATCGATCTGTTGTAAAAGCGTACGACGCCTTGACCGGTATCTATTGGCTTGGTAAGCGGCCATCTGGTTTCTTCTAATAAAGCCAACATAGATGGCAACTTAAAAATTGAACCAGGTTCTACCCTACCTTGATGGCCTATGGCATAGTTATAGGCTTCTATATATTTTCCAGATTCTGTACGAGACAAATTAGCCATTGCTTTAATAGCTCCAGTAGCAACCTCCATTACAATCGCACAACCATTTTGCGCATCTGTTTGCTCAAGAACGGTTAACAAACTGCTTTGGGCTACATCTTGTAAATTGATATCTAATGTAGTGACCAAATCACATCCATGTATAGGTGGTATCACGGTACCCTCTGGAACACTTTTCCAATTGCCACTTGCTACTTTCTGATACAGTGTCTTTTCATCTACTCCTTTCTTACCACCTACTACTTTCTGATAAAGTGCTTTTCCATCTACCCCTTTTAATACCTGGTTAAAGGAATATTCTAAACCATACCCATGTGTTTCCCTTTGCATGCCAATGGTACGTCTGGCCAATTCTTTAAAAGGATTATACCTTTTGTATTGCGCTTCAAAAATCACCCCTCCCTTAAACCTACCTTGATTAAAAATAGGCCAACGGCTCATCATTTTCTTTTCTTCATAGGTGATGTATCCTTGATCCAACAGTAGGTACCTCCGTTTTCTGGCACGCGCATCTGTAATTAACTTTTTGTAATAATCAGGAGGATGGATTTTATAAAAATCAGACAATGCTTGGCTAAGTGGATCTATGCCTGTTTTCAAACAGACATCTGAAGCCACAACAGGGTCTAAAGCAACTCTATAAAAGGGAAGAGAAGTGGCCAATAAAGCGCCATCATCGCCATAAATATTACCTCTAGTGGCTAGAATAGGTCTATATTCCAATTGTGCCACTTTGGCACGATGGCGCCACTTGTCTATTTCTAAAAACTGTAAATGCACTATCTTCCATATAACGACCCCGACAAAAAATAGAACAGAAAGAAAGACTATTCTGGCACGTAATAAAATTGCCTTAGTATGCGTCACTTTTTTTATTGTATCTAATGGTGTAAGGGGGGGTTTTACTTTCATAAATAGCCAATGGTGCAACCATTCTAGCTACTTCAGATTGTTTGCTGTCAAACATATACCTAGATTGCAACCGCATATGTTTCACACGAAGCCCATCTACCATAGGCTGGAGCTGATGGATTTTATGCAAAATTTTTTCATGGTAATGGGCATTCCAAATATAAAGCAACCCTAAACAGAAAAGGTACAATAGACGAAATACATAGTAAGGGGTATCTAAAGAGATGTCTTTTAAACCCAACTTTTTTTCCAATCGACCGAATAAAGTGAATCTTTTAATAGGTTTATAACTATTTTCCTTCATTTCTATCATCAGAAGCCATAACTTTTTTAAAAATCTACTTTTTTACCACCGCTAATATAAAAAATAAGTCGGCATAGGAACCTAACTACAATTTTGATAGGATTACAAATTTTGATATTTTTTTCTAATATAATCTTTGTAGGGTTGCGTAGATATAGGATGACCGGTAACACGTTGCATACTTTCCGTAGCATTATACATTCTACCAAACTGATGAATATGGGCATACAACCAATCCTTCATAAAGGAAAATGATCCTTCTCTTACCTTTACATCCCAGTCTGGAAAAGATTGAACAAAAGCAGCAAAATATTGAACCGCGTAGATATTACCCAATGCATAAGTTGGAAAATAACCAAAATGACCCGAAGACCAATGAATATCTTGTAAACATCCTTCCGCATCATTTTTAGGTGTAATCCCCAAAAGCGCTTGCATCTTCACATTCCACATCTCTGGCACATCTGATACATCCATAGTCCCCTCTATCAATGCTTTTTCTAGTTCAAACCTAAGGATAATATGCAATGGATAGGTTACTTCATCCGCATAAATACGAATACAAGAAGCTTGCACATGATTGATGTGGCGGTAAAAATTGGCAAGTGATAACTCCTTAAAATGAGGAAAATATTTTTCAAAAATAGGATACATATAGGACCAAAAAGGAAGAGACTGACCTACCATCACTTCCCACCACCTAGATTGACTTTCATGCACCCCCATTGAAACAGCTTGGCCGTAAGGTGTAGCCCAGTCTTCTTTAGAAAGGCCCAATTCATAAAGTGCATGGCCACCTTCATGTAAAACAGCAAAGATATTCTGCAACAATCCACCTTCTAGATTGGTAGTTACCCTTACATCAGAAGGATGTATACCCGAACAAAAAGGATGTGCAGAACAGTCTAACCTGGTATTTTCACCACTAATCCCTATGGTCTTTAAGAGCAAATGGTTGAATCGCATTTGTGCTTCTTCTGGAAAAGAATGGTCAAAAGACACCTTATAAGGACTACCTCTTCCATCGGTCTTTTTCACGATAGCAGATAAAAAAGAAGATAGGTCGGCAAAAAGAGTGGACAAAGTAGAAGCCGTTACACCAGGTTCATACAAATCAATTAATGCATCATAAGGACTAGCTACATAGCCTAATAGATTAGCCTTTTCTCGATTAAGATCGACTACTTTTTGCAACCAAGGACGAAATAAGGCAAAATCAGAAGTTCCTCTAGCCTGTTTCCATACTTCCGTTGCAGCAGTGGTAGTAGCATAGTATGCCTGAACAAAAGATTGTGGCAATTTAGTGATCCGCTTAAAATCCTTACACCACTGCTTGAGATTGGATGCTGCTATTGCAGATAAACCTTTTAACTTAATTTCTTCTGTTTCTATATCAACCATTTCTGACAAGGCATCTCGGTATCTACTACTGGTTGCCTCTCCATGCGCTAAGCTAGCAACATAAGCAAGTTGCTTGGCACGTATATCGACCGCACCAGCTGGCATATAGGTTTGCTGATCCCATGATAAGAGTCCTTTTATCTGACGAAGCAACTGAACATGGCTAAATTTTTCTACAAAACTTTTGTATAGTAACATCATATTTTCGTTAAAAATGAACCCAAGAAAGTTAAAACGAATGGCACCTGCTCAATCTTTTATTATGTATACAAAAGCGCTTTTATCCTATTCTATTCCAATCTCCAGCGGAAGCTAGTAATCTAGTATATTCCTTATGAATTACCAAATGATCAAGCTGTTGAAAATTTGGGTCTTGTTGAATAATATCTTTAGCAATCCCACGTGCTGCTTCTAAAATAGCAGCATCTTTAGACAAATCAGCTATTTTTAAATTTAGTAGGCCACTTTGTTGCACGCCCATTAGGTCACCTGGACCACGGAGTTTAAGATCCAACTCAGCTATTTCAAATCCATTATTGGTTTTGACCATTACTTCCATTCGTTTTTTTCCTATTTTATTTAAACGATAGTCGGTCATCAATATACAATAAGATTGCGCACTACCACGTCCTACCCTGCCACGCAGTTGATGCAATTGGGACAATCCAAATCGCTCCGCGCTTTCAATAAGGATTACGGTAGCATTGGGTACATTAATGCCAACCTCTATAACCGTTGTTGCCACTAAAATACGTGTCTCGTTCTTTTCAAAACGCTTCATTTCTATTTCTTTGGCCAAACCATCCATCTTTCCATGTACTATGCCAATAGGCGTATCTGGAAAAGCCCTAGAAACAGAGGTATAGCCATCCATAAGGTTGTGGTAATCCAACACAGCAGAAGCTTCCACAAGAGGATACACAATGTATATCTGTCTACCTAATAGAAGTTGTTCTTTTATCAGTTGAAAAACTTTTAACCGAAAATTTTCATAGTAGTGTTGCGTCTTAATAGGTTTCCTCCCTGAAGGCAATTCATAAATAGTGGAAAGATCCAAATCACCATAAAAAGTCATGGCCAAAGTCCTTGGAATAGGCGTAGCCGTCATAATCAGTATATGTGGCGCATAAACCTGATTTTTAGTCAAAAGACCAGCACGTTGTGCAACACCAAAACGGTGTTGTTCATCTATTATAAAAAAGCCCAGCTCATTAAATACAACCGCATCACCAAGTAACGCATGGGTACCTACCACAATAGTAAGTAGACCTACCTTTAGGCGATACAAAATATGGTCCCTCTCTTTTTTTTTTGTACTACCTGTGAGTAAAGCAATATTTAAATGTAGATGTTGTGCAAAAACCCGAAAACGTTCAAAATGCTGATGGGCTAAAATCTCAGTAGGCGCCATAACCGCTACCTGTACTTTGCTACTCACCACCATTAACATCGCCAAAAAAGCAACTATCGTTTTACCGCTTCCCACATCACCTTGTAAAAGTCTATTCATCTGATTTCCAGAACGTATATCACGATAGATCTCTTTAATAGCCTGCTTTTGGCCATCGGTTAAATGAAAAGGTAAATGGTGGTGGTAAAATGCATGGAACAGGGATAAATCATTAAAAATTTTACCATCTTGTTTGGTAGCATAAATCTGTTTTTGCTTAAGCAGCTTTAATTGAATATAGAATAACTCCTCAAACTTCAGCCGCCTTAGGGCCTGTCTTAGTACCGATTCATCATTAGGGAAATGAATATTTTGAAAAGCTTCTTTTAAAGAAAACAGTTGATAGCGTCTTAACAAATAATTGGGTAAAGTTTCTTCTACCGTTGTACAGATCTGACTCAACAACTTTTTTTGCAGAAACGCAATTCCCTTTGTATCTAACTGATGCCGCTTTAGTTTTTCTGTAGTATGATACAAAGGCAATAGGTTATCTTTTTTTTTTTGATGAGTCTCTATAAAACAAAATTCTGGGTGCATCATTTGTATCGGACCTTGTGGTAAAAAAACAGGTTTACCCCAGATACGGTACAATACATTTGGTTTAATTTTTTTTATAATCCAAGAAAAGTTATGAAACCATATCAATTGCAGTTGTCCCGTTTGGTCTTCAAACTGTGCCACCAGTTTCTTCTTTCCTTTATCAATCTTTTCCAATTTGGTAATGTATCCTTGTAGTTGTACACTGGAAGGAGCAGACGCTAGCGATGCAATTGTAAAAATACGGCTTCTATCTTCGTATCGAAATGGATAATGTTTTAAAAGATCTTCATAGGTATGTATATTGAGTTCATCTTTAAGCAGACGCCCTTTATCCAGTCCTGCAAGTAAAGTTATATCTCTAGAGAAAAAATCATCCATGGTTACCCCTATTTTCTAGATTATCTTAATCGATTAAACCATTATACTACTATTCGGTCACAGCAGTACCTACACTTTCATACTTATCCCCATCTACTCAAGAAGCATTATAAATAACTTGATCTAAAAAAAGAATTAAGTTTTTATTATCTAGTGGATATCTGGAAAACATATCTTAAAAAGAAAATTGTGTATAACTGTTTGTGAAAGTGACTGGTTTATCCACTATCCATTTGGCCTTACAATGAATCTCTGCCTCTATTCTAAATGGTAACTTGAAAAGTTTTTACAATCAACTTCAATAACTCAGTTTTTATAAATATGGTACATATTTGATGTGTAATATATATTTAATTGTATATCAAATAAATATATTTATTTTCGAGGCCATATTGTATTTAAAATGTACATCCATTGCAAACGATTTTTAGTTGTATTTTAATTGATTTTTATTGTATTTTGATAATCAGTTTAAAAAATTTATAAAAACTATTTCTTATCTATCTTGTGACTTAAAAAAATAAACATATAATATGATCATCATATATATTGAAACATATCTTCCTGTAAAATTATGATTAAAAATTCATCAAAAAGATATTTTCTGATTTAAAACCTACCTAAACAATAAACAGGGCGGGACTATGGATAAAAAGTGTATAACCTTTTTCTTAATAGTTTTGGTTATATCAAGTGTATAACTATTGATGGTGTTATTTTTACATGGTTTGTTTTGCTGGACAGGTTCATAAGAAGCTTCATATGTAGAGTTTTTGTGTAAAATCTTTAATAAATATCGTAAAGAACCTAAAATATAGATTTATTATATTGCTCTGAGTGTTTGAGAGAAAATCTTTTTCTTTGTCTCCATAACTGAGTATGTTTAAACCCACTATAGATTAAAAAGTTATCTTTTTAATCTATAGTTAAAAACTCTATCCCAACGACCTATAATTGTTTAGCCCTTTATTATGCGTAAATGTGTGGATTACTTGCAAGATGAATAAGTAATTGCTTCGCATACATAATGCGTAAATTTTATCAGCAAAACATTAAATATATTGTACCTTTCTACTAATTTTTATAGACTTGCATCTGACTTTTAGTCAAATATTACATCCAAATGTACATACGCTTAAAGCGTGTTTAATAGCTCAGCATGCTAGATCCATTCCATGCTTTTGTACCATTTAAATATTATTTGTATACAATTTTATCTAATCTATGAAAAAAATAAACGGTAAAGTAGCCTTACACATTGGTTTGTTAAGTTTAAGCAGTTTATCTTCTTGTATGCACACTAAATAAGGAATGCATATAGATCATCAAAAAAAACAGATAGCTTGATTGCTATAGAACCGTTCAATAATGGCATAGCTACATCTAATAATAGAAATTTTAGCCAAGAAACAACAGATAGAGATAATCAAGAACAAACAAGTAGTTTGACTGCTACAGACCAAATTACTATAGACCAATTGAATAATCGCATACCTACGCTGAGCAATAGAATGTGTAGCCTAAACGCAAGAAAAAAGCAAAAATAGTGATTACACTATCTGTTTTAAGTTAACGTCAATTCGGGATTAGGTTTTTACTTAAGTATGTTGAAACAGCTCCTTTGTCTTTTAAATTTGGAGATTCAAAAAACCAAATTACCAAAGGAGGCAATTATGCATGTATCAAAACTAGTAGAAATATATTATACTATTGATGAATTTTAAAAAAATTTGTTCCATAACTTAATCTTACATTTTTATTGTAACAATCTATACGAATCACACAGATTATTACAGTAGTAATAAAATTAAACCAATTCTAATCCACGTTAATACTCAGGTAGGTAGTCGATTAAGGTTGACCCATTAGTAAGCTACTTCCAACATAAATCGTTCTTGGAGTAGTGCTATGACACTGTTTTTTTTACTCAAGTAGCTTAATTTTTCTTGATCTGTATAAGGTTTTTCAGGAACGGTCTGGTTGACCAAAATACCTTGAATAGTAATGGTAGGATGGCTCAATTTTTTGCGAATGGTAGACAAAATTTCTTCTTTTAGACTTTGTAACAGTTCTGCTTGTATTGGATTGATTAATGAAATGGTAACAACAGAACCTTCTATCTTGATGGGCTGACCCATAAGATGATAAGCAGCTATGCAACCATTATTTTTAAGTTGTTGCCTATAATCAGCAAAACAAGCTTGAACCATCTCTTCCGATATTGCTTCCTTCCAATCACATCCATGTTCTATTTTTTTTTTTAAATCGACCGTGTTTGATTTTTTCTTTCCAGCCAATGAAGCCTTTAGGCTTGCTAAGTTAGGAATAGCTATGGTCTCTGGCTGTTGAGTAGATGTTACCGGCTTCACAACCAGATGGTCCAAAGTATGGTTTGACTGGGCCAATGGTGTTACAGATGATCTGACCGAATCAGCTGATCTAGATTTGGCTATAACTGCTTCTTGAGAGTGATCTAATTTGGGCAATGGGTCTATTGTGCTTTCTGGAATAGAAAGATGGGGAGTAGCTAGTTCAATCAGTGCCAACTCTACATGCAATCTTTGGTGTTGACTAGACTTATAGCCTATATCGCACTGGTTTAAACGGGTCAACGCTTTCAATAAGAAAGACATCGTGCATCTAGTAGCATATTCAGCATAACGTGGACGAATATTGTCAGTAACTTCTAAAAGCGGAAGCGTAGCGCTGTCTTTACAAACCAATACATTGCGTAAATGTTCGCCCAATCCTATTATAAAATGGTGGCCGTTAAATCCTTTGCGTAAGACCGTATCATAGAGGGAAAGAACCGCAGAAATATTGCCTGTTAAGCAAGCTTCTGTACATTTAAAATAATAGTCATAATCCAGGATTTGAAGATGATCGCGTGTATTCGTATAGGTAACCGTACCCGATATACCTGCAGAAGTAGTGATCAAATCAAACATAGAAAGCGCATCCCGCATCGCACCTTCTGCTTTTTGGGCAATCAACTGCAGTGCAGATTCTTCATAACCAATAGAGGCCTGGTTAGCAATTGTTTTAAGCTGTGTAACAATGTCTTCTAACTTAATTCTGTTAAAATTAAATATTTGACAACGAGATAAAATCGTAGGTAAAACTTTGTGCCGTTCTGTAGTAGCTAATATAAATATAGCATAACTAGGGGGTTCTTCAAGTGTTTTAAGCAAAGCATTAAAGGCAGCATTAGAGAGCATATGGACCTCATCTATAATGTATATCTTATATTTACCCGTTTGGGGCGCGTACCGGACCTGACTCACTAGGTCACGCATATCTTCTACAGAATTATGAGAGGCTGCATCTAACTCATAGACATGGAGCGCGCGATTGCTACTTAAGCTAAGACAATTGGCACAATGGTTGCAAGGCTCTACTGCTGCTGTAACTTCTAAGCAATTGATGGCTTTTGCCAATATACGCGCACAAGTAGTTTTACCCACACCACGTGGACCACAAAAAAGAAAAGCATGTGCAAGCTGTTGCGTAGCTATTGCATTCTTTAGTGTGGTTGTAATGTGGGACTGACTGATTACATCTTTAAAAGTAGTAGGACGATATTTTCGTGCAGAAACTACAAATTGGGTCATGGGAGCACTTTAAACGATAGCATATTGGTGCTATCCTTGAAAAAAAGATTTAATCCGATCAAAAAAGCTTTCTTCTTTCTTATTTGGTTTAGGTATAAAGTTAGGCGAGTCCTTAAGAGAAAGTAGCATCTCTTTTTCTTCTTTTGTAAGCTCTTGTGGGATCCAAACTTGGATAAAAACCAACTGATCTCCCTTTTTGCCATAACCATTTATATCTGTAATACCTTTTCCTTTTAATTTAAAAACCTCGCTACATGATGTTCCAGGTGGGATTTTAAGCCGAACTTTGCCATATATAGTGGGGACTTCCATTTCGCAACCTAGGGTGACATCTATAAAGCTAACGTGTAAAGTATAACAAATATTATTGCCTTTACGCTTTAAAAGATCGTTTTCTTCTTCGTCTATTTGGACAATCAAACTACCTGGTGTACCGCCACGGAGTGGAGCATTGCCTTTGCCACGTAGGGTCAGCTCCATATTTTTTTTTACCCCCTTGGGTATCTTAAAGGTAATAAGATCTTCTATAAATTTTCTTCCTTCTCCTTGACAATCAATGCAAGATGTTTTAATACGGCTACCCGTTCCCGTACAGTGGTTGCAAATGGCTTCTGTAAGCATATTGCCCAGCATGGTTTGGGTCGTTTTACGTACTACACCTTGCCCTTTACAGGGGACACATTTTTCTACAGAAAGTCCATTTTCTGCTCCATTACCGCCACATGCTTCACAACTTGTATAACGTTTTACCTTGATTTTTTTTTCCGTACCTAATGCAACCTCTTCAAGGTTTAGTTTGATTCTTATGCGTAAGTCTTCGCCACGATTAGCGGCCCGTCTTGTTCTTCTGCCGCTACTAAAAAAACTACCAAAAGGAGAATCTTGAAATAGATCGTTCAAATCACCCTCAAAAATATCATCTTCATAAGGCCTGCCTCCTCCTTGGTATCCAGTTGTACCAAATTGATCATATTGCTGTTTTTTCTCTGGGTTACTTAACACATCATAGGCTTCTGTAGCAGCTTTAAATTTCTCTTCTGCTGCTTTATTTCCTGGATTTTTGTCAGGATGGTATTGCATAGCTATCTTTCGATAGGCCTTTTTAATCTCTTCTGCAGTGGCATTGCGTTCTACACCCAGAATATTGTAATAATCTTTTTCCATTTATACTCCAATTATAACTTTAGCGAAGCGTAACACATATTCATTAATTAGGTATCCTTTTTCTACTACTGTTACAATTTTTCCTTGCATTTCAAGATTATCTACGGGTTGCTGCATAATCGCTTCATGCAAGTCGGCATTAAATGTACTGCCTTGTTCTATGGCTATTTCTTCTACACCATACTTTTTTAAAAGTCCACATAATTTATCATAGATTAGTTTGATACCTTCAAGATGTTGAACGACTGCTTGTGTATCCTGTAAGGCCATTATACATCGCTCAAAATCATCTATAATTGGTAAGAGTTCTTTTAGTGTTTGCTCGTTGGCCTTATTGGTAAGGGCTATACGTTCTTTAGCCGCACGTTTCTTAAAATTATCAAATTCAGCATAAAGGCGAAGGTATTTGTTATTTGTTTCCTCTAGTAGTGATTGCAGCTGATGGAATGAACTTATATCAGGATTCAATATTTGTTTATGTACATCATCTAGCCTATCACCTGACTGACAGCAACCCATATGCAATTCTGTTTCTCGTGGATTGCTAGAATTTATTTCATGCTCTTGTGGGCCACAGCAGCATGGTTGATCCATAGCTTCTTCGCCACTGCAGCAACATGGTTGACTGGTTTTGTTTCCTCCATTGCAGCAACCTGTTTGGTTTTTATCTACTTCCGATGAGCAGCATCTTGTTTCGTTTGTATGTGTATCTTGTAACTTCATGCTTTATATGTATTGAATATGATGAGATGGCCTCATAACTGAAATATAAAAGTTAAAAGTAATCGCTTGCGTTCATGCTATATGGTTATGCAATTTTTTTGCCAAACGCTTTTCATAGTGTCAATTTGTCATATCAAACAACACCCTGCTTTGGATATTTGCCAAGTATATTTCGGTAAAAACTTTGAATGTTTGCTATATCTTTTTCTATGTTGCCTGTAGGATAGAAAGTTGGACCCAATCCCATTTCTTTTTTACGATAGTGTATGTATCCTAAAATAATTGGAACATTTGCTGCTTCAGCCAATCTATAAAATCCTGTTTTCCAGCGTTTTACATAGCTTCTTGTACCCTCGGGTGCAATGGCTAGTACAAGCGCATCCGCGCTATTGAGCATCTCTGCCATTACAGCTACCATATTGGTGTGCTTGATTGTTTTATTTCTATCTATTGGAATAGCACCCAGCTTTTTCATTAGGTAGGAAAGTGGAAAAAACATTACTTCTTTTTTTATGGCAAATTTAATCGTTAGATTGGGATGGCTAAGTTTAAACAACATGCCATAAAAAAAATCCCAATTACTAGTATGTGGCGCCAATGCCATTACTGCTTTTTTCCAAGTAGTTGGATGCGTTGTGTTATTAATTTTCCAACCTAAGAAATTAATAAACGCCATTGCAGATTTTTCGATCCAACTCTTTGCTGGCTTGGTCGTGCTATTTTTGGAAGTCATGATGTAATCCATTTGATTTAGATCAACCACGATGTTATTGGCTGAAATATAATATAAAAAATTTACCTTAAGATTGAGTACACTCCTACAAAATTCAATTGTTTTGGCCTAACCTTATCTCTTTTATCTCTTTTTTGACAAAAAAGAAAGAAGGAAATTGACTTAGTCAAAGCTATTAAAATTAATTTAAATATAATATGTACCATCTATTCAATGGCATGGTAAAGTTGGTCATTTTTGTGATGATTTATTGTTTATGAAAGAAAAAAATGGTAAAATTGTAATGGTTATAATCCTCCTTAGCTCAGTTGGTTAGAGCATTTGACTGTTAATCAAAGGGTCGCTGGTTCGAGTCCAGCAGGGGGAGCTTAGGCTATGGGTTTATCGGCTCTTGGTTATTGCTTTTGATTCTTGGAGGTATAGAAAGTCTTTAAATTATATTTTGTCTTCAGTTTTTGTAATAGACCAAGCATGAATTTTCTTTTGCAAGAATTTGAGACCTATCTCCGCTTGGAGCGTTTACTTGCCAACCATTCTATCAAAGCTTATCTTGCTGATGTAAAAAAATTTATCCAGTTTTTGTTCCATAAAGCGGTCACACCATTTACCGTTGATCGCGCTCATATTCAAGAATTTTTAGAGGAACTACACCAAATTGGCATAAAAGCTACCAGTCAATCGAGAATGCTTTCTAGCTTGCGTCTTTTTTACAAGTTTTTATCCTTGGGTCACCACATCACTAAGGATCCTACTAAGCTTATAGAAAGTCCTCATTTAGGTAAACATCTACCATCTATTTTGTCTATATCGGAAATTGAGCAGATCATTAAGGCGATAGACCATTCTACACCAATCGGTGTACGCAATCGAGCCATCGTAGAAACGCTTTATGGCACAGGAATACGTGTTTCTGAGTTGATCTCTTTAAAGTTAAGCTATATCTACTTCCAAGAAAATTTTATACGTGTAATTGGAAAAGGTAATAAAGAACGTTTGATACCTATTGGTGCCATGGCACTAAAACATATTAAACTTTATATAGAGGGAGTGCGTGCCCATATGGACATAAAACCCGGCTATTTAGATATTCTGTTTTTAAATCGACGTGGAAGTAGCTTGACTAGGGTAATGATTTTTTTAATGGTACAGGCACTTGCTAGAAAAGCTAAAATCAATGTAGAAGTAGGCCCTCATGTTTTTAGACATTCTTTTGCTACACATTTAATAGAGGGAGGTGCAGATTTACGTGCCATACAGGAAATGTTGGGACATAGTGCGCTTACCACTACCGAAATATATACCCATTTGGATAGAAATTATCTTCAACAAATCATGCAAGATTACCATCCAAGAAGTCACCTAAACCATCGCAATACATAATGTCGGTCCTATACCATCAATGCTTTTTTGAAAAAAAATAACTATATTTGTCCTCTTGATTGGGTTCTTAGCTCAGCTGGTTAGAGCATCTGTTTTACACACAGAAGGCCGTAGGTTCGAATCCTACAGGGCCCACATTATTTATGGTTTTTCTATATTACAGATTCTAGAAAAGCTACGATATTGGGCAGCTTGCTGTTAAAATTTTCCAATAAAAGGCCTTTCTATTAAACTTAAAATTTAGATCCTATGCCTGTTAGATTGCAACGCAAAGCAAGAAAAAATAAAATAAAAGCAGCACAACGCAAAGCTGCCATCAAGCGCCTTATGTTTGTGCCCGTTATTAAATGTTTAGATGTGGCAGCGATACGTAAAAGTTTTGCTGACCGTACTACTCTTTAATTTTATTGATTTATATATATTTACCTAAAATTGTTGTATAAAGCAGGTCAACTTTCTAAGCTATAGCTTGTTTCTTATGCCTGTTTATGATTTTTTCCTGCTTTCTTCTAATGCTTCTTGTCTTATTTGGAAAATTGAAGAAAGCTTGGCAAAATTGCGCCTTCAGTTGCATCCTCTTTTTTTAACAGATTTTCAAAATGCCAATCTATCGTCAAAAGATAGAATGCGGCAGTCTTTAGCGGTAAGAATAGCCCTTCACTGTTTATTAGAAAAATTAAATTTACCTATCTTAACGCTTGCTAAAAATGAACAAGGTAGCCCTATTTTAGATAATAGTAGTTTTTACGTTAGTTTTACCCATACCCATTATTTGGCTGCAGTAGCATTATCTACCACTTACCCTATAGGAATTGACATAGAAATAGTAAAATCTAGCTTGTATACGATACAAAAAAAGTATTTAAATGCAGAAGAAATTGAAAGCGCCAATGGTTCCTTGGAAAAATTAGCCATCTATTGGTCTGCAAAAGAAGCATTGTATAAACGTTTACATAAGCAGGCCATCCCTACTTTTAAGGATATTTTTGTAGAGCCCTTTCCATTAGGGGCCAAAGGGAAAATTATAGCTCATTTGCATCAAAAAAAGTACACAATGGGCTATCAGCAAATAGTAGAGAGAGGGCTACCGCGACATGTTTTGGTATATTGTGCGCATGAGCCAAGTGTAAGGGTTCTCTCGCATTTGTTTTAAAAAACACTTAAATTATGTTTTTCATTTAAAACTTTAATGGATATGATTCCCTATACCCAGAATTTGGAATAGGAGAGATTCTTATACAAAATCAACAACAGACGCGACAGGGCAACATCAGCTACTATAGATGACAAATTAGATTTCTACTTGTTGGTGTTTTTACTTCTATTGTAATCAAGAAACAATGTAAAGGTAATATCGATTCAATTTTTGAAGGCCATTCTATAAAACAATAGCAACCAGAAGCAAAATAACTTTCAAAATCTAGTGCAATTGCATCATCAACATTATCTAGCCTGTAGCAATCAAAATGGTAAATAGGCGTATGATCTACCGTTTCATATTCATTGATAATTGGAAAAGTTGGGCTATCGACAGTATGAACCGTTTGCAGCGCTTTACAAAGCGCTTTAATTAAAGTGGTTTTACCAGAGCCTATAGGCCCTTCTAGTAACCATATTTTGTGGCTAGCTGCATAAGCTAGCAATTGACAAGCTGTCTCTTGTAGCTCTTCCCAAACACTTTTTAAGATCATCTGTGGTTGCTACATTTTATCCCTTTTTTTATCCTTCCCTTGAAAGTATTTTAACAAAGGCCACTTTTGAGTATTTTGAACAATATCTTCTGCTTGTTTCAATAATGCTGGATCATATCCTTCCTTTTCAAGTATCCTCAAAGCAATCGATTGGTCGGCCTCACCTGGCACAACTTTATAAGTATAGTGTAATTTTTGACCTGGTTTTTCATCTATAAAAACCTTAAAATTTCTAATGCCTCTGTCTTTAAATTTATCCGCTAGATGCATTAAAATTGGATAGTGTGTAGAAACAATATGAAGCGCATTAGTGTATTTGGCCATACCAGCCAATATACTATAAGCTGCAGCACTGGCTTCAACTGGATTGGTACGGGCAAAAGGTTCATCAGAAATAGTAAAAATAAATTCATTTGGCTTGGCGTTTTCCAGCATATTCATATACCGATGCATGCGTTCCACTTCTACCATAAAGAGAGAGGCCCCACACGCTATATCGTCCTTGAGTTCTATAAAGGTGTTGATCTTATCAAAAGGAGTAATGGTTGCACTTTTAGCCGCTGCAATCCCAAAAGTTTGGCTGAGTAGTAAATTAGTTGCTACAGCAGCAATAAAAGAAGATTTTCCACCTGCATTCGGTCCACAAAGGATCATATTACGCGTATTATGGGCATCCATTTCTATAGTATTGTCTACAACTGTTTCAGGATTTAACATTGGATACCACATTCCATCTAACATTATACATGGAGTAGTTTGTTCTGAACGATCTAAAAACTTGGTAAAAGTGTAACAGTGCGTTGGAAAGGTTGTTTTGGCTTCTTTTACTAAACTGGTTATACTGATAAAACCATCTAACTGACCTAATGCATACATGGCCGGTTTTAAGGAATCTTTATGTTCTATAAACAAATTGTATGTAGCCAGTAATTTACCACTGTTTCCGCGAATATAGGACCAATTATTAAGCTTCATATCTAGCAAATTCCTTATTAAAATGCCTATTTCACTCGCTTCTTTACGTTTTTCCAATAAGGTCCGTATTGCAGTTAAGGATGGTCCATAATTGTCTTCTAATGCTTGATTGGCTCCTATAATATTGCTGATCTTTTGGATGGTTTGCATGAAAATTTGTACATCCCGCATACGGCTGGCTAGGTTGCGAAAAACGGCACTATACTCTTTATAACTTTTTATGCCACAATAACCGCGCCATACAGCTGCTGTGTGCGTAGCCGCTACACCTAAAAAAGGTAAAAGCGATGGCTGTCCATTGGTACCCTTATAATGCGTTATAACACATCCAATGGAGTAAATGGGTAGAAATAAGGGAAAGGGAGCATAGCTACTGCTTCTACTGCCTTGTAAATAACCGCCTTTTGAAATAGAAGTCATCCAGTAGGTAGCTTCACACCAAAACAGGCCTACTATCGGAAGGGAAACAAATTCCCCATATATATCTAAAAGGTTTCTAAAAAAAATCCGGGTATTAAGCTTATGCGCTATTTTATTAGCAGCAGGATTAGATGATAGGAACCGCTGATCCATATAATTCTTATATGCCTGGGTATACAGTGGATCTGTATGGGTCCATAAAGAAATCAAACGTTGTTCTACCGTTTGGTAGGATGCCAAAGTTTGTTTTAAACGTGTCAAACAAGTCGGATTTTCTAATAATAGTTGCAAGGTTTGTTGACGGTTGGTCAGTGTTGCAATATCACTGGTTGGTCTTACTAAAAGTGTAGCCAATGCACACTCACCTAGTACAGTAGTGGTACGATTAATGCGTGACAGGAAGTGATAAGCTAGATTATTAGGTCTCCCACAAAAAAGCATTAAATCTGTCCATGCATTATTGTTTAATATACTACCATTATCTGTCGGAATATTGACACCAATATTAGCAAATATTGTACGTAATACAACTTTGCGTTGGGTGCTTTCAGCCAATTTTATACTATCCGTTTGTAAAATGTTTTTTGTCTTTGTTTTTGAAGGTAACAAAGTAGAAGAGGGAGGAAGAATAGTAAAAGACCTTAGGTAATGATGTGCAATTTTTGCAGTAGTTGATTCATAGGCTACCTTTGGGTCAGCCCATACGCAGTCACTACGCATGCAATGGAGTAATAAGGTAAAACAAAATATAATGACGGTATTACGGTTTTTATTGTGACGCATAATGGGTAAAAAAAATAAAAATTACTTTTGAAGTTGTTACAAACAAATTGGTTCCCCTTTTTTACTATATCTAATCTACATATAAGGTTTTATGGATTAAAAAATCCAGTTACTGTTTTATTCAATAAGTAAGCAATAACGATTTTTTATTTATTTTTTGATTTTAGACTGTTTTCCATAATATTCAAACATTCTTTTAAGCTAAGCGACTTAGGATCTGTAATATCTTTAGGAATACGGGTATGTTTTTTGTCATTTTTAATATAAGCGCCCCATCTTCCATTTAAAATTTGTATACTTGGATCTTCAGGAAAAGTTTTGATCAATTTTTCAGCATCTACTTTCCGTTTGGCTTCAATAATTGCTATTGCATTTTGTTCATTCATGGTAAACGGATCATCTGTTTTTGGTATAGAATAAAAAAGCGAACCATGTTTAATGTATGGCCCAAATCGGCCTATATTGACCATGAGTGGAAGGGTTTCAAAGGTCCCTACTAGGCGCGGTAGTTTAAAAAGTTCCAAGGCCTCTTCTAAGGTAATGGTTTCCATACGCTGATTGGCTTGTAGCCCTGCAAAACGAGGTGGTTCCTCACGACCATCTTCTTCAATGCCTAACTGAACCAATGGACCATATTTACCCAATCGGACTATTAACGAAGCATTGGTTGCTGGATCTTTTCCTAAAAGCCTCGTATAGTTTACCATAGTTCGGTCTATGTCCGCAGTAGCTTGCACTTTAGGGTAAAAGCTATTGTAGAATTCTTTTAGCATCTGATTCCAAATCTTTGTACCCTGTGCAATCTTATCCAATTCTTTTTCTACATGTGCAGTGAAATTATAGTCTGTTACATCAGAAAAGTGTTTAACGAGAAAGTCATTGACGACAGCAGCCATATCCGTTGGGAAAAGCTTTTGCTTCTCTGCACGAACAATTTCAGTTAGTGTTTCTGTATGAATCAGTTTATTTTGTAGCGTCAATAACTTATAAGCTCGTGGAAAGCCTTCACGAGATTCCAATTTGATATACCCTCTTTTTTGAATGGTCGCGATAATAGGTGCATAAGTAGATGGACGTCCGATTTCTTTTTCTTCTAGATCCCTGACCAAAGTAGCCTCTGTATAACGAGCAGGCGGATTACTGAACCGTTCTCTAGCCAATATTTTTTCCAGAACAAGTTCTTGACCTATATGAAGCGGTGGCAACATTGTTTTGCAATCTTCTGCTTCATCAACTTGATCGTGTAGATATGCCTTTAAAAAGCCTTCAAATTTTAATACCTCCCCGGTTGCGATTAGTGGCTGTTCTGTTGTAGAAATTTGGACCGTTGCTATTGTTTTTTCTATTTGTGCATCAGCCATTTGAGAAGCGATGGCCCTGCGCCAAATTAATTCGTACAGCCGTTGTTCGTCTTTATGGCTACTGGCTACTTTTAGTGCAAAATCAGTAGGTCGTATTGCTTCATGTGCCTCTTGTGCAGTAGATGATTTAGTGGTATACGCTCTAGCCTGAAAGTAAGTAGCCCCATAGATAGTTGAAACCGTTTCCGATATACTTTGTATCGCCTCTTTGGACAGATTAACTGAATCCGTTCTCATATAAGAAATTTTACCGGTTTCATAGAGCTGCTGAGCCAGTACCATAGTACGGTTTACAGAATAGCCAAGTTTTCTACTAGCCTCTTGTTGTAATGTAGAAGTAATAAAAGGGGGAGAAGGGGACCGTTTTAATGCTTTAGTATCCAATGCTTTAATAGAAAAAATGGCTTCTTGGCATTGTTCTAAAAATGCAAAGGCTTCCTCTGCTGTTTTAAATTTCTTTGTACCATCTGCCTTCAACAACTGTTGCGTTGGTAAAATAAAAAAAGCCGATACGGCAAAATGGGCAGTTGACACGAAACGATCAATAGCTCTTTCTCGTTCTACAACCATCCTTACCGCAACAGATTGTACACGGCCTGCAGAAAGACCTGGTTTGATCTTTTTCCATAATAAAGGCGATAGATCATAGCCTACAAGTCTGTCTAAAACACGTCTGGCTTGTTGCGAATCTACCAAAGCTGAGTCAATCGCACGTGGCTGTTTCAATGCGTTTAAAACAGCCATTTTAGTAATTTCTCTAAAGACAATGCGTTGCACCTGATTGTCTTTTAACCCAAGCGTCTCTTTTAAATGCCATGAAATAGACTCCCCTTCTCGATCGTCGTCGCTAGCTAGATAAACACAATCAGAACCAATAGCCAATTTTTTAAGATGTTGTACCACCCGTTCCTTTCCAGGACTGATTTCGTAACTAGGCAAAAACCCTTCCTCAATGTTAATGGCATTATTCCCTTTAATAAGATCTCTAATATGACCATTAGAAGAGGCTACTTGATAGTTACTGCCTAAATAACGTTCTAGCGTTTTGGCTTTTGCAGGTGACTCAACAATAACTAAATTTTTTACCATAGCAATCTTTGTTGTAATAAAATCGTATGTTACAATGACATTATATAATATAATGATTATAGAGCTATAATATCAAACTTACACAAATACTAATTTGTGCAAAGCAGCGTATGGTTTTTTCATGATTAGTATAGTGGCCTGAACAATACATTATGCTAACTAACGGATACTAGGTGCAAGGGTGAAATGATATTCAAAAGAACTTTTAGCACTCCGTATATCTTTTACAGGATCCAATCTATAACCAAAATCCAAACCAAGCATTGGTATAAGAGGTATAGGCAAGATAAGACGTATGCCACCACCTATAGATTTTTTCATATTGTATAGATTGAAATCTTTATAGTTTAACCAACTATCGCCTATTTCTACAAATCCCAATAAATAGCAACAAATAGGTGCCAACGCAACTGGGTAACGCAACTCTGAAACAAACTTATTAAATAAAACACCCCCTTTTATATTTCTTGTATAGTCCTCTGGTGTAAGACACTCATCTGGATAACCACGTAGCGTAACAAAATTAGTACCCAATAATTTTATCGGCGTACTGGATGTACCGCCCAAATAAAATCGCTCAAAAGGTCCTATGTTTTTTCTAGACAAACTGTGTAAAAATCCAACATGGCCCCGAAAATGCAAGACAACATTACCAAACAAACGTTTAAAGTAATATCCATCCATTATAAATTTCCCAAATTCTTTAACCCGTGGTATAGCTGTTGTTACAGAGGGCCTATAACCCAACAAAGTATAGGGAGGTGTTAAGGTTAAAAAGTTAGACCAAGAAGCTCCACTAGTAGGATAGTTTGGATGATTGATACTAGAATATTGGCAGGCAAAATCTAATGTAAAATCATGTACGGGTCCTGATCTTTTTGTCTGATCTTGTAATAATGGATAGGATGTATACTTGTGGTAGTGGTAGTCCAGTCCCCAATGGATTTCCCAATATTTAGCAAACTTTTTTCCTAGGCCTACTCGGCCACCAATTGAGGAAATTGTACATTTTTTATCTTGTTTTGCAACTGGGAATATATTTAAGTCTACCCAATCGTCCAATGCATGATTTCCAATGTACAAAGCGTTTTGAAAGGCACTATTGAAGCTTATAGAAAATATATAAGGATGGGCTTTTAACCAAAGCCAAGGTTCTTGAAAAGAAAAAGTGAAATTTTTGTAATCTTTACCATTTATCTGAGCGGTTACATGCAACTCCTGCGCACCTCCTATGGGTATTTTTTTTGTAAAAAGGTTTTTTAAAGAAACATTATTAGAACCAAGCGTAAGCCCGGCCATAATACCGTGACCACCAGTGCAATTGAGTTTAATATCAAACTTAGGCTGTTCCTCTACTGAATAGATCAGGTCTACTGTATTTTTTGCTTGGTTTGGTTGTATATCTGGATTTAATTTTTCATTCTTAAATAATTCTAACATTGCCAAATTGCGTATGGATGCTCGAACAAGTCCTTCGTTGTATTTTTCTCCAGGTAAGGTCAGTAGCTCACGGCGAATAACGTAATCATGGGTTAATGTATTGCCTATAATATCTACTTGACCGATGGTAAACTGTTTACCTTCGTGCATTCTAATTTCTAGATCCACCTGATTGTCTTCTAGACTGGTTTCAACAACTTCTGCACAGAAATTAAAATATCCATTATTGGCATATAAATCACGAATGGTTGGGGCTGCAATGCCAGGAGTAAATCGGCTCTTAATATAGTCTGGATCATAGACTCTTCCTTTCTGCAGGTTTAACCACTTATCTAGTACTTGATCACTATAAATATAATTACCTACCCATTTGATATGGCGGATCGTATATTGCTTTCCTTCATTAATTTTTAAATAAATATTTAGCTTTCCAGCCCTAGAAGGTTTCAAACGCTCTATTGCAATATGTACGTCTCGAAATCCTTTTGATTGATAGAAAAGCATCAAATTCTCTTTAGCCTTTAGATATTTTTCTTCTGTGAAAACAGAAGGGAAAAAAGAAACATGACTAAATAAATAACGCTTCACTTCATCTATCGTTTTAGGCAATTGCAACAGTACACCGCCTTTTCGAATCGGTGCTAGGGTGATACTTTTTTTTAAAATATCCTGGACCAGTGTAAAATGGGGTGCTTCCTTTAACGCTTTAATATTATAAAGTAAGAGATCGGTATCTAAATGGTTGTTTCCTTCGAGAATGATTTTATGCACTGTACTTTTTTTACCTTTATCTATCTTAAGTTTTAAGGTAATTTTTTGATCCATTCCTTGAAAAGGAATCAATTCTGTAGAGAGCAGCACATTCCTGAAGCCTTTTTCCAAAAAGAATTTTTTAATCTTAGCAATCGTTTTTTGAAGAAAAAGTGGAGACAATGCAATATTATTATCTATGGGAACGGTTTCTAGAAGGGCTTTTTGGTCTTTTTTGGTTAACCCTTCTAACAGATAGTTGACCAACTGAGGATGCTCTTCTACACGAATAATAAACGTTGCTAAATGATTGATCTGATCCACTTCAGATAAATAGATCGCAACAGATTTGATACCATCATGTTTGGCAATTTTTCGAATAGAACGAGGAATTTGTTCAGAAGATGAATCAATTATTTTGCCCTCTTGTAAACCAGAAAGTCTAATCAATACGTCAGTATCTACAAAAAGATTGCCTTCTACCTGAATTTTGCGTACAGTATAACCAGTTGTATTAAGAGTGGGTTGTGCCCATCCTATATGTAGATAGCACAGAATAAATAAGCCGCACAACCGCTTAATTTTTTTCATATTTGTAGCAATCATTAGCATAATAAATAGAATAAATGTTCTTTTTCGTTGAAGATTCAAAAAATACAGCTTACCACGAGACAACTTCTTCCGAATATAGGGAATTATTAATGGTATGGCATACTAAAATGCACTACATTATAATTATATAATCAACATAGAATCGCCATACAGAAAAAATCGATAGGCTTCTTTGATTGCTTCGGCATACGCATCTAAAATTAATTCCTCTCCTCCAAAAGCAGCTACACTCACCAAAGAAATAGAAGAAGGAAGATGAAAGGTAGTCAATAATGCATTGCAAACTTTAAAAGAATAAGAAGGTAAAATAAACTTATTGGTCCAGTCACTGGCTGGTTTTATTTGACAAGCAACTGAAACAGAGGATTCTATAGCTCTTAATACTGAAGTCCCCACAGCACAAACTTTTTTTTGATGCTGCAAGCTGTCGTTTACCACCATTGCCGTTTCTGGGGTGATCGTAAAACGCTCAGAAGAAGCCCTTACCTTGGTTAGATCTTCCATATCAATGGTACTCAGTTCACCTAAACCAATGTGCAATGTAACCGGTACAACAGAAATGTTCTGTAAAGCTAAATATTTCAATAGATAAGGGGTAAAATGCAATCCAGCAGCTGGCAATACAATACTACCTATATTTTGCGCAAATATAGTCTGATAATAGTCTCTATCTTCTGGCTTAGAAGAACGTCCTATTTGAGGAGGTAAAGGCATATGGCCAATTTGGTTGATCAGTGCATAAAATTCTTCTTCCGTGCGGTCAAACAACAATTTAAGGGTACGGCCTCTTGAAGTTGTATTATCTATAATTTCAGCCACCAACTCACCATTTCCAAAATAAATTTTATTCCCTATACGAATTTTGCGTGCTGGCTCTACAATGGTATCCCACAAACCATGC
Organism: Candidatus Cardinium hertigii; assembly: GCF_050864855.1. GTDB lineage: Bacteria > Bacteroidota > Bacteroidia > Cytophagales > Amoebophilaceae > Cardinium > Cardinium hertigii_C. Next base: position 57,585 of record NZ_JBOZWW010000056.1, read on the forward strand.
TCATCATTTAATTTTCGTAATAAAAGTACTTCTACTTGTGCATTTGTTTTTTCTTTACAACCATAAAGCTTACAAGGTAATACTTTAGAATCATTGACCACCAAGGTGTCCCCTTCACTAAAATAAGTAGGCAGGTCTTTAAAGGTTTTATGCTCTATTTTGCCGCTATTTTTGTGTACAACCATTAAACGGGCATCTTCCTTTCCCTCGATTGGATACTGTGCAATGCTATGCGCTGGCAGCTCAAACTTAAAATTTGATAGTTTCATAGTATGTATATAATTTAAAAAAGTTATATGCCCTTTGTAGGCTGCTTTGGTCCAATGCACCTAGTTGTCCATTAACGATCATTATCTATCCTTCAATTATTTAACGATACCTGGCAGGTATGATTAAAATAAAAAACACAAATCAAGGCAAAAAAAGTTATTATGAAGATAGGTTGAACCATCATTTGAATCTTTTTTATACATCACACCAGGTACATCCCAACAATAACTTAATCCTATAGCAAGGCTATTGGTCAAACTAAAATCATACTTTAGACCACCACCTAAAAGGATAAAACAGCCTAAGGGCCGTTGGGTCAAAACAGCAGCTTTGTCTGAATCGGATTGTGGATCGAATCGTCTAGGTAAATGTATAGAGGGTATGAGACCTAGCTTACAATAGATGCTGGTATCAATCATTACCTCACTGGTATAAAATCTACATAGACAAGGTATCCAGAGATAACGTAAAGAACAAGCTCTATAACTAGCCGCACGTGTCCATTCCATATGGCTTAAAACATAGGAAATACCTACACTAAGGCCAACGTACTCCTGTAGCACAAAGTGATAGGCACCACCAAAATGTAAGCTTAAGGAATTCCCTTTCGTATCAAGGGGTGGGTTCATTCGACTATACACCCTATTAATAGTGTAAGAAGGGGACAATTCAGCACTAAAACGACCAGGTAATGCTATGGCATTACTAAGACCCATTGAAAAATACAAAGCTAAAATTACCATCCTCCTCATAGGGAACTAAATTACAGCTATTTTATGGTAAAAATAAATTTATATTTATTTAATTATACTAAGTTTTTATTTTCCACCTTTTAATACAGTCTCTCTGGCTGGAACAAGCTCCCAAAATAAAATTCTAAATTTTACATAAAGTGCCATCGGATCATGGAACAATAAGTTCATACTTTAAAAAAGCGTCTTTAAGGAAACTATTTTTTATATTTATTTAGCATCCATAATCTCTGTATAGCATACCCACTATTGATTTATAGCCTATGCCTACAAAAAACATGGCACAATCCTTTGGTCAATACGCAGAAATAGTTGCTGCAGATTACTTAGTAAAAAAAGGATTTAAGATACTGGCGCAAAATTTTCGTTACAAACGCTTTGAAATAGATCTTATTGTTAAAAAAGACGAATTGATTGTTTTTGTTGAGGTAAAAGCACGTAAGAATAATTTATTTGGCTATCCAGAAGATTTTGTTAACCAAAAGAAAATGCGTGCCCTACGCGTGGCTGCCACACACTACTTACGTACCCAAAATAGCCAACAGGCCATACGTTTCGATATTATAGCGGTACTAGGTAGTCAAGAACAAATTACCCAAATTGTACATTTGGAAGATGGTTTCTATTGAATTTCTATTAATAAAATTTCTTGTAGCCAAAGACATTTTTGTGCTACGTTTTATTTGTTTGTAAAATGTAACCGCCAGATGGCTGACTAGATACTTTATAGTCTATTATTATTTTGATGACCTTACTTGTATCTTTAACGACTCAAACAAATCAAGCGCTGCCATCGGCTGCTGCATGGCGATCTGCTGTCGAATATGCTGCAGCCTTATTACATAGAGGAGGCATCATTGCCCTACCCACCGATACGGTTTATGGATTGGCTTGCTTGGCGCAAAATAAGCAAGCGTTAAGAAAATTGTTTCAAATCAAAGAACGTACAAACGACAAGCCGATTGCGCTTTGTATAGGAGCTATTCAAGAGATCACTAAATATGGTAAAGTAGACCTAAAGATTATACCTTTACTAAATAGTTTACTTCCTGGACCGGTTACGCTGCTTTTTGAAGCATGGCCAATGGATAAAGAAGGAATCGCTAACAGTCATTTAGTAGCCATTCGTATGCCAGATCACCCGTTTATCCTACAAGTTGCCCAACTTTGTAACGGAGCGATTGCCTTAACCAGTGCCAATAAAAGTAGAGCGCCGAGTTGTCTAAAGGTGGAAGAATTTAAGCCACTTTGGTGTGATTTAGATGCAGTTTTTGATGAAGGTAAATTGGGTACCATAGATCCGATGAGATTAGGTTCTACTATTATAGACCTCTCCATTGAAGGATCTTTTAAAATTGTAAGAAATGGATGTGCATTGAATGATGTAAAAAAGATTCTATCCATCTTTTAGCCATTTAACGATAATGGCCATCCAGTAGCCCGACGCATTTAGGCAATATTTGGCAAATATCTTTTTATATACTAAATTAGTTTAGTTTATCTGGTTGCCAGCTGTAATGTACAAAATAGCTATTTTTTGCGCATGTGGTGAAATAGGTATACACGCCATCTTGAGGGGGTGGTGCTTTCGGGCGTGGGGGTTCGAGTCCCCCTTTGCGCACAAAAAATTAAAATTAGCCGGGTAAAGCCTAACCCTTCACGGGTTCCAATCTGCTTTTGCAGGCGTCATTAGGGGTGGTTAGCTCAGATGGTTTAGAGCATTCCGTTGACATCGGAAAGGTCGTTGGTTCAAATCCAATGCCACCCACAACAGGTAAAATATGCCAGGTAACTGCTATTTCGATTGAAAAAGATCCTTTCTAAGTGCTAAATATTTAAATAAATTGACCATTGCGTACCCAGAAAAGATTTCTAGATTATTTCGAAAATAAATATCAACTTATTATTCGAAATGTTGAAAATTTTGCGGAGTATATAACGCCTTCTTTCAGCTATGTAACCTTGATGACAATATTTTTATCTTGGTTATGTATAAGTTTTGGTCTGAGCCTATGGCTGGCTAAAACTGTTTTAGCTAGGTGGATGAACCCCATCTATATAGAAACAGAAAATCAAAAAAAAATACTTTCCTTAGCGACTACCGTAGAAGCCTTAGAGCAACAGATTACTGCTCAAACTAAATTTATTGCGACCCTCCAAAAAATCATTCAAGGAACCTCTAAATCTTCACTTCCTTCGTCATCTCTTACTACTATTCCAGAATCAATAGAAGAAGACGCTAAAGTGGCTTCATCGGTAGCCATATCTACCAACCAAGAAAATACTATTCAGAGTAGGTCTTTTTTATTGTTTCCTCCTATTAATGGAATGATTACAAAACCATTTCATAAAGCAGGTAACCATTATGGCGTTGATATTGTCGCAAAAGAAAAAGATCCTATTAAAGCCATATCAACTGGTATGGTGATTTTTTCCGATTGGTCCGTGGATACCGGATGGGTGATTGTCATTCAGCATTACAATAACGTTGTTTCAATCTGTAAGCATTGTGCCATTTTATTTAAAAAAGTTGGTAACTTGGTTAAAGCAGGTGATGTAGTGGCGCTTATGGGTAATTCTGGAGAAATCTCCACAGGGCCCCATCTACATTTTGAGCTTTGGAACGAAGGTGTTGCATTAAATCCAGAAGACTATATTAATACCTAAAAAAATGTTTAATAACAAAATAAAACAGACAAACCCTGTAACGATTAGTAACATTATAGGGCAAGGTTCGCATTTAGAAGGAAATATACACACTACAGGTAATTTGCGCATAGAGGGTAAGGTAACGGGTGGTATCAAGGCAAAAGCAAAAGTCGTTTTGAGCCATACCGCTCAGATAGAAGGCAACATTGTAGCACAAAATGCTGAAATCGGTGGGGAGGTAAAAGGAAGCATAGAAGTTATAGAATTACTTGTACTCAAATCAACTGCAATGGTATGGGGCGATATCATTACTAGCAAACTAGTGTTTGAAGAAGGGGCTTGTTTTGATGGAAAATGTAAAATGGGCAAGGAGCATAAGGTTTCCCCTCTGGCCGCTGCTACTGAAGCGAGTCTATCTCCTAAAGCTAAAACAGTTGAATATATCCGCAACCACCCAGAAAAGTTAAAATCACCTAACCCTTCTAATCCATCTATAAAATAGATATACATATGCATATAGCGCCAAAAATACGAGGATACATATGCACTACGGCTCATCCAGCAGGTTGTATCCAAAATGTAAAGCAACAAATCCAATATGTATCCAATCAGCCTTCAATTGCATCAGGTCCTAAAAAAGTATTAATTATAGGTGCCTCTACGGGTTATGGGTTAGCGAGTAGGATAGTAGCAGCGTTTGGTGCCAAAGCGCAAACTATAGGTGTTTTTCTTGAGCGAGCAGCTGATGACAAGCGTACTGCCTCTGCTGGTTGGTACCATACAGCGGCTTTTGAACAAGCTGCACACCAAGCGGGAATTTATGCTAAAAGTATTAATGGTGATGCTTTTTCAGATGCCATAAAACAAGAAACCATTGCTTTAATCAAAAAGGATTGGGGTGGTGCGGTAGATTTGGTAATCTATAGTCTAGCATCTCCACGTCGTACCCATCCCCAAACGGGTGTATCTTTTAAATCGTGTTTAAAACCTATCGGGGAGCCTTATCGCAACCAAACGATGGATATGATAAGTGGCCGTCTCTCAGATGTTTGCATTGAGCCTGCAACGCCCAAAGAAGTAGCAGATACGGTTGCTGTAATGGGAGGTGAAGACTGGATGATGTGGATAGAAGCTTTATTAGCGGAAAAGTTATTGGCTAAAGGCGTACAAACAATGGCTTATTCTTACATAGGTCCTAAGCTAACCGATCGAATGTATTCAAAAGGAACGATCGGAATGGCAAAAAAAGATTTGGTAGCAACGGGCAAAATACTACAACATCGGCTTCGTCCTATAGATGGACAGGCTGTCATTGCTGTAAATAAAGCAGTGGTCACACAAGCGAGTGCAGCTATACCAGTGGTACCGCTTTATATTTCATTGGTCTACAAGATTATGAAAGAAAAACAACTACACGAGGGGTGTATAGAACAAATGTACAGGTTATATGCAGATCGCTTGTATAGAACAGATCGAAAAATATTGGTAGATGCGCAAGGGCTGATTCGTATAGATGATTGGGAAATGCGGGAAGATGTGCAACAAGCGGTTGCTGCACTTTGGTCAAAGGTAGACGAAGGAAATCTAGCCACTGTTACGGATTGGGTAGGATGCCGCCATGAATTTCATAAGCTATTCGGTTTTGAAGTAGAAGGGGTTGATTACAGCCTACCTCAGGTGGCAGCGCTTCCCATACCTTCTTTAAATCTACCTATATAAATTTTGAGAATTGTAAAGGAAAGCTAGGTGGGTGTCTATGTATGCTATCCACGTTTGTTGCTACTTAAGACCAAAAAAGCCATTGCCTACTGCATCGACAACCTCTATACCATTTTTTCCTGCTGCCTGAATATTTTTTAACGTGCCTTTTAGATTTATTTTACTGATTTACAACACACTAAATAAGTTATTTTACTGGGAGGTTACTAAAAAAAGAAGTATTTTAGTTCTCATTATTAAGTATTTTATAATATAACAACCTGATAAACAATATATTGTATATAAATATATTGTTTATACAACTGTTTATAAATAATTTGATTAAATATATTTTATAATTGATTATAAAGTTAAAAAATATTCTAATGCAGCGCTCACGTTAATTTACATAAAAGTTTTCTTTAATAACTGTGCATAGATCAATTTTTATTAAATTTTTTATATCTTATTAACAATTAATATTCAAGTTAGTTTTATACTACATATAATGCATACAACCAATGAAAAAGACCAATTTTGGCTTAGTACGCCATTAGAGCAAATGACTCCAGCACAATGGGAATCCTTATGTGATGGATGTGGTAAATGTTGTTTGCTTAAAATAAAAGAAGCAGAAACGCAGCAGGTCCGTACTACAAAGATTTGTTGTCGGCTACTTAATACCCGCACTTGCCAATGTTCCAACTACCAAGAACGGTTTCGTTATGTAGATGATTGTATCAAGCTAAATCCTACAAATGTAAAGACCATTACTTGGCTACCCAAAAGTTGTGCCTATCGCCTTGTTAAAGAAAAAAAACCATTACCTGATTGGCATCCTTTAATGACCAAAGATCTACAATCTACCATCAAAAGTGGCCATTCGGTTAAAAGCTTTGTAGTACATCCGGCATTGGTCAATAAGCCAATGGCAAATTATTTATTAGAAGAAAGCATCCACTAATAATAGCAAAAAAATATATTTGTTTTGCTAATAAAGAGCCAAAATAAAATAGAAAAAATGTAAAATGTACATAAATGTACTGATTGCACATTTATACATAATATAGCATTGCGCTAAGATACGATACAGGACTCCTTTTTTTTATAGTCCTATGTTTTAAGCTTGGTAGACTTTTTCCATACGACGATTAAAATAAAAAAAAAGGCTAAAATCGCTATATGGAGACATATATAGGCCCATCCTATCCCTAAAAAAGCTAACTTGGTACGCCACAAAGGAATTTTTCGAAATACTAAAAAGGTAAATAACAGTATTAAGAATCCCTGTTTGGGATAGGGTATTGGATAACATCTTTGGCCCATATAATACCCCAGTAAACCCATAGCCACTGCACCACTGATGGAGGCATATACACAGCCCCAATGGCCAAATCTTGGTATCAGCAGAAAGGCAGTAAGTCCAATCACTAAACTGCCCCATGCACTGATCCAAGTATTGTATTGGGTATGATTACTTAATTTAAAAGCAGTACTCAAGTTGTAATAAATACCTAAAATAATATGCACAAATGCTAAGTAGGGTACCGTGTCAATGGTATGACGATACCTTGCATTTGGAATGAGGATTTTTGCAATCCAATCTACATTTATACTCAGCAATAATAGACAAAAGCAGGATACTAGTATAAATACATACATCGTTTGGCTATATAACCTTGGTGCCTCTTTTCGATCTGAATTGGCAAAAAAGAATGGTTCTGCAGCATATTTAAAAGCTTGAATCCCTAGTGCAATACATACGGTTAGCTTACAAGAGGCACCAAAGTTACCTAATATTTCCTCTTTTGTATGGATAGTGTAAAAATTACTGGGAACTAATTTTCGAAAACATAAGACTGGTAATGTTTCATTAATCCTAAAAAATAGAATGGTAAAAAAAGAAGTTGCGGCATAGCGACCTATCATTTGCATGGTATGACGATGCCAAACCCAATAAAATCCTTTAAATTGACCGAATAAAAGGGCTAAAGCAGTTGTGCTAGACAATACATTTGCTATAAACACAGCATCTAGTTCATTTAAACTTACCTGTCCACTACCTATCCAATAGGCTATACGGGTTAAAGATATAGGACAATAAAGTAATATAAAAGAAAAAATAATATGAGCAAAAGCTTGCAAAAATTTTACCAACAAAAATTTAAAAGTCTTTTTTTCTACACGTAGCCTCGCCAAGGGAATCATCAGCAGCGTATCTAGTATAAGTATCCCAGTCATATAATAGAAATACCGTATATGGACTAAGTGATTGGTTAGCTTTGCAATTTGTGGTATAAGTAGAATCAGTAAGATTGAAAAAATAAAAGTGGTAGCAAATAATATGGTTATAATTGCATTAAAAGTATAAGATTTGCCTAATCTATGTACAAACCTAAAATAGGTTACATCCATGGCTAAATCATAGATGACATGACCCAAGGCAATGTAACTACCATAAAACTCTGTAACAATGCTGTAGCCACTTGGGGTTAGTAAATTGGTTTGAAGTAGTAACACCAAATAAGAACATCCGCGGACAATAATATTGCTTATGCTATAGATAATGGTTTCTTTACCTAGTGTTTTTACCGTGTGATGCATCGTAGCGGTTAGATATGTTTGCCTAGTGAATAGTCTCCTTTGTTTGAGTCGATTGCAGTTGCGTTGCATCAGAAGCTATCATGCCATAAAGCCGAAATCCTGCATAATGCATCTAAAAATTTTGTTGACTATTGTACCGCTGATATAGAAAGTTTCTCCCAGATTAGGTCTTTAAGATGGATGATTCCCTCCCCCGTAGCAGCGGAAATAAAACAGCATGTGATTCCCTTAGGCAAGTTTTGCAACAAAACTTTACGTGCTGCTTGGCTTAGTAAGTCTATTTTTGACACAACCAATAACCTTGGTTTATCTAATAATAAAGAATTATGCGCTTCCAGTTCGCTCAGCAACATTTTATAACCACTATTGATAGAATGAGATTCTGTGCTGACCATAAATAGTAAAACTGCATTACGCTCAATATGGCGTAGAAAACGGGTGCCTAGTCCCCTGCCCGCAGCTGCACCCTCTATAATCCCTGGAATATCTGCCATGACAAAAGATTGGTGGTCTCGGTAAGCCACCACACCAAGATTGGGTACTAAAGTAGTAAAGGGATAGCTATCAATGCGGGGCTTAGCTGCTGATACAACCGAAAGCAAGGTAGACTTACCTGCATTTGGTAGACCTACTAGACCTACATCGGCCAATAATTTTAATTCCAATATCATCCAGCTTTCCATACCTGCTGTTCCTGGATAAGCTATACGAGGTGTTTGATGGGTAGGGGTTTTGAAACGGGTATTGCCCCAACCACCTTTTCCCCCTTGCATTAAGATATATTTTTTTTTGTCCTCTAGCACTTCCAAAAATATCTCTTCATTATCTGCGCTTTTGGCTACTGTTCCCAACGGAACATCTATGATTACATCTTTTCCACTTGCGCCAGTTTTACAGCTATCGCCACCTACTTCCCCATTGGCAGCAATGATATGTTTTCGATATTTAAGATGAAGCAAAGTACCATATTGTTTCGCACCACGTAAAATGATATGCCCGCCTCTGCCACCATCTCCTCCATCTGGTCCGCCTTTTGGAACAAACTTAGCACGTATAAAATGGATTAATCCCGCTCCCCCTTTTCCAGCGCGTAGGTAAAGCTTTACATGATCAATAAAATTGGGTGATGACATGGTTGTTATAGCTTTAGCCGATCTATAATGGTTTCAATAGCTTTAGTCACTTCGTCTATAGATTGCGTGCCATCTACACGATATAATTTGTTTTGGTCTTGGTAATAGTTCAGGATAGGAAGCGTCTCCTGTTGGTATATGTGCATGCGTGCTTTGATTTTATGATCATCCTGGTCATCAGACCTTGCTTCAATGGTTGCCCGCTGTCTAAGCCTTTTTAGTAAGTACACGCTGGGTACATCTAAAAAAATTACGCCATCTATTTTAGCATGGTATGATACCAAACAATTATCTAAGAAGGTTGCCTGTACAATCGTTCTTGGAAAACCATCAAATAATAAGGATGCATTAGAAGGTTTTGCTTCTAGAAGTTCTCTTACAATTTGAAAAGATAGATCATCTGGTACCAATTGACCACTATTAATATATTCCTCAATGCATGCTTTATTGGCTCTATTTTCTGCTATTTGTTGGCGCAACAAAGCGCCTAAAGCGATCGATATAAAGCCATATTTTTGAATCATTCTTTCAGCTTGTGTGCCCTTTCCAGACCCAGGAGGGCCCACTAGAATAATATTTAACATAAATAGATAACAATGGATTTTAAAATCTGAAATTTAATATAAAATTAAGAATAATGGTACGTAGTGCTTGAAACTTCTACAGATAAAAAGGTTAGATAAACCAATTTAAAGGGCAAGTATCTATAAACTGAGACCGTTATGGATAATCTATCTATCTATTAAAACTATCCTCTATACTAGATTTGTAATATAGAAAAGAACGGTTAATAGATAATAATTTACACTGTCTTGCCTTAGGTAAATGAGCAAGCTTGGATTCTACAAGACCTTTTTTACTTAATAAGTCCAAGCTCTTTAGCTTTCCCACTGCCCAATCTCTTTCAACTCTATTTTTAGCTAATGCCTTAGCTAAAGCATCATTTTCATCTTTAAGATGACTTATTTCATCTTTGTATACACGAACAACTTTGGATGGATCAAAGGCCAAAGAGGTATTTTCCATAAACTGATGTTTCCAATTTTAAAGTGTTTTGGTAGTTACTCCATACTTGGACGATAACTCTACTAACGTTAATGCTTCTTTCAATAAATCTAAAACTATTTTAGTCTTCTCTACTGAACTAAATTTTCTAACCTTTTTTTCTTCCCATTTGATAAAATCCATTTTGAAACAATAAAATTATTAAAATAGGAAACAATTTAAGTCATTCTTTGTCCAGTTTTTTCGCTCCACTATACCCGATCGACTACCTAAATTTAATACGCATTGCTTCTCGTACCATTTCCATGGTTTTTTTTGCCAATTGAGCTGCTTTTGCAGTACCATGATGTAGTATTTCTTTTACCATTTTATCATTTAAACAATTTCTTTTTTCTCTGATTGGTGCCAAAAAAAGTTGTAAACTATCGTTTAAGATATTTTTAATGACTACGTCGCCTAGTCCTCCGCGTCTGTAGTGCGCTTTTAAGGAGGCAATAGCTTCTTGGTCACTATGAAAAGCATCTAGATAAGCAAATACAACATTGCCTTCTACACGACCAGGATGGCTCGCTTTAATATGATTAGGATCTGTATACATTTGAAAGACCTTTTGTTTGATCACTTCTGGTGAATCGGAGAGCGCAATGGCATTTCCCAATGATTTACTGCACTTGGATTTGCCATCTATACCTACTAACCTAGATGTTTTACTTAAAACTGCTTTACATTCTTTTAAAACTTTGGTACCATAGATTCTATTAAAGCGTCTAACGATTTCATTGGTCTGTTCAATCATAGGCAACTGATCATCTCCAACAGGTACCCATTCTGCTTGAAACAGCGTAATGTCTGCCGCTTGACTAATCGGATAACAGAGAAAGCCTAGTGGCATCGCTTCACGGTATCCTTTTTGGTGCATTTCATGTTTTACAGTGGGGTTTTTGCTTAATCTGTTCAAGGTAACAAGATTTAAGTAATAGATCGTTAATTCTGCAATTTCTGGTATGCGCGATTGAATGAAAATAGTTGTTTGGTTGGGATCAATCCCAACACTTAAGTAATCTTTTACAACTTCAATAATATGTTTGGTAATTTTTTCTGGATGATCAAAATGGTCTGTTAAAGCTTGTAGATCTGCCACTAAGATGTACTGGTCGTATGCATGTTGCAATTGAACTCTGTTCTGTAGGGAGCCTATATAATGACCTAAGTGCAGCTTGCCAGTTGGCCTATCACCGGTTAAAATTTTTTGTTTCATACTTTGGATACACGTAATGGAAGAGCGCTTTATCCAATTTTGGCCTTATATAAGCCATGTAATATATATAACCAAAGGCTACAAAAAAGTCCTTCAATATGCATGGTAACGGTTAATATTGTACATACTACAATGAATACATAGCGCGCTCGATTCGCTTGAAAAGAAAATCCTTGAAATTTTAAAGCTATAAATGGAATATTGGCAACCAATAGATAAGAAAGTAGTATCGTTAATAAAGGCAATACCATGGGCTGGGTTAAACCATTCACCAAAAAGGGATAAAGGGGACGCTGTATCATTATAGGCAATATAGCTATTAGCATGGCATTAGCGGGTGTAGGAAGCCCTATAAATTGACCTACTTGTCTGGGATCTACATTAAACTTAGCTAGACGAAGCGCAGAAAAGATAATGATTAACAAAGCGCAATAAGGACGGTATGGACAGGTTTCGTACGTTTTAATCAACATATAGCAGATTGCCCCAGGCAGCATGCCAAAAGTAATAAGATCTGCCAATGTATCTAATTGCTTACCAAAGGACGATTGCGCACGTAGTAGTTTGGCAGCAAAACCATCTAGAAAATCAAAAAAAGCGCCTACAAAGATACTGGAAGCAGCATATATCAAATGGCCGTTTAGCGCCAATAAGGTACCTATTGCACCACTGCTTAGGTTTAAAAGCGATAAGCAATTGGGAATATGTTTTTTCATATTTGAATGCATTTAAATAAAGCATCAGGTAATGTTTAATGCGCGATGTTCCTTGTAAATATCATCTATTTTTCTCATAATCTCAAGATTAATCCAAAAGAAGATATTTGCTAAGAACTGACTTCTCTAATTTTGAATCGTTTAACTCCCTTACCCCATACTTGTACGGTAACGGGCTTGAGGCCCTTCGTTTAACCTAATACAAATTAAATACAAGCAGCTAAAATTAATATTTTTTGTCCTAATGCTGCAATCCAGTACATTTTTTTATGTTCAATCCTCTTGTGTAAACATGATAAAATAAGTAACTTGCTACCCTTGTAAAATAACTAGTTTGGTGATGTAGCTCAGTCGGTAGAGCATCGGACTGAAAATCCGTGGGTCGGAGGTTCGAGTCCTCTCATCACCACTTTATTTCTTACATCTAAGCCTAGCGCTAATTTCTAAGCCTGTTGGGCTTTAGTAAGCTACAGCCCTTTTTCGATCCACTTGTCTGCTTAGGATAATGTGGATGGTGCATAAAATAAGTATTAGCTTACTTTTGATGTCATTTTGCTTTAGTATGGCACCAATTTTTATGATCCCTAGTTTTGTAGCCTGACTCACTCATACCAAGATGCTCAATCAACTTTTTACCAGTATTTTTACTTCAAAAAAAGAAAAACAATTCCGTTTTTATAATCAAAAAGTACAAGAAATCAACCAAATTTATGAATTATTGCAGTCCCTTTCCCATGATGCATTACGGGAAAAAGTTACAGCGATTCGTCAAGAGATAACTGCCTATTTACAGCCTATTAGGTCTGAAATGGAACAACTCAATCAATCAGCGGATGAACCATTGACCGATGCTTTGGCTATAGCTAACACAAAAATAGACCAATATAAACGGTTAGAGCAATTAAAAAAGCAATACAAAGCAGCGTTGGCAACGATTTTAGATCAAGTATTGGCACCTGTTTTTGCCATTGTAAAAGAAACTGCGCGCCGTTTTAGGGATCATAGCGCCTTAACCGTGTCGCTGCATCCCCATGATCAAGCTATTGCTACCAGTAAGTCTTATGTGACCATAGAGGGCGATAAAGCCATTTGGCACAATCAATGGCAGGTAAGTGGCCATAGAGTTGTTTGGGAAATGGTACACTATGATGTCCAATTGATAGGCGGAATGGTTTTACACCAAGGGAAAATAGCTGAAATGGCTACAGGAGAGGGTAAGACTTTGATTACGACCTTAGCCGCCTTTTTAAATGCATTAAGTCATCAAGGCGTTCATGTGGTTACCGTCAATGATTACTTGGCCAAAAGAGATGCCGAATGGATGGCACCTATTTTTGAATTTCATGGTTTTACAGTAGATTGTATAGATAACCATATGGCCTATTCCACCGGACGGCAACGTGCCTATCAGGCAGATATTATATTTGGTACCAATAATGAATTTGGCTTTGACTACCTTAGGGATAATATGGTAACAGATGCCAGCGATTTGGTACAGCGTGCACACTATTTTGCTATTGTAGATGAAGTTGATTCTGTACTTATTGATGACGCTAGAACACCGCTTATTATTTCAGGTCCTGTAGAAGAGAGTGATGAGCACATTTATAAAGAGTTGGCGCCTAAGATTGCACAATTGTATAGACTACAAAAGCAACTAGTAATTAATTTTCTACAAGAAGCCAAGCAAAAAATAAAAGAAGGCCATATAGAAGCAGGAGGGCTAGCCCTTTTTCGTGCCTACAGAGGCTTACCTAGATATAAACCTTTAATTAAATTCCTTAGTGAAAAAGGTATCCGTCAGGTCTTAGATAAGATAGAGTCTTACTACATACAAGAAAATGCTAAGATGATGCCTCAAGCGGACGAACCTCTTTTCTTTTCCATTGATGAAAGAAGCAACAATGTTGAAATTACTGAAAAAGGATTGTCTTATTTAACAGAGGAAGAAAAAGATGCTTCTTTTTTTATCTTACCAGATGTAGCAGCCCATATTGCAACTATTGAGAACGACACTAGCTTAACCCATGAGGAAAGCATTGCGCAGCGTTCTTATTTTCAACAAACCTATAAGGTAAAAGCACAACGTATTCATGCCTTGCATCAATTGTTAAAAGCCTATTCTTTATTTGAGAAAGATGTGGCCTATATTGTAGCCAAAGGGAAAGTAAAAATTGTAGATGAGCAAACCGGTCGGGTATTAGAGGGTCGTAGATATTCAGATGGTCTACATCAAGCTTTAGAAGCAAAAGAGGGGGTTCATATTGAAAAACCTTCTCAAACCTATGCCTCTATTACCCTTCAAAGCTACTTCCATATGTATGATAAGCTAGCCGGTATGACGGGTACAGCTGAGACAGATTCAGAAGAATTTTGGGATATTTATGGTCTTGCGGTAGTACCTATTCCAACCCATAGGCCATTGTTACGAGAAGACAGGGAAGATAAAATTTACAAAACAGCACGAGAAAAATTTAATGCCATCATTGAAGAAATTGTCCTCTTATCTACCCAAGGAAGGCCAGTTTTAGTGGGTACTACTTCAGTAGAAATATCTGAATTAGTAAGTAGAATGCTTGCTTTGCGCAAAATCCCCCATCAAATTTTAAATGCAAAACATCATCAAAAAGAAGCAGAAATAGTGGCGCAAGCCGGTATGGCGGGTACGGTTACGATTGCTACCAATATGGCAGGTCGTGGTACCGATATTAAATTGACCCAACCTTCAAAAGCAGCCGGTGGGTTGGCTATTATTGGTACAGAACGTCATGAGTCCAGACGTGTGGATAGACAGTTGCGTGGCCGTTCTGGACGACAAGGCGATCCAGGTTCTTCTCAATTTTTTCTTTCCTTAGAGGATAATTTAATGCGTCTCTTTGGTTCTGATAGAATTGCCGCTATAATGGATAGAATTGGTTTAGAAGAGGGAGAAGTTATTCAGCATAGCATGGTAAGTAGGTCTATCGAAAGGGCACAAAAAAAAGTAGAACAGAACAACTTTGCCATGCGCAAACGTTTGTTAGAGTATGACCGTGAAATGGGCACCCATCGTAATGCCGTCTACCAGAAACGGACCCATGCCTTATTAGGAGAAGGCGTTGAAGTGGATATTATGAATATGCTCTACGATACGGTAACCAATATTATAGAGCATGAAAATAGTAAGTTAGAGGCAAGTGCTCTAAATCCTATTTTTTTCGCTGTATTTGGCATTTTAGATGCTTTTTCAACATCATTTTTTGTAGGTAAGAAAAAAGAAGCCCTTATAGAGGATATCTATCAGCGGTTCATAACCCTATATTACGAACGCATGACTACATTGCGAGAAGGGCTGTTTTCCTATTTTAAGCAGTCCATTGTAGGCAGTAATTATAACTTGGAAGCTCCTTTTTTTGACGGTAAAATGTATATTAATGCTACAGTTGATCCTGTTACTTTTATGGCTTCTCGTGGAAGAAAATTGGTTAAAAATTTAGAATGTATGGTTGTGCTGCATGTAATTGATCAACATTGGAAAAGTCATTTGCGCACTATGGACGATTTAAAACAATCGGTGCAAAATGCCGTTTATGAGCGGCAAGATCCTATTATAACCTTTAAGTTTGAAGCTTACCATTTATTTAGAAAATTTATGGCTACGGTCAGTCAAGAAATTATTGCTTTCTTATTTCATGCTCCGCTTTATGTACAGTTGCCATTAAAGAATGTTATGGACGACCCATCAGCTAAAAAAGAATAGATATAAAAATAGGGTGCTGTTGCATCTGTAGTTGCTTGGGTATAGAGCGGCTATCTTTTGCCTGAAATTTTTAATGTTCTGGAGCCATTGGGTTACCAATGTTCTTCATCCATAACATCTTTTGATGTCCCTTAACCCGTTGTTAATCAAGCGTAAATTGAAACTGTAAAACCACCCAGTGGTGGCTTTACAGTTGGTAGCAAAGTTAACCATTTTGTACGCATAGCCTCTTTTCGTATCAACATGAGTCCTATGTTAGCTGCTTAACCCGCTATTACAGGCTCCTTTGTTCCAATAATTCGACAATAGCTGTTGCACCATATTCTTTTGCATAGATCAAAGCAGTCTTGCCTTGGTTATCCGCTATATTGAGATCTGCCTTATGCTCTATCAATAATTTGGCAAATTGTTTGCTATTATAGATTGCTGCATGGATTAAAGCAGTTTTGCCTTCGTTATCTTTTGCATTCAGATCTGCCCCTTTCTCTGTCAATAGATTAAAAGCATTTGTTCTGTTGTATTTTGCTGCATAGATCAAAGCAGTCTTGCCCTCGTTATCTTTTGCATTCGGATCTGCCCCTTTCTCTAGCAGCAATTGGAAAATATCTTTTGTATTAGTAGACTTTGCTGCATGTATCAAAGGAGTTGTTCCGTTGTTATTTTGTACCTTTACATCTGCCCCTCCGTTTAGTAATACCTTGACATTATCTATTTTATGATGTCCTATTGCATACCATAAAGCAGTTGAGCCATCTTTTTTATCTTTTGCGTTGGCATTTGCCCCTTTTTCTAGATAGTGTCGTCATGAAATATTTTGTATATTTGTTTTGTAGTTCATATTATATTTTTAGATCATAACATCAATTATATTTATAGATGTCTAAATGGATTCACCGTCATGATATTTCAGACAAAGTATGGTCTATTTTATCACCTCTACTTCCAGGTCAACAAGGAGGTTGGGGAGCTGTTGCCAAAGATAATAGACTGTTTATTAATGCAGTATTTTGGATTTTACGTACAGGATCTCCTTGGCGTGATCTTCCATCGAGCTATGGAGATTGGAAAAACACTCATCGTAGATTTTCTCGCTGGAGAGATAATGGTATATGGGAGAGGATCTTAGAAAAACTGATTAATAATACTGATTTTAAATGGCTTATGATTGATGCTACTTATATTAAAGTACATATACATGGAACGGGTGCAAAAGGAGGCAACCAATCTATGAGTCGAACAAAAGGGGGCTTAATACGAAGCTACATTTGGCCGTGGATGCGTCTGGTATGCCGATCAGAGCTATTATCACAGAAGGTACCAGAGCTGATTGTAGCCAATCTCCATATCTTATTGAGGGGATAACTCCAAAGCATTTGTTGGCAGACCGTGCCTATGATACCGATAAAATCATTAAATATACTATAGAAAAAGGTATTGTTCCTGTTATCCCTTCCAAGAAAAACAGAAAAACAAAACGTTATTTTGACAAGAATTTATATAAATTCCGACATCTTATTGAGAATATGTTTCTCAAAATTAAGCAATGGAGAGGAATCTCCACTAGGTATGCAAAGAACACAGCATCCTTCTTGGCAGCTGTCCAAATTAGATGTATCCATTTATGGGCTAACTTTTTATGACGACACTATCTAGCAATAACTGACAAGCATTCGCTATATTATTTGCTGCTGCTTCCATTAAAGGAGTTTGTCCCCACAAATTGACTATATTTACATTTGCACCTTTATTGAGCAACAATGGGTAGACAGTTGTACGGTTCTTGCGCATCCCATACATCAAAGCTGTATATCCTTGGTTATTTTGTATATCTAAACCTGAATCTTTTTTTATCAATAAATCAGCTATATTTTCATTGTCTGCCAGTGTTGCATAGATCAAAGCAGTATTTCCTGCTTTATCCTGTATATCCAGATTTAGATGGTTCTTTAACAACATTTCGACAATCTCTGTTCTATTTTTATTTACTGCATAGATCAAAGTAGTATTTCCTTGTTTATCTTGTATATCCAAATTTGGATGGTTTTTTAACAATACTTCAGCAATCTCTGTTCTATTTTTATTTACTGCATACATTAAAGCGGTCAGGCCGTTGTTATCTTGTTCATTCAGATCTGCATCGGCCTGTATTAACCCTTCAACATCTGCTATAGTACCATTTACAGATGCCTCCATTAGACGTGTCACCCCGTATGGCCCTTTTCTATTTATAGTGTCAGTGTCGCTCTCAGCTGTATGAGATGGCTGTAGCGTTGATGGATTGGTTGATGGTGCATCCGTAGCATTGCTGTCACTCAATTCAGTTGTGGTCGGCGATAGGGTTGTGGTTGATAAGTCTGGGCCTATAGTTGTCAAGTTAGTGCCATTGAACCCAGTAGTATTGGGAGGTGCTGTGCTTGTACCCGCAAGATTGTATCCCACTACACCAGCACCTAAAAGTGCAGCTGTACCTATTGCTGCTCCATAAAGGTATGCTTTTGGGTTTCTATTATAGGCCCTTTTTGCGTCACCTAAAGTAGGTCGATGCATAGGTTGCTTGGTCTGTACACAAGCAGACCAAGTGTTTAAGCTTAACAGCCCGATGCATAGGCCTACCTTACTGTTTATCTTCTTCATAGAAATGATATTTAAAGTATTAAAAACATATTACCAACAATAAGCAAAGTGCTTTCAACAGAATAAAATCGCTCCATATTATGGCTCTCTGCTTAAAAAATTAAGACAAAAAGAAACCTTAGATAAAGATTAGCGGTAGGTTAGACCGAAGTATCTTCTTGCCCCTTATAGTTTATACTTAGTAAAAAATAAATACAATTCCAAATGACCCAACTGCCTTGGTAGACCTATACAACGCTTTATATTTTACTAGCTCTTGTTCATAGCTTGGGCTATTTTTGCTTTAATATTTGCTTCTATCTTGTTAAAAAGTTCTGGATGGCTATTTAAGAGCTCTTTGCTGGCCTCTCTTCCTTGGGCGAGCTTATGCTCTTCATAGGAAAACCAAGAGCCAGCTTTCTTCACTATACCCAATTCTACACCAATATCAATAAGCTCGCCAACTTTAGAAATCCCTTCTCCATAGACAATATCAAACTCAACCACTCGAAAAGGAGGAGCTACCTTGTTTTTTACAATTTTGACCCGGGTGCGTTTCCCTGATACTGTTCCATCACTCTCCTTTAGTGAGGTTATACTACGAATATCCAGACGAACAGAGGCATAAAATTTTAATGCATTCCCACCTGTAGTGGTTTCTGGGTTACCAAATAGCACACCAATTTTTTCCCTAAGTTGATTGATAAAAATGCAAGCACATCCTGTTTTATTAATCGTTCCGGTAAGTTTGCGCAAGGCTTGTGACATCAAACGTGCCTGTAATCCCATTTTGCTATCACCCATGTCTCCCTCTAGTTCACTACGTGGCACTAGTGCTGCTACAGAATCAACTACTAAGATGTCTATGCTACCAGAACGAATCAGATGTTCGGCTATTTCTAGCGCTTGTTCCCCATCATCTGGTTGGGCGATAAGCAAATTTTCGGTATCTATACCCAAACGCTCCGCATAGCTTTTATCAAAAGCATGTTCGGCATCAATAAATGCAGCTAACCCACCTTTTTTTTGTGCCTCTGCAATACAGTGTAAAGAAAGTGTCGTTTTTCCAGAAGATTCTGGTCCATAAATTTCAATAATTCTTCCACGTGGTATGCCACCTACGCCTAGCGCTAGGTCTAAACCCAGAGAGCCTGTCGAAATGACCGGAATATCTACCACATGATTGTCACTTAACCGCATAACTGCTCCCCGGCCATATGTTTTTTCTAACTTATCAATGGTGATTTGTAACGCCTTTAATTTTTCTGTATTATCCGTCATAGTCTAAGTTTAAAAAAATAAAAATTTCCTAAATTTTTTAGTAGCTTAATGGTATGTGTATCAACAACGCCATCTGCAGTTAAGGCAATAATAGATGATCAATAGGATGTAGTCGTCAAGTAAGCCAATTGATCCTTAAACATACTACATTTATTTGACATGGCATCATGATAGCAGTACTTTGTATCGAAGCTATAAATATTGTATTACATCTTGTACCTTTAGTAGATCGTCAAATTTTCATTCTAAATATAACGCGTTGAAAACCTATTGCTTAGACAAGCAAAAGCTGATTATACAATTTATTTCATACCTATTGCTATCTATTTATGCAAGCTTTTTGCATGCATCTGTTGGTAAATCTTTGCCCATTAAAGAAGTAATTGTAGGCGTCAATCATATGCATAAAAAGGCATTGCAAAAGCATTCTATTTACCACCCCCACACTACTTTTTTAGCCATGCCCATTAAAAAATGGCTGTATCAGTGGGGCAATCACCATTTTAATCTTGAAAAGATAAAAAACGAGCGTGTAGCTATTGAAGCAACCTATGGCTACCGAATCCGTAAAGCCGCCAATGAAAAAGAAAAAATTAAACTTATGGCCAAACGGGATAAAGCTATTAAACGAAAACAAAATCTAGCAGCCAATGGGAACCGCCTCATGCGTATGGGTGAAAAACCTTTATACTATGACCCAATCTATGTGCACCATAATGAAAAAATATTTTTAAACTATATGAATTCCAAAGGCTATTTAGATGCGGAGATTATTACTAAAACTGATTTGCAAAAATCAAATATACGTGTCACTTATTACATAAAGCCAAAAAATTTATATAAAATTATTGCAACAAGGTTACAAGCAAATGATCAAGCAATCTGCACCCTATTGGCCAACCATAGTAGTGAAAGTTTGATTAAAATAGGCGATCCTTATGCTTATCAAAATTTTGTCAATGAGCAAGAACGTATTGTAAACCTATTGTCAGATAATGGTTATTTTGAATTTAATGAACAATATGTGCACTTTATAGCTCACCAATCAGAAAGTGACCATACCATAGCGGTAACTACTGTAGTAGATCTCCCTCATCCTAAAATGGTCTACCATACAACAAAAATAGGACGTATTGTAGTCGATCTAACTACCCAAAAGGATCACGCTTCAAGTACAATGCGTCTGCTAACCAAAGTATGTCAAGGTCTTTATTTTTTGGTCCCATCAGATGGATATCCCTTAGATGACATAGCGGCTAAAATACCCCTTCGACCTGGCGATTTGTACAACAAAAGTAAAATTTTAGAAACCTATGAGCGGCTCCATCGCATTGCTACCTTTGGGTCTATTGCTATTTTACCCAAAATAGAAGCGGATCGGTTGGTCGTTTACATTCATGCCAAGCCTGATGAACGCATAAGATTCCAAACAGAAATTGCCGGAGAATGCGTCAACCTCAATCTTAAAAAACTCCATCCTGCTATCAAATTAAATCCCATTATAAGGCGGGTTGGAGGGCTAGGTATACTGCAGATAGAGGCCAGTGTTGCGCGAAGAGAGGAGTTTGTGGCCCAAACATCTTACCAGAATATTGCCTACGGATTGCGTGGTAAATTTACTACGCCACGCTTTATACTTTTTTTATCAAGAAAAACCAATTTAATGTTGGAAAAACTTAATCCAAGCACCACTATGGCTATCGATTATAGTTTTACTGAAAATCGTGTTTACAGTAGCAAAAAAATAGATGCAGCATTACATTATGATTGGTATAGTAAACATATCTTATACCAATGCGCTCCTTTTAAAGTGACATTTGACAATCCTAAAGTTCTAGATCAGTCAAAAGTAAACCAACCGCATACAAAATTACCATCTTTTTTCACTAGCATAGGATGCATACTTACCATACGAGCGGCCACGCCTGCGTTGTATTTCAATCCCTTGGTCAGCTATAGATGGATGGTTTCAATCGCTATAGAGCATGGAGGGCTCTATGAACATCTTTTTCTAGTGAAGAAAATTTTACCTAAGGAGATTCAACTGTATAAGTATCTTAAGATTGATATAGGTTATCGACATGCTTTTCACCTTACAGCCTATACAACACTGGTTTACCAAACTAAATTAGGTGCTGTTAAGGGATACAAAGCAACTGATAAAGTCCCTCTAGACAAACAATATACAATAGGAGGATATGGTAGCGTGCGCGCTTGGGATAGAGGAATGGTTGGACCTGGTCTGTATGAAAGCAAAAAAGATAAAAAAGAAGCACAAAAAGGTAATTTGCTTTTACTGGGTAATATAGAACTACGTCAAAAGTTGATTGGCTATTTAGAGGGGGCGCTTTTCCTAGATATAGGCAATACTTGGAAGCTAGAAAAAGATGCGCCATTAAAAATGAAATTTAATTTTCATAAATTTTACAAAGCTTTTGCAGTAGGAGGTGGTTTTGGATTAAGATTAAATTTGTACAATACTTTTGTACTTTGTGGAGATCTAGCATTCCCATTATATAGACCTTCTGGAAGCAAACTACAGAAGCTACAACCCATTTTTAATGTAAATATTGGCTATCCTTTTTAAGATTGTCATATACTTGTTACACGACATAAAATAACGTACACTATACATTTTTAAATAGGATGTAATCATATGCAGCAAAATACAATAGCACTAAGGTTAAACATTACTGAAGTAAATGTAATTATTAAAGCTTTGTCTGAAAAGCCTTTTCGGGAAGTATATGAATTAATAGGAAAGATTCATGCGCAATCCAATGCACAACTCAAATCAAATTGCACGCAACTTCAAACCAATAAATCCATTGATACCCATGATTTACATGATAAAGGATCGTGATATATTTTTAATTTTATCTATTCTTGCTTACCTATGCACATCCCTCAACTTTTAGTAGCTACTATAGATGTAGTACAATCGCTTATCTATCACCCACAAAGGTTATTAGAATTTATCTTAGTAGTTGTATCCGTTTTTGCCCATTTTTTAGAAACACGTCAAAACATTTGGAGCAGAATTTTAGCCTTTCCTATAGCTTTAACCAATATCTATGTTTACTCGGTTAGGCAGCTTTATGGAAAAGTAATCTATAGTATCGTTTTTATATTCTTTAATGCATATGCTTATCTAAGATGGAAAGGAACCTTGCATCGAAAACCGCTACAAGTTAGTAGAATATCTTATAAAATGCTTTTATCTATTACTGGCCTGAGTATGTTGGGTAGCATGGTGTGGACCTTTATAGGACATATATATTTTAATAAAGCCCCAATTCTATCTACATATGGCGATACTTGTTATATGTTTTTGGGTTTTATGGATAAGTGGCTGATGTCTCATAAAAAATTAGAACGATGGGTCGTTACCATTTTTCGTTATATCATCTTCTCTTTGGCCTGCTATCAAAAGGGTGCCATCATACTGAGTATACACTATCTGATTTTATCAGTTATAGGGATTTATGGTCAAATACAATGGTACATATCGTATAAATCAATGAAGATATAATTGGATCTGCTTTGAATAGGTACCATACATAAGATCATATATTAAGTTTAGATTAGCTGTTGAATCGTTGGCTTGAATCTAAAAACCTGCTTTATGGTACCGATGTATGGCTATAATCATTATAAGCATGCATGTAATTAGAGAAAAAAACAGTAAATTCGAGGGATTAATCTCCAATGCCTGAACCGTATTGGGATTTTAATGAGGTTTATCGCATAAGTCAATAGACCTTATCAAGTATAAATGAATAGTATCCTCTTATGCAACAGCATTTATAACGCAGGGGGGGGCTATTCTAGAGTGGTATATAAATATAACTTACGAAATCTTAGTAAAATGCCTTGTGGTAGGAAAAGAAAAAGACAAAAGGTAGCTACACATAAGCGTAAAAAGCGTCTTAGGTTAAATAGACATAAAAAGAAAAATAGATAGCACTTAAGTGCCAAGAAGCATTATTATCTACTTTGCTTAACTATTTATTAAATAGGCTGCTGATTGCTTTCTAAGTTTTTGTAAAAGCGTAAACAAAATGAGCACGTGGGTAACGAATTAATAATTAATAGTACAGATAATAATTGTAGAATAGCACTTCTAAAAGATGGGAATATTTTTGAATATCAGGTAGAAAAAGAAGATAACAAATTCAAAGTAGGCGATATTTATTTGGGAATTATTAAAAAAGTAGTCCCTAGTTTAAATGCAAGTTTTGTAGATGTAGGATACAAAAAAGATGCTTTTTTGCATTATTTAGATCTTGGTCCGCAGTTTAACTCTTTAAAAAATGCGATTCAAGTAGTTAGGCATCAGCAAGGTAATGTGAAAAATCTCATTGATTTTGTAGTTGAGCCCCCTATAGACAAGCTTGGTAAAATTGGAGATGTACTGACAAAAGGGCAAGAAGTATTGGTACAAATTGTCAAAGAGCCTATTTCTAGTAAAGGACCTCGTATAGCTTCTGAGTTAACTTTACCTGGTCGTTATATGATACTTATACCTTTTGTAGATACGATTAGTATTTCTAAAAAAATTACAAATGCTGAAGAAAGAGATCGACTACACCGTTTAATTGCTTCTATTAAGCCAAAACATTTTGGCGTAATTGTGCGTACGGTAGCAAAAGGGATTGATGTCGCTACATTAGACAGAGATCTCAAAGATCTTATCAATAAATGGAAAAAAGGAATAGAACAGTTGGTTCATGCATTACCCGGGGAAAAAGTTATAGGTGAGGTAAATAGAGCCTATACTATTTTACGCGATATGCTCAACGAGTCTTTCGACAGTATTGTTGTGGACGATCAACTTCTTTATACTGAAATAAAACAGTATATACATACAATTGCACCCGACAAGGAGAAAATTCTTAAACTTCACCAAGGTAAGATTAAGCTCTTTGAACAGTGGGGTATAGAACGTCAGTTGAAAACTCTTTTTGGCCAAACCGTTGGTATAGAGGGGGGGGGCTATTTAGTGATTGAGCATACTGAAGCGATGCATGTTATTGATGTAAACAGTGGCAATAGGGCATTAGATGAAGAGGGGCAAGGAAAAATGGCTTTGAATGTTAATTTAGCCGCAGCACAAGAAATTACACGGCAGTTGCGTTTGCGGGATATGGGGGGCATTATTGTAGTGGATTTTATAGATATAAAGGACATAGAAGATCGTAAGCTTCTTTATCAAAAAATGAGGGAGCTTATGAAAGAAGATCGCGCCAAAACTTCTGTTTTACCATTGTCCAAGTTTAGTATTATGCAAATCACACGGCAACGGGTGAGACCAGAAATGAATGTAGTTACAAGAGAACTTTGTCCATCTTGTAATGGAACAGGAAAAATTGATGCTTCTATATTGGTTTCAGAAAGAATTGAAGAAAACTTGCGTCTTGTTTTGATGAATCAAAATGAAAAGGGCATAAGACTTTTAGTTCATCCTTATCTCTATGCCTACTTTACTAAAAATTTGTTCTCTAGGAGATTTAGATGGTTTATAAAATATGGTAAATGGGTTACGCTGGTTGAAGATTCTTCAATGGCGGTAACAGATTATAAACTTGTCAATCGAAATCAAGAAGAAATAGAGCTTTATTAGTGCTTTTTATACATTTATTACCAATGGTTTTGACTTATTAATAAGTCAAAACCATTTTTTATGCGCTTTATAAGTCAGAACAAAGTATGCATACATCTTATTTGCTAAAATAAAAACATCTGTTTGGCTAGATGGTTGTGTTAAGCTTGTGTAATTCAAAAGGAACCATTACATTAATAGTGAGCATAATGAAGAGATAACGTAATTAAGAATTAACAAACCCACAACCATCTACAAACTAAAATAAGTTAAGGTGTGCTAGTTGTATTATGAACAGCTAACGTAGTTGGCTTATTTTTTGATTTTTTAAGCGCTACGTCCAACTTATATAAACGCTAAATGAGGTAAAAGCAATAGAAGAGATAATGTAATGAACAATAAAAATTATAGCGGCCACTATGCATCTGAACGTAGCAAAGCCTCCAATTTATTAACAGCTATTTTAAGTATAATTTTTTGCTTATTTACCCATTCAAGCAACGCAAAAGATCAAAAAATTGAAAATCTTTTTACAATTCTACAAAATACAAGGAACTTTTGCAAAAAAATATTTAAAGGAAGTTACACTTTAAAAAATTTAGATTATCAAGGGCTCTATGACCTCCAACAGATAGGAATAGAAGGTGGTGTCGTCATATGCAACCTAAAAAATCAAACGCAAAATGGTTCTTGTGTCGGTCTGCTGGGCCAGGCTAGGCCACAACCGCTCTACGGTGATCCCCTTATTGATCCAATCATCGATGATCAGCCAACATTTTGGCCATATGATTTGGCTCATCAGATCTGGCACAAAGGTAGTCTTATATCTTATTTGCAACAACCCGACACCCAGATAAATAGCGATGCTCCCGCTACTGCTACAAAAAAAACAATTTTACCAGATCAGAATAATCTATTGCATGATCAGCCTGTAGTTACAGATGCGCTATTGGAAGAATTGCTGGGTGTTCACACACGTACCACTCATGCGGAGCAAGCGAAAAGTATATGGGCTAAATTTTCATTTGATTGCACCCTAGGCGTTGGCGCTGTTTTCTATACCAACCGCTTGCAACACATGCAGTTAATCCAAAGGCAAGACAATACTTATTTCCTTAGAAGTAAGACGAATCAAGTATATAAGCCAAATTGGTTCCACCATACGCTTGATAAAGTCACCGACTTTGGTCCATTTGAAGCATATGGTCGCAATGAAAAGATACAATTTCAAGGAAAAGGATTAGGTCTGCCTATTACATTAGGGATACAATATCTTTGTGGCCAACGACTGTTTATAGGTTTGGGTAGAGAAATGATCTTTAATGCTACCAGTAGATTGACTCTTGATCACAACCACATATCCGATAAGGCCTACCGTATGCATCAAAAATGGTCTGCACAGGGAAGATGGTTTGCCAAATGTGGGTGGTATGCCTTTGATAATGAAAAGCATAGATTTTTTGGCGATATGCGACTATTTTATGTGCATCATTTGGGTAATAAGTTGGCTAGGTTGGTAACCTTTGGCCCCTACTTGCATCAAACAGTTGCCTATAATTTTGGTGTGGGATACGAGCAGCAGCTGACGGATTACCTTTCATACACCATGCGTTTTGCTATGGAATTGCAAACATTTAAACAGTTTGACCATAAAAATTACAATATTTACTACAGACAACCCGCTATTTATCTCCAAGTCGGTCTTTCTATGCGATGTACCAAGTGTAATCGTCAGAACCATTTAAATAATAAAGCTTGCCATACTAAAAACCATACATTAAACGACCCAAGCAAGTTAGACGGCCTACAAGATTTGCTCGATTTAGATTAATCCTTCCTTATCAATATTTGTTTATTCCAATCATATTTATTATAATATGTGCAGCTCTTGTGAAGCTGGTTCAATGTTTGTAAAAAACGCATAGCCACTGGTTAAGCAAGTAGCTAACTTTTCAGCCTCTTTGATTGTTAAAGGGACTTAACAAAACCTATAATTAATTTTATTACCACTTTAATTAACGCATACCACTTTAACATATTATTGCTATGAAAATTAAAATCGCCTTACTTGGCTTATTCTTTGCCAACAGCATCATGCATCCTATATATGCTGATGAATATGTAACTCAATTAGAGGCGGATGAAGTAAGTATCAATCCGATCATTGAGCAAGATGATGTAAAAGTAGAAGCAGCTCAGGAAGAAGCTAAATCTAAAGATTTGATAAAATTGGGTGCTGCTATTAGCATGAGCCCTGCTATGGTATACCAGGAAAAGAGGTGGTCCTCTCAAAATAGCATTGGTGCAAAGCTAACCTTTAAGGCGGAGGTGCCAAACGCTTGGTGCAACAAAGCTGCAGCTTTTAATATAGCTGCTAGTTGCAAAGAGAAAAAAACTACCCTTAGTAGTGCTACTATTACCATTGGAAAAATGACAACGATTGGCTATGGTTCTACTATTTTTTCTTATGAAAAAGCAGCTGATGGGTTACTTATTTCTCCAGGTGGATCTGTGTTACAAATAAAAAATGAGCATACTTTTGATTGGTTTCGAATTGGCTATGCCATTGAGAAGCCTATTGCATTGCAAGTAGGACTGTTTGATAAAAATCAACCGGAGGAAAAAAAATCAGCATCAAAAGAACAGGAAAAGAAAAAAGAAGGACAAGGAGAGCAAAAAGACGATAAAGAACCAAAAGAACCAAAAGGTATTCGACCTAATAAAGTCGATCAATTAACAGAGAAAGAACGTTTTTTTAAAGTTCAAAACAATTTCCCATCCCTTGGTGTAAACCTAAGCGTCATTAGAGATGACCTTAATATTGGCCTGAGTGGCTTATTCCGTTTTTCTGATTACACACATAGTACTAACCCTGATGCGCAAAATTTGCCTAATAACTTAGCGTTTACTTGCGGTGGCCATTTAGGTATTCAGTATCAAGTGATACCTAAAAAGTTTACCATTACAGGACAAGGCACTTATGTATATGGTTTGGGTGATTACCTACCGCCTCTTGCTGCAGTTCAAAGTGATAGAGATCGTGAGGAAATGTGTGCCGCCTACTATATAGATAAGGACAAAAATCACTTGTCTTTTATAAATGCATGGGGCCTTGGCGCTGCTTTAGAATACTGTGTAACACCTAAGTGGACGCTATCTATAGCAGGCTCTTATCTTGCTACTCTAGAAGATTCACAAAAGCCTGGTTTCGCATTTCTTAAGCAATGGAATCTAATTCCGCAAGTAGCCTATAAGTTCAATAACCACTTCACCTTTTCTGGTGGGTATGATGTAAACAGGGAGTTCAGGGTAAATGAGACAAAAGATAAGGCACCTGTACACAAATTTTCTGGGGGTGTAAAATTTAGCTTGTAATATCACTAGAAGCGATATGGTTCAGAATGCTATTTAAAATTCAGTGGTGTAGAGATGGGGTTTACCTAGTTTTAAGGTGATAACCCATAAAACTAGCTATTACCCCTAACTATACATTAAATTACTATGCATAAGAATATAATAAAAGCCACTGTAATCCTAAGCTTAGGATTCGTCGTAAGCAGTATTATTTTTGTTTTAGGTCTATACTACACCCGTTCAAGGGTGGTAGCATCTGTTAGCGTAAAAGGGCTTGCAGAAAAGGAAGTCGATGCCAATCTAGGTATATGGACGATTCCGTTTGAGGCAGTAGATAGTGATGTAGAGGGCGTCAATAACAAAATAAAAAAGCAAACAGAAATATTACTTGCCTTTCTAAGGCAACAAGGTTTTGTAGATAAAGAAATTATACATGGTACCCCAGAATTTCGTTATCTTGGAAAAAACGAGGCACAGCCTGTTGGGAACTCCATAAAGATGGAAGTCGTTGTACATACCTCCAATGTATTTTTACTATATGAAACTGTACAAAAATCTCAAGAGCTAATGAAACTGGGTGTGTGCCTATCTTATAGATGGGATGGGCCAGCTAAATTTATCTTCACAGATTTAAATAAAATTAAACCATCTATGATCCGAGAGGCTACTATAAACGCAAAAAAAGCGGCAGAGCAGTTTACTGCTGATGCAAATGTTCCTTTAGGAAAGTTGCGTAACGCTTCTCAAGGTGCTTTTTCTATAGAAGATACTTATATCCCTACTAAAAAACGGGTGCGTGTGGTAACACAGATGCAATATGCTATTCAATAAAAGCATACCCATTCGAATGGTTTCGTTTATTATTTTGCTTGTTTGGGTTTTGGATGAAGTTTTTTCTTGTGATGTCTCCCAAATACCTAAAAATATAACTTGATTACCTTATTGGTTTAGATTGAAAAAAGATTAAAATTAAGTATTGCACCATTACCTAAAAAAAATGGTGTAATACTTCTTCTAAAGCTATACATTGAAATAGATATTTTTTTAAATTGATGCCAATAAAACTATGAATGGTTTGGATGTTTTACTGATTATACCTCTTATTTGGGGTAGCTATAATGGGTTTAAGAAAGGCTTTATGGTAGAGCTAATCGCTTCCGCTCTAGTAGTATTGGGTTGCATAAAAGGTGTACCTATGTTTTATACATTGCTCCCTATTATAAAAGAGGAATTACCTGCTTTAGCTACTTATCTTCCTATTTGCTTGGCTGTTTTCATGCTCTTCATAGGAGGAGGCGTCATTTATTTCCTAGTCAAATTAATAAGAGGCATTTTAGTGATTGGTCTGCTAGGTATATTTGATAACCTACTAGGGGCACTATTTGGGTTGTGTAAAGTAGCATTTTTTATCAGTTTGTTGATCTACTGTTGCCGGCTTCTAGGACTTGCTACTTTGTCCAGTATTTATACAGATAATAGCCTATTGTTTCCATTGTTAGAAGCTATCGTTCCAAAGATTTTACAGTCTGTTATACCTAACCTCTACATCTGTTTAGCGGATCGCTTTCATTAAAAGTGGAATCTCATTTATCCCCTCATAACGCGCTATACATACAATCTAAGCAGCGATTATTGCTATGCGTTTAACCATCTAGGAATGGTACTGCAAGAAAACTTATCTAAAGGTGTTTTTGGAACTTTTTTGATTTTTTGTGTTAAAAACTAGTAATGTGATTTAGCAGCTCTTTTTCGCTGATTAGGATCTAATATAGCTTTTCGTAAGCGGATAGATTGCGGTGTAACCTCTACACGCTCATCATCTTTTATATAAGTAATCGCTTCTTCTAATGTCATCGCAACCGGTGGACTTAATCGAATAGATTCGTCTGAGCTTGATGCGCGCATATTTGTAAGCTGTTTCCCTTTTAATAAGTTTACTTCTAGATCATTATCTCTATTGTGTTCTCCTACAATCATCCCACCGTAGACCTTTTCGCCTGGACCGATAAACATTTTACCTCGGTCTGCTAAATTAAATAGGGCATAGGCAACTGCATCGCCCATACCCATTGCAATCAGTACTCCATTGCGTCGTCCAGCAATGGTTCCACGATAGGGACCATAACTATGAAAGGTCCTATTCATAATACCAGTACCTCTAGTTTCAGTAAGAAAAGTGCCATAATAACCAATTAAACCACGTGATGGCCCAACAAAAATAATACGTGTTTTGTCTCCACCTATTGGACGCAGGTCTCTCATCTCTGCTTTTCGCACATTCATAGATTCAATTACAGCACCTGAAAATGCATCATCTACTTCTATTTGTATTTCTTCTAATGGTTCTAATTTTTCACCATTGGCTCCTAATTTAATTAATACGCGAGGTCTACTGATGGAAAGTTCGAATCCTTCTCTTCTCATTGTTTCTATTAAAACCCCTAACTGTAATTCACCACGTCCTGCTACTTCAAAAGAATCTTTATTAGCGCTTTCTGTTACTTGAATCGATACATTTGATTCAAGTTCACGCATAAGCCTATCACGTAGGGCATTAAAAGTAACCTTATTCCCTTCTTTTCCAGCGAGTGGAGAATCATTTACTGAAAAATTAATGGCCAGTGTAGGTGGATCTATAGGAATCGCAGGTAAAGCTTTTATCACGGTAGGTGCGCAAATAGTATCCGCTACGTTGGCCTGTTGCATCCCTGCAATCGCAATGATATCACCAGCATATGCTGTTTCAATGGGTAGATGTTCCATGCCCCGGAAAGCCATAATTTTTGTAACCTTGCCATTTTCTACCACTCCATTGTCTTTGTTTAGTGCTTTGATGGCCTGTTGTACTTTTAAGCTACCTGTAAAGATACGTCCTGTCAGCATACGGCCTAAATAAGGGTCATATTCCCTTGCCGTTATAAGCATGGAAAAATCACTATTTAAATCTACAGTTGGTGCCGGTACATGGTCTAAGATTAGATTAAATAAAGGGGATAGATCTTTTCGTTCACCATCTAATGTTCTACTGGCCCAACCTGCTCTGCCAGAAGCATAGGCAGTAGGAAAGTTAAATTGCGCTTCTGTAGCTTCAAGTGCTATAAAAAGTTCTAAAATTTCATCTTCTACTTCTTCTACACGTGCATCCGGACGATCAATTTTATTCACGACTACAATAGGACGTAATCCCAGCTTTAACGCTTTACTTAAAACAAACTTCGTTTGGGGCATGGTTCCTTCTGCAGCATCTACCAATAAAACCACGCCATCTACCATACTTAAGATGCGTTCTACTTCTCCACCAAAGTCAGCATGACCAGGTGTATCTACAATATTAATACGGGTATCTTTCCAAACTAAAGAGGTACACTTGGCCAAGATGGTAATGCCACGTTCCCGCTCTAAATCATTAGAGTCCATAACCCGATCGGCTACTTCTTGATGGGCTCTGAATGCGCCACTTTGCTTTAATAAGTTGTCTAATAAGGTAGTTTTCCCGTGGTCTACGTGTGCTATAATGGCAATATTACGTAATGGTTGCATGAAATATTTTAGTTTAATGGCCGCTTAGGCTACTAGTAGTTTTAAATAACGTTAATGAAAAAAAGTGGTCCATCTATTATCGTTTATTGCGCTTTATTGTGACAAGAAGGCAATAAGCCTAAAGATATCGATTAACTTCTTATAAAAATAATTGAGAAGATTACAACATATCTATAGGTAGAATGGTTACGTGCATTTTTGGCACCTTCGGCCTCAAAGCAGTCCTTCATCAGAAAAACTAAAATAGTTTCTGTCTGTAAATATAATATGGTCTAAAACAGCTATATCAAGCAATTTCCCAGCTTTGTCAAGCGAATTGGTTAATGCGATATCAGCAGTACTCGGAGCGGTATTGCCGGAGGGATGATTGTGCGCCAATATAATAGAAACAGCTTGATGGTCTAGCACCAATCTAAATAAAAACTTAGCATCTACAATAGTCCTACTAGTGCCTCCACTGCTAACTTTTATCTTCTTGATGAGATAATTTGCTCTATTGAGCAAGAGAATCCAAAACTCTTCTATAGATTTATCCGTTAAATTTGGCTGTAGTAATTTATAAGCTTTAGAAGAACTGTTGACCAGTTCTTTTTTTCGGAATGGCTCATCGGTTCGCCTACGCGTAAGTTCCATAGCACAAACAATAGCAATTGCTTTTGCTGCTCCTATACCCCTAAATCGCTGTAATTCTTGTACAGAACGTTTGGCCAGCTCTTGAAGACTATTGCCATTCGTTTTTAAAATATGTTGTGCCAATACCACCACACTTGTATTGCGTGTACCAGATCCTATAAGGACAGCTAAAAGCTCTGCATCGGTTAAGGCTGCTGCTCCTTTTTGTAGTAGCTTTTCTCTTGGCCGATCTTCAGGCGCCCAGTCTCGAATCTTGAGCGGAGCTGTTCTATACATGTGTGATGCCATATCACTTAAGCGATTAGGCTACAGTTGCAGTTAACCTATTGACATATTTAGCCAGTTTGGCTTTACTATTTGCACTTTTATTTTTGTGCACAATGTTTTTTGCTGCTAGTTTATCTAGCATAGAAAAAACCTTAGGTAACAACTGTTCTGCAGCGGTTTTATCTGTAAGTTTACCCACCTTTTTCATAAAGGTTCTACATGTTTTTAGCTGATAACGATTGCGAAGATACTTCGTATGACTTGATCGTATGCGTTTTTCAGCTGATTTATGATTTGCCATATGAATGGAATTAAATATTTAAATGCTTGCTTTGGGTACAAGATACTACTTTTTTACATATCATTCAATTATTTGATGGCCAAGATAGGACCAGCCAAAGCGCTGCTATTTTTACAGATTATATCCTAAAAAAAATTGCTATATTAATGTCAATTAGGGATTGTATTTATTGTAAATCAGTTATAATATATTATTTATAGATTTTTTTTCTCTTTATTATTGCATAGGCTGAAATACTGGCCTATCATATACACAATACAATTATAAATATTTCCATCGCCAGCATGTTCTATGTGACTAATATTTTTAACTTGATTGATAATAGTTTGAATGATGGATTGCTTGCGAAGCATTCGTTCTAACGTAGAAAAATAGCTGGATAATTTCGAACGAAGCGTACTTTTGTTTTTTAAAGTTTTTTTAGAGCTATTTTTAATAGGGTAACGCATTTTGAGTGGTTATGAATCATGGCCAATTTAAGTGGCGTATAACCACCTTCATTTTGAGTATTTATTAAAATATCTTTAACGGCTAGTAACGTTTTTACTACTGCTCTATGCCCCTTACAGGCTGCGATATGCAGGGGCGTAACACCATATATACTTTTTGCATTAACATTAATATTGGATTGTTCTAACAACACTTTCACTGCTGCTACGTGACCTTGTTCGGCTGCCAAATATAATGGATTACGCCCAACATAATCTCCTAAATTCACACGAATATCTCTAGCACATAGTAGTGCTTTTACTACTTCTACGTGACCTTCTTTCGCTGCGATGTGAAGGGGGGTACCATTATGCTTATGCTTTGTATTGACTAAGATATCTGTTCGTTTTAACAACGCTTTCACTACTGCTACGTGATCTTTTTCGGCTGCCAGATGAAGAGGAGAAAGATTAGCATCATTTTTCGCATTTACATCAACCGTTGGATTTTTTAGTAAAGATTTTACCCTATCTATATCACCATTTTTAGCTGCTACATGTAGACTGGTATCACTTTTTTTTACCAATGAATATGGCTCAGCATAACCATAGACCGGAAGTAAAAGAAACAGAAAAATCCTATACAACATTGCTTCTATACTAGAAAAGTGAATATATGGGGTGTGTTTTGTATACATCATATGTAAAATGATTTAATATGGTTTGTAATGGGCTATTTTATTGGCTTTAATCTGTACCTATATTTAATGTAAGTAAAATTAGAATAAAAAAATATTCTATGCACAAAAGTTGCTTGCCATTAGAAATATAATAATATATCTGATTACTATTTAGTATATGATAAATTTTTAATCATCGTTTTATCGAAGAATATATGTTAAATACATTGATTATTAGCTGTTTGTTTTTAAGTCAAAAGCTTAATAAAATAAGTTTTGTTATAAATTTTATAATTTTATTATCAATATAAAAATTTTTTGATACTGAACTTAGGTTGTATTACGATATACGTTTGTTATATTCAAAATCGATGGGCTTAAGAATAAATAAGATCGCATTACATAGTGGCATAGTCTTTCCCATTTGATGGGTGCATTACAATTTTCTTGTTTAGAACAATGAAAAAAAAATTCGTACTTATTCAAACCATTTATTGGTTTTGGATAACCTTTTCCCTTCCTTTAGAGGCTTGGTCTTGGGGTTTTTTTGCACACAAGCAGATTAATCGGTATGCTATTACTACGCTACCGCCAGCTATGTTTGCTTTTTATAAACCCCATCTAACATTTTTAACTGAAAAATCTATAAATCCAGATAAACGTAGATATGTGGTCAAAGGTGAAGCCTCAAAACACTTTATAGATATGGAGCATTACCAAGCTGGTCTATTGGGTCGACAAAAGCTTTTATTTGAAGAAGCTGTTGAAAAGTATGGTGCTAGAGCGGTAGAGGCACATGGTCAACTTCCTTGGGCTATACTCCATGTACACAAGCAATTAACAGAGGCTTTTAGGCAGAAGAATATTGCTAAAATTCTAAAAAAATCAGCAGATTTAGGCCATTATATTGCCGATGCGCATGTTCCTTTACACACTACACAAAACTACAATGGACAAATGACGGACCAAGAAGGGATTCATGCTTTATGGGAAACCCGACTCCCTATTTTATTTTTTGATACCTATAATCTTTTTGTTGGACAGGCGGTTTATATAAAAGATCTGTTTAGCCATATTTGGCATATTGTGTTGGCATCTCATGAATTGGTTGAAGAGGTATTGCATTTAGAAAAGGAGCTTTCAGCACAATATCCTATGGTAGCAAAATATAGTTTTGAACAAGATGGCCAGCTACTCAAAAAAGAATATTCAGTTGCATTTGCCACTATCTACCATCAAGCACTACAAGGACAGGTTGAAGCACGTTTGCAACAGTCGATTAAAGAAGTAGGAAACTTTTGGTTGACGGCTTGGATCAATGCAGGATCTCCAAATTTAAATGACTTTAATGCCGATCTACCGATTCAAGATGCAGAAGACGAATCGGTACAAGAAAGTAGCCCTTTAGAAGGAATTAGGGAGTGTGGAGGCGAATAAACCAGTTTGCTGGACTTAATGAGGTTCTGTGGCCTTTGTTTCTTATGGATATTATCTGCGCTATAAAAATAAATTATCTCGGGAATTGTATGGCTTATAAATTTTTGCACGAATAAGGAAAAAAGATAGATAATCAAGGTAATATCTATACCAAATAAATATATACGCCACAGAACCTTAAAATTAGAAGTAGATTTTACGTTATTTACGCCGTGATGTGAAAAAATTCATAAAACGTATCCCCTGTTTTTTAGATGTTGATGATGTATTTTGATGAATAGGCTGTTTATTTTTATTACTTTCCTCTTCCTTTTTACAATCTATTTCCTCATAAATAGGCTCTTCATGTTGGTTCATATCGATTCCATTTTGATAAATAAGTGCTTCACTTTTATGCGTTTGCTCTGGATGTATCGGGCTTAGCTTTTGATCAGTATCCTTTTGATGGCTACTATTGCTCCGCGGCGTTTCATAATAAGACTCTGTATCAATAATCTCCTCATAAAAATTCTCGTTATCAGTGGAATAGTAACCATTAAGTTTGTCAGAAATAGGCTGAGGTTTGTAATCAATAATGTCTATATACATAGGCTTTTCTTGATTGTTTTCTGTTTTTTTTGCTTTTTTTTCTAGTCCTTCCGTTGAATCTAGGGCTATTTGTGTTGAGGCAATAGGATCCCATGTAGTCGTCCCTTCGTTTACATTATCTAGCTTCTGGTGAAATAGATCAAGATCAATATTTGATTGGTTATCATTTTTTTCATATGTATGTGCTAAAACAGATTTGGTGCGTTTTGCTTGTATAGAAACATCTAAGCATTGGCCTTCGTCTTGCATCAATCGTTTATTACTTTGATCGGTTGTACTTGCATAGTTTTTTAATTCTTTTCTATCCCTTGTTCCCATTAAAAAATGTCTTTGTGTACTTTGATCGAAGCATGCAACTGCAAAAGATCCTATAGAGGTGTATATTACCGTACTTTTAAATAAAAAATTTATGTTTTTTTGCATTGCTTATGTTTTTAAATTAAACTAGATGTTAAAAAATGATGCTTCCCCGTATATATACCTTGGTATAGATTTTCCCTTTCTCCTAAGTTAATAAAATTACAATTCAAATTCAATACATAATACCATTGCTAACCTCGTTCCCCTTAATATTAAAAATTGCAAAAAGCAAAGCTGTAAAGTTAACAAAAATTATGTTGTCAATCTATTGCAACCCTTTTAGATTGTAGCAATCTATTTGCATTTATAAGAAATTAAAATAAAAAATTATTGAACATGAGTTTTTAAAAAAAAAAGAAAAAACATTATATTTAAAGCTAGTTTGCTAAAATGCTTGTTTTAATCCGACCTTTAAAAGTATCTTCCATGATGTCTCTACAAAGGATACTATATGTAGCAAGTGAAATAGCTCCTTTTTTGGAAACTTCCCTTGTCTCAAATTGTGTACGTAGGCTGCCTGAAGCCATGCAAAGCAAACAGATAGATGTACGAATTGTAGTACCTAAATTTGGTACCATCAATGACCGGATGAATAGGCTACATGAAGTGTTGCGTTTATCAGGTTCTATTGTCTCAGTAAATGATGTAGATCATTCTATTTCTGTAAAAGTAAGCACGATACCTAATACCCGATTACAGGTTTATTTTGTAGACAATAACGATTTATTTGGCAGTAGAAGATCGGTTTTTAAGGATCAAAATAATAATTTTTTTGAGGACAATGATTCGCGCATGATTTTTTTCT
This sequence comes from Candidatus Cardinium hertigii, assembly GCF_050864855.1. Taxonomy (GTDB): domain Bacteria; phylum Bacteroidota; class Bacteroidia; order Cytophagales; family Amoebophilaceae; genus Cardinium; species Cardinium hertigii_C. The sequence goes on from NZ_JBOZWW010000056.1 coordinate 95,298, forward strand.
GCATGGGTGTAATGGAAACCCTTAAAAAATTAGAGTGGGAAGCAGATATTGTACATTGTCATGATTGGATAACGGCTCTTATACCTATCTTTTGGAAAAAAATGTATCAAGACCATCCTCTTTTTACAAAAGCTAAGCTTGTTTTTACGATTTATAATAATACTTTCTCGCACCATTTTCCCTTTCTGGCAGAAAAGATAGAAAAGCTCGGTATTGCACCGAAAGATGCAGTATTATTGACCCCTGGTGGTTTTCAGAACATCATTCAATTTGCTATGGACTATTCTGATCTGGTATTGCGTGGCGAAACACTTGATGCTGTTGAATTTGAAGATTTTTTAAAAAAAAACGAATTGCCTTGGGTGCAAAATGATGATCAATATAACGAAGGGTATTTTGCAGTATACAAAAGCCTACTCTTACCGGCCTAATGGAATCGAACCCGTATAGCCATCTTTTGAACAGATCAAAAGAATATATGCAGTTATATTCATCTAGTGGCTTATCAAATGAATGCTATGGCTCAATTGCATATTTATCGTGCTTCTGCAGGTGCTGGTAAGACCCATATATTGGTAACCCGTTATATTCAATGGGCTTTGCGTTATCCAGATGCTTTTAAACATATTTTGGCGGTAACCTTTACCAATCGTGCTACCCAAGAGATGAAGCAACGCATTTTAGCCTATTTGTATAGCTTATCTATTGGAGAAGCTACCGTTTTACAAGCAACGTTATGCCAGGAAGGATGGACCTCTGCTCAGCTAAAGGTACGCAGCAAGGAGGTATTGTCGATGATGGTGTATCACTATGGTGATTGCGCGGTTACTACGATTGATCGTTTCTTCCATAGAATGGTTCAGTCCTTTGCCAAAGTAGTCGGCTTACAGCACCATTTTTCGGTTGAAATGGATGAATCATTGGCTTTAAAAGAAACCATAGAAGAGCTACTGACCTTAGATGATCCATTTTTGCAACAATGGATGGTAGATTTTGCCCTTACGAAACTATTGGTTGGTAAAAGCTGGAATATTAAACGCAACATTCAGGAGCTAGGTAGATCACTTTTTGATGAAGGGTTTAAGCTACATGAAAAAGCGTTATTAATCGCTTTTCAGCAACAAGAAGCATGGCCCCAATTTCTGTTGGCTACACAAGCATGTGTCCATTCTTTTGCACAAAGCATGCAAAAAATCGGTCAAGCCGCCTTGACCATATTGCACCAAGAGGACCTTTCACCAACAGATTTTACCTATGGTACCAAAGGGGTAATAGGTTATTTTTTAAGATTGGCTAGTAAAAAAGGGTTTGCGCCAACCAAACGAGCTATTATAGGAAAAAATAATCTAACCAGTTGGTATAGGGAAAAAGAGGATAATGCCCTTTCTATTGCTAGGGTAGTGGAGCAATTGCTCCATCCTTTGCTTGTAAAGGCTATAGATTTGTATGAAAGAGAGGGTTTGGCCTATAGAACAGCGCTAGTAGCTGCCCGTTTTACCTATGCTTTTGGTATGATAGGTGCATTGCTCATAGGGTTGGAACGGTATCGATCTAAAAACAATGTCTGTTTTATGTCAGATATTGCTGCCTTGCTTTACCAAGCCATTCAGGAAAGCGATGCTGCTTTTTTATATGAAAAAACAGGCCATTCATTTCATCATTTTCTGATAGATGAGTTTCAAGATCTTTCTCTTTTTCAATGGATGAATATCAAACCATTGTTGCGTAATAGTCTGGCCCAAGGCTATAGTAGTCTATTAGTGGGAGACGTCAAACAATCTATCTACCGTTGGCGTGGCAGCAATTGGAAACTTTTGAACCATCAAGTAGAAGCAGCCTTTAAGGAAAGTACCCTTCATTATTTAACGACCAATAGGCGCAGCCAAGAGGCTATTGTATTATTTAATAATTATTTCTTTAAAACGGCTGCCAACCGGTTGGTGGAGTACCTTGAAAGCAGCTCTAATTTTCATCCTATTGATGCATTGTCACATGAATGGGCCCAAATAAGGCGAGCCTATAGCGATGTGGTCCAAGAAACCAATGGGCAAAAAGGAGGCCATGTAGAATTGTACCTGCTTCCCTCTGACCAAATAGATCCAGCAGGTCATCTTATGCATTGGAAAGTCCATGCGCAAAAAAACTGTATAGATCTGCTAGAACAGTTGCAAAAAGAAGAGATCCCAGCAAACGATATAGTCCTATTGGTGCGCAATAATAGTCAAGCCGCTTTGATAACCAATGGCTGGCAAACCAGCCATCCCACTGGTCCTTATGCGGTACGGTCGGATCATGCCTATGCTTTATGGAGTCATATAGCGGTAAAAGTATTGATCCATGCATTGTATTATCTTAATGATGACGATGATCTAATCAATAAAGCAGCTTGGGTGCAAGCCTATTTGCATTGCATAGACCACGATTTGGCCATTGGACATCATGATAGATTTTATGGCGTAGTAGATGGTGCAACTGAAAATGTATTCCCCGAGCGATTTTGGGTACAAAAAGACTTTTTAAAAAATTTATCTGTCTATCCTTGTGTGGCGCTACTGATCACTTCTTTATTTAAAAATCCTTCTGATTTTAAAGATGTTTTATCTTTTTTTCAAAGTGTTGTTTTACATTTCAGCCTTACAAAATCCGCTTCTATAGCAGACTTTTTGGTTTGGTGGGAAAAAAGAGGAGGTGCCATACAACTGCCTACAGGTCATCATGAAAATGTGGTTAAAGTAATGACCATCCACCAATCTAAAGGGCTTGCATTTAAAGTAGTCATTATCCCTTTTTGTAATTGGAATTTGGATCATCCACCACAAAATGGACCCATTTTATGGTCTATCGACCAACAACCATCGGCCCACTTTCCTATATGGCCTATAAGTTATGGGGTAGATTTAAAAGAAACCCATTACGCCAAAGCCTATTACCTCGAGCAGATGCAAGTCCATCTAGACAACCTAAATTTACTTTATGTTGCTTTTACAAGAGCAGCGGAACGGCTCTATGTGATGGCACCCCATCCAGCGCAAAGCGAAGCTATAGATAGCGTTGCGGATTTGATCTACCAATCATTGGCAAAGGACCAAAGCAACCCACTGTTTAAAGACAAATTGCCCTTAGCTATAACAGTAGAAAAAGAGGCTGGAGTGACTAAGCTTTGCTTTCGGTAATGAGACTTTATCTGCTTAGCTATTTTTCCATATTCCTGAAACAAAAAGGCCCTGTGTAAAAACCTTTGTTTACATATAAAAAAACAGTTGATTAAAATAAAAGGGACGAGAGCGCTTACCGCTTTTTTTTTAGCGGAAAGTGGAGTTCTTTTTGCAATTTTTACACAGATCTTTATGGTTTGCTTGATCAAGAGGCAAGCAAACCATAAAGATATAAATGGCTTTAAGTGCTATTTCTAATGGCTTGTTCAAAAATTGTTTTGTCCTGTAATATTCCAGCTTTAAAGGAGGATTTCCAGTTGGATGGCATATCTAATTTATTTAATTCATCATCTAATTTATCTTGAGTAATCTCACCAGATATACCTTGTTTGTAAAGTTTAAGTATTTTTTTGTATAAAGTCCCGATAAGTCTAGCGTTTTCTGATACGTTTGGTTCATTTTCACTAAATGTACCATACATAATTTTTATCGCATCATCCGCATCTTTTTTTGGCAAGCCTATCAAACGTATTGAGACCGTTGTTATAGATAGTTATTATAATTTTTGATAAGGTTGTAGTTGTATTTTTTGTAGTTTTTATGGTTAAGGATGCATAAATTTCATTATTTATTGATTTTCAAGTTAATATTTGTATATTTTAGATATACCATCCCCCTAAAAACCCTTTAAAATGATATTTGGAGCTCTATATAAATTATAGGCTATAGATTCCATAACATGTTGCGTATGGGTTT
>NZ_JBOZWW010000036.1:0-14795 GCF_050864855.1 Candidatus Cardinium hertigii
AATCGAATCAGATAACTGGAATAAAGGATGTTTCGGGTTAAGAAAACTAGATAAGCGTTGCTCAAACAAACGCTCAAGGCTATTATTTATTTTCTTAGATTTCATCCTTATTTTGCAAGCTTTTTATACAAAACAACTCTAAAACTGGTTATTAACCAATACAAATTTAACCATTTATTTGCTGATTAACAAATAATTATACAGTATTTCAGGACCGACTAAGTACTATAAAAGGATTTAGTCATAATGGCCCCCATATTTACCTATATGGAGGCTGTGAAAATTTTCTATTCCAACGGCCTCAAAAAATAAAAGCAAAAAACGGGAAAAATCATACTATCAATTTGTTGCAAGCGCCTCTTGTACATGTTTTATTAATGTTTCTATGTAAAAGCAACAAAACCATTTATTTCAGATGGTTCTTTTGTGGTAAATCAGTTGATATAGTCCCAATATCATCTATAAAATTCACTGTTTTATCATGTGCGCCTGCATAAGCATCAAATATATTCAATATATACCAAGCGCTTGCAATTATAATAAATAAATTACGCGTGCGTTCACATTCCCGAATACGTTTTTTTGTAAAGTCAGGCACTGGATTGGATTGATCTTTGCTATCAAGAAGAAGCGTTCGTCTATGTTTGTGCATTTCTTGATGTTCTGAGTAGATTTTATAGCCAACCAAAGCAAAACCCAAGTAAAGGCAGGGTACTTTCCAGTAATCTTTATTATAAACTTGCCCTAAGCCAGGAACCACCATAGAAGTAATCCAAGCGCGTTGTACCATGGTTTCTGTACGCATCGTTTTAGACCATACTGGTATTTTCTCTATTTTCTCTATTTTTTCAGAAGAGAGAGGATTAGATGTACTGTCTACAACATATAAGGGTCTAAGGGGATGGTTAACCGCATTCCATACAATAGATTTATCCGGTGAGACAACAGCCCAACTTAGGTAAGGAAAATAAAAAAATCCCATTAGGCTTAAAAAAAAATGGTAGGACCTTTTCATTCTTGTTTTATATTTGAAATAATAGCTAAAATTCTTCCTAGATCTTCCTCAGAATCAAATATAATCTTTATTTCTCCTTGTTTTTGTGTATCTGCTTTGATAATTACTTTTGTATTAAATTGCTGACTTAATTGGTGGGTTGTGTTTTGTAATTTCTTTTTAAAAGAAGGATTAAGTTGTGTTTTACTAGCTGGCTTTTTCAAATGGCCAATGGCAGAGAGGTCTTGCACTAATTTTTCGACTTCTCGTACGGAAAGAGCACCTTCTAGTATCTTTTTTAAATAATTTAACTGTATTTCTGGTGTTTGCAAATTAATCAGCGCTCTTGCATGACCCATAGAAATTTTTTTGTCTCGAAGCGCAATTTGAATATCCGGTGGCAATTTAAGCAAGCGAAGGTAATTATTTACAGTAGTTCTATCTTTTCCAACCCGTTCAGCTAATGCTTCTTGTGTAAGTTTGCAATCTGTTAGCAAACGTTGGTAACTCAACGCAATTTCAACTGCGTTCAATGCATCACGTTGGATATTTTCAATAAGTGCAAGCTCTAGCATATGGAGGTTATCCGTACAACGTATATAACTAGGTACTTCTTCTAAGCCTGCTAATTTAGCTGCACGCAACCGCCTTTCACCAGCTATTAACTGATAGGTATGATTGCTTAATTTTCCAACAGTGAGCGGTTGTATAATCCCATGTAACTTTATGGAGGCACTTAATTCACTAAGTGTTGCTTGGTTAAAATCTTGTCGAGGTTGACAAGGATTGGTAGCAATCGATTCAATCTGAATCATTTTAAAAAAATAATCAGAAGTATTAGGAGATGTTTCCATATGGGCACCTTGCAACAAGGCGCTTAACCCTCTACCTAACACGCGATTTCCTTTTGTAGGCTCCATCATTTAATCAGTTTTATTATTTCTAATGCCACCTGTGATTTCTTCAGCAAGCCTAAGATAGCTAACCGCACCTTTACTATCTGCATCATAAATAATTGCTGGCATACCAAAACTTGGTGCCTCACTTAATTTAATATTTCTTGGAATAATGGTTTCAAAAACCATGGTTTGAAAATGCTTTTTGACCTCTGCTACAATTTGGTTGGCCAAACGAAGCCTTGCATCATACATTGTCATTAATATGCCCTCTATTTCGAGATTAGGATTCAAGCGGGATTGAATAATTTTCGTTGTATTTAATAGCTTTCCTAACCCCTCTAATGCAAAGTATTCACACTGAACCGGTATAATTAAAGAATCTGCAGCGGTAAGTGCATTGATGGTGATTAAGCCTAAAGAGGGCGCACAATCTACTATGATGTAGTCATAAATCGAAGTTATGGACTTTAAGGCTAATTTGATGCGGCCTTCTCTATTCTTAAAGGTTACCATCTCTACTTCTGCACCTACTAAGTTGATATGGGAAGGCAAAAGATCTAGATTGGGTATAGTGGTAGATTGAATCAACAGCTTGGGATCTACAGTTTCTACAATGCATTCATAGATACTGTGTGCTACTTGTTCTGGCTTAATGCCCACACCAGAAGTTGCGTTTGCTTGTGGATCAATGTCAATCAAAAGGGTTTTTTTTTCTAAAATAGCAAGACTTGCTGCTAGGTTTATAGCAGTAGTTGTTTTGCCAACCCCACCTTTTTGATTTACAATCGCTACGATTTTTCCCATATTATACTGCGATTTATTCGCATAAATTTTACAAATTATACATAAATAGCCCCAAATCTTTATTTTTTATTCTTGATTAGAGCAGGAATTCTGCAACTAAGAAAAGAAAACCAATATATAATATATACCAAAGAAAATAGTAGAGAATAAACCATAAACGAATTTTACTACCGTATGATTACCACATTATATGATGTGCTAGTGCACAATCTATGAAAAAAATAAAATATATCAAAAAACTATATATAAAAATATAGGACTTGATTTATACGTTTATTACGATATATGTTCCATCTTTTCAGCAATACAACCAAGTAGCCAAGCCAATAAATTATTAATCTATTTTGGTTATTTTGGGGATATAGCTGTTTTGATTACCGTCCTAAATAAACCATTAAAATAGAAATATCAGCTGGACGCACACCGCTTATTCGTGAAGCTTGCCCTAAGGTAGCAGGTCTTATTTTTTGAAGCTTTTCTAATCCTTCTGCAGAAATTGCCTTAAGTTTTCTATAATTAAAATCAAGTGGAATTGTATAATGTTCCAATTGTTCCATTTTTTTTACCAGTTCTTTTTCTTTTTGAAAATAATTTTCATATTTAACCTGAATGCTTGCTTGTTGCAAAACTTCTTCTCCGTAAGTAGATAGTGCATTGCTTTGCTGTTTGTCCAATTGAAGGAGATCATTCAAATCAACCTCTGGTCTTTTTAGCAACCCGTCAGCATATTGTGGGATATCTATTAAACTTGAACCTTGTGCTGCTAAGATTGGATTAATTATTTCTGGTTCTATTTTCCATTTTTTTAAAAAATCAAAGATAGAAACCAGTTCTTTTTTCTTTTTATATACTTTTTGAAGTCTTTCTTCATCAGCCAATCCTATGGCATATCCTAATTCTGTTAAACGTAAGTCTGCATTATCTTGTCTGAGTAAAATGCGAAATTCAGCCCGTGATGTAAACATGCGATAAGGTTCTTCTGTTCCTTTGCCTACTAAGTCGTCTATTAAGACGCCAATATAAGCTTCAGATCTCTTGAATACTATTTGACTAAGTTTATGGATTTTTCTATAGGCATTGATCCCTGCCATTAGGCCCTGAGAGGCGGCTTCTTCATAACCAGTTGTTCCATTGATTTGTCCTGCAAAGTATAGATTTTGAATCAATTGGGTTTCTAGTGTATAGTGCAACTGTGTAGGAGGAAAGTAATCGTATTCAATAGCATAACCAGGGCAAATCATTTTTACTTTTTCAAAGCCAGTGATAGCCCTTAGCATATTTAATTGAATGGCTTCTGGTAATGACGTAGAGAGTCCATTTACATAAACTTGAATAGTATGCCATCCTTCTGGCTCCACAAAAATTTGATGGCGCTCTTTATCTGCAAATCTATACACTTTATCCTCTATAGAAGGACAATAACGGGGGCCTGTGCTTTGAATTTGCCCATTGTAGATGGGAACATCTGCTAAATTATCCTTAATAAGGTTGTGTACAGTTGGATTGGTATAGGTAATAAAACAATTTTTTTGCTTTGTAAGCGGGGGAGTATTTAAAAAAGAAAACTTCCCTGGCAAAGGATCGCCCGGTTGTTTTTCCATTTTATTGTAGTCTAATGTTCTACCATCTACACGAGGTGAGGTTCCTGTTTTCATTCTTCCTGTTTGAAAACCCAATTTTTGAAGTTGTTCCGTTATACCCGTGGCAGCTTTTTCTCCAGAACGACCACCAGCTATTTTTTTTGCACCAATATGGATCATTCCATTTAAAAAAGTACCATTGGTTAAAATTACAGCACAACCTTTTATCGTAATACCTAGTGCAGTTTGAATACCTTGTACTTTACCATTTATTACTAATAATGAAACCACTGTATCTTGCCAAAAATCTAAATTTGGCAATGATTCAAGCGCCCTGCGCCAACATATTGAAAATAACCCCCGATCGTTTTGTGTCCGAGGACTCCATATTGCTGGCCCTTTTGAGGTATTTAACATTCTAAATTGAATAGCCGACTGATCTGCTATAATGCCAGAAAATCCTCCCAAGGCATCTATTTCCCGAATAAGTTGCCCCTTTGCAATACCTCCCATAGCTGGATTGCAAGACATTTGGCCAATTGTCTGCAAGCTCATGGTGACCAACAAAACTTTAGCGCCTAATTTCGCAGCAGCTGTAGCAGCTTCGCAACCTGCATGGCCACCACCTACTACAATAATATCATATTCAAGTACCATAAATTTAAAAATGTTCCACGTGAAACATACCACTACTAATTTGCTAAAACGCAAAAGACACCATTGAAGGAGAATTTATTGGTGTAGCTGATTACTGAACGAGCAACCTAATTGTTGAATGGGATCAATATGATTGCTTAAAAAGTAGAAGTAGAGATAAAATAATTTTTTATCTAAAAAATAAAATTAAATTACACAAAGCAGCAAAGAAATTGCCAAACCATCAACCTGTTTAGCTTGTTCATAAAGAATATATTGACTATCTACATACTATATAGTAGCGTGTCTTTTTACAAGGAGGTCACGGCCAGGGAAAAAAAAAGAAGTTTCTAATGCAGCTGTTTCATCTGAATCTGAGCCATGAATAGCGTTATAGTCAATAGAAGTAGCAAATAGTTTTCTAATGGTACCCTCAGCTGCTTCTGCTGGATTAGTAGCGCCCATTAGTCTGCGTAGATCTACTACAGCGTTCTCTTTTTGTAAAACCATAGCTACTACAGGGGCAGAAGCTATGAATGCACACAAAGCTTTGTAGAAAGGACGATCTGAATGGACAGCATAAAAATGTTCCGCAACAATTGGCGTTAACTGAATCATAGTGATGGCATCTATGGAAAAACCTGCTTTTTCGATCATGGAAAGAATGGCACCAATATGATTGGCATGAACTGCATCAGGCTTAATCATTGAAAATGTATATTTTCCTTGTATTTTGTTCATTTGATTAGGGGTTATTTAGGAAGATTGCATTTGTTCGTTGTGATACTGACACCTGGAACACTTTTGTACTTTACTAGTTAATGTATGATTAAACCTATCTACCAATAAATTAGATTCTGAATAGAGAAATAACTTACTTAGCTTTTTTCTACAAAGACAAATATAATACTTTTTGTTTTTTATCCAATTATTATATAAGTAGGGCGATCTATTAAGTGATATCAGTTCTGATTGTGTGAAGTAGTGTAAGTTTTTATAAAGGATCAATCTGCTTTTTGTTAAGTCAATGTATATAAAATGTCTATAACATATTGTATATAATTGCATATTATAAAATAGTTTCTATCCAATTGCAAGAAAGTAGATACAAATAAGTAACCAACAATAGGGTAAATGGTACAAAATAGAGCAATAATTGTAAAACACTTGGGTTTAATAGATTATAAGGAATCATTAGCAATTCAGGAAACCTATTATAAAACCATGGTTGATCAAAAACATGGACGTGCTACGGTAGATCAATTTAGTCAATCAGCAGCTTCTGGTTACTTGCTTTTTTGTGAGCATCCTCCTGTATATACCTTGGGCAGAAGGGGATCTATGAACCATTTATTAGTCGATGAAGCTACCTTAGCAATACAGGATATTACCTTATATCATGTAAATAGAGGCGGGGATATTACCTATCATGGACCAGGCCAATTAGTAGTCTATCCTATTATTGATTTAGAAAAATTTTTCACAGATATACACCGTTATCTTCGCTTACTTGAGGCCTCTGTTATAGAAATGTTGGCCCATTTCAATATTCCATCAACTCGCTTACCTGGTTTAACAGGTGTATGGTTAAAAGCAAATAAAAATAGTAAACCGTTCGACCGAAAAATTTGTTCTATTGGCATTAGAGTAAGCAGATGGATCACTATGCATGGACTAGCCCTAAATGTAAATAATGAACTGGCCCCTTTTGATCAAATTGTACCCTGTGGTATACCTAAAGCGGTAACATCTATGCAGCAAGAATTAAACAAATTTATTTCTATAATGGATGTATCGGACATTTTAGCCCAAATTTTTTTAAAAAAGTTAAATTGTGTATAATTTTTGTATTAAGATTTTGTTTAAAATAAAGTGCCAAATATTTATATTGTGCCTGTATGGTTCCGATTTAGAATGACAGGGTACTTTTTTTTAATGTTTAAAATATTTAAACATAAAGATCAATGGGAAGAACCTCATCATCATGTTTTTTTCCTACTTATTAATTTGCCAATGTCAGATGCAACATAGAGGAGAAATTATTGAAAATGTAGTGAGAAGAAGCGGTATCTCTATTTCAGTATTAGCTGAAAAAATAGGTATAAGTAGAAATACGCTCTACAACAGATTTAAAGAGCAAAATTTAAGCTATGACTTTATATTGACCTTGGGAAAGGTGTTGCACTATAATTTTGCAGTGCATTTTCCTGAAATGAAGTCAGATAGAACACTTCCAGATGATGCTTGTGCAGAATTGTTTCAACTTGAGCAGAAATACGAGAGTCTTTTGGAAAAGTATAATTGGTTGTTGAAGTTTTTACTAAAAAAATCGCAAGATACAGACCAACATGCTTTGCGTAAGAAAATTAAAGAATTTATTAATGCTCCTTAGTGTACACCAGTATGTCAACTTCTATAAGAATTAAAAAATCATTGGGTCAGCATTTTTTAATAGATTCAGCTTTAGCCAGTCAAATAGCCAATCTATTAACAGATGAAAGTTTAGGAGGTACGGTAATTGAAGTTGGACCGGGTAAGGGAAGCTTAACAGATGTATTGCGTCATAAGGCTATTGCTCGTTTATACCTTGTAGAGGTGGACGGTGACCTTATCCCTTATCTAAAAAAGAAATATGCCGCTTTAAGTGAGCGCATCATAGAAGCAGACTTTTTAAAGCTGCTGCTTACAGAACAGTTTCAAGACAAACGGTTAACGATTATTGGTAATTTCCCTTATAATATTTCTTCTGAAATCCTCTTTAAAATTTTGGATAACCGTAGTGTAGTAGGTGAAATGGTAGGTATGTTTCAAAAAGAAGTAGCACAACGCATCACTGCTAAACCAGGTAGTAAGATCTATGGTATGCTTAGTGTCCTTTTACAAGCGTTCTATACTATCGCATACCATTTTACAGTGCCACCTGATTTTTTTTTCCCTCCTCCTAAAGTGGATTCTGCGGTTATTACCATGCACCGCAATAATCTACAAAAACTGCCATGTGATGAATCGTTGTTTTTTCAAATAGTAAAAAAGGGATTTCAGCACCGTAGAAAAAAATTACAAAATGCACTGGGTGGGTTGAAGCTATCAAACAGATGTGCTGCTGGTTTATTGCATAAACGTGCAGAGGAACTAAGTGTGGCTGAATTTATAGCACTTACCAATGCATTGGCTGTCAAAACATTGGTTTAATCTATACTAGGCTAGATGGAGAGGTTAATATTTCATCTTACAGACAGTAAAAATTATAGTCTTTTATATCGCTCTTTTACCATAACCATATTTCCCAAAATTGATGTAATAACCATCTATAGCAACGGCCTCATATCATGAAACCATATTTAGCATTACTACAACATATTTTAGCAGAAGGAGTTGACAAAAAAGATAGGACTGGAACGGGTACAAAAAGTCTTTTTGGCTACCAAATGCGGTTTAATCTAGAAGAAGGATTTCCACTGATTACCAGTAAAAAAGTGCATCTACGCTCTATTATTTATGAATTACTGTGGTTTTTAAGTGGTGATACAAATGTACATTATTTGCAACAACATGGCGTTACCATATGGGATGAATGGGCCTCCAAAGAGGGGGAACTAGGCCCTATTTATGGCCACCAATGGCGGAGTTGGCCTACAGCAACAGGTGTAAAAATTGATCAAATAAGCGAAGTGATACAGGAAATTAAAGCTAATCCTGATTCACGTAGGCTATTGGTAAGTGCATGGAACGTCGGTGAAATTTCTAAAATGGCATTGCCACCTTGTCATGCTTTTTTTCAATTTTACGTAGCAAATGGGACACTATCTTGTCAACTTTACCAACGTAGTGCGGATGTTTTCTTAGGGGTTCCTTTTAATATTGCCTCTTATGCACTTCTTACGATGATGATGGCGCAAGTGTGTCAATTAAAACCTGGCACGTTGATTCATACGCTTGGTGATGCACATTTATACTATAATCACCTGGAACAAGCAAGTTTACAACTGAAACGTTCTCCTTATCCGTTGCCTACTATGCAACTTAACCAAAGCGTAACAGATTTATTTAGTTTTGTTTATGAAGATTTTACATTGCAACATTACCTACATCATCCAGCTATTAAAGGAGTGGTTTCTGTATAACGATATGTTTGGTACTAAATCTTAATTTTCTTTAAGTATTCGGAAAATTTATACTTTCATGATTAGCTTAAAGGTACCTTCATCGACAAAAACAATTTGACTAGTAGTGTTATAAATAATCGGATCATTTGTGGTTCCATGTCCAAACCTATTTGTTTTAAAGACTGGGATGGGTAAAATAGATGCAAACTGATTCAGTGTTGTTATAATATCTTTATTATCGGTGCCACAATGGCCAAATAGTATGGCTTTTACATTTTTTAGTAGACCAGCTTGTTTAAAGTGCAGTAAGGTACGATCTAGTTGATAAGCTTTTATTTGCGTATCTTCCAGAAAAAGAATTTTTCCTTCTGTTTTTACTTGCCAGATTGTACCAATACCTGTCTGCAGGACGGTTATATTGCCACCTGTAAGCTTACCATCTACCGTATGGATAGCTTGTGCTGCTGCATTAATCGGAAATAGTTGATCAATTGTAGCCTGTTTAACTTTTCCGCAAATGATTTCAGCTATCTTTGTAAAATTAGCACGTTTTTTATCACTTTTCAGTATTTCAACTATTCCACTTCCGTGAATCGTTTTCCAGCCCCATGTTTGTGTCAAGAAAATATGGAGCGCAGTTATATCACTATATCCTATAAAAAATTTCTCTCTGGCAGGTATCGTTAATTTCTGTAAAGCAGGTATCAACTTAGCAGCACCATATCCTCCACGTAATGTCCATACTACATGACTGGTCCTATCCAACAGTGCATCCTTTAAGTATTTAAATCTTGCTTCATCACTATTAGAATGAAAAACATATCGGCTTTGATCAAAGCATCCATTGGGTATATTTAATGCCAATGAAGTGATGCTTTTCAAAGCAGTTAACTCGCCTTTATTGATACCTGAAGCAGGTGCAACGACTGCAATGGGTATATCTTTTAAGAGGTTAATAAAATTAACATTCTGATTTTCAAATTTTACAATTGAAAAATTCGCTAGTAAAAAGATATAGTGGGGATAAAGCACTTATGCATAATGGTTAATATTTAAATGTATTTATAAATTTATAAAGTTTTAAAATAGGGCAACAATCTGGGGGTAATGGCAAACATCAGCACTAATTTTTAAAGACAAACCCCAAAATAATCTTTATCAGTAGAGTGCTTTGCTATCCATATGCTGTGTCAGCCAATACATAGCTATTAAAATTTAGTCTTTGCGTGGTAACCTAGCCAATATTTCATTTAAGCTGGCTTCATCTGTTACCAAAACTTCTCGCGCTTTACTCCCTTCAAAAGGACCTACAATGCCTGCAGCTTCTAATTGGTCTATAAGCCTTCCAGATCGGTTATAGCCCAGCTTCAGTTTTCGTTGAATCAAAGAAGTACTTCCTTGTTGATGTAAAACAATCAGTCTTGCTGCCTCTTCAAATAGAGGATCTGTTGATTGTAAATCTACTGGCACGCCATCCTCTTTGTCTTCTTCATCATAAGTAGGCAGCAGATAGGCAGATGGGTAGCCTTGTTGTCCACCAATATAGCTGCAAATACGTTCCACTTCTGCGGTATCTAAAAAGGGAGTTTGTAATCGAATAATATCAGAGTTCATAGAGAGCAACATATCACCATTTCCTACTAATTGCTCTGCACCACTTGCATCTAAAATGGTTCTAGAATCAATCCTTGAACTTACTTTGTAGGAAATCCTAACAGGAAAGTTGGCTTTGATAATACCAGTAATAACATTTACAGAGGGTCTTTGTGTAGCCAATACAAGATGTATCCCAATGGCACGTGCCAATTGGGCCAGTCGGGCAATAGGTACTTCTATTTCCTTACCTGCCGTCATCATCATATCTGCAAATTCATCTATAACCAATACAATGTAAGGTAAAAACCGATGCCCTTCTTGAGGAGTTAGTATCCTTTTTATGAATTTTTCATTGTATTCTTTAATGTTGCGGGTCCCTGCTTCCTTGAGCAGTTCATACCGATGGTCCATTTCAATGCATAAAGAATTAAGGGTATGGATTACTTTTTTGGTTTCTGTAATAATAGGTTCTTCACTGATCGGTAATTTTGCTAAAAAATGACGTTCCAATCTATTATACAAAGAAAGTTCTACCTTTTTAGGGTCTACTAATACCAGTTTTAATTGAGAGGGATGCTTTTTATAAATCAAAGAGGTCAGTAGCACATTGAGCCCCACAGATTTTCCTTGTCCAGTAGCACCGGCAATCAGTAGATGCGGCATACGGCTCAAATCTGCAATAAACAATTCGTTTGAGATCGACTTACCCAATACAATAGGTAAATCCATCTTTCCTTTTAAAAATTTCTCAGAGCCAACCATCTCCTGGAGCGGTACTACTTCTCTATTTTTATTGGGTACTTCAATACCAATGGTTCCTTTTCCTGGTATGGGTGCAATGATCCGAATACCTAATGCAGCCAAGTTAAGTGCAATATCGTCTTCGAGATTTTTTATCTTGGAAATTTTGACTCCTGCTTCGGGTACTATTTCATAAAGGGTAACAGTAGGACCAATAGTAGCTTTTATTTTGGCAATATTTATCTTGAAGTTCTGTAGCGTTTGTACAATATTATTTTTATTGATAGCCAATTCTTCTTGTGTAACAGATAGCTGTTCTTGTGTATACCGTTTTAGTAGATCTAAAGGAGGATATTTATAATTAGATAGATCTAAAGTTGGATCGTAGTTTTCACTCCGGATGTGGCTTAAGGGTATGGTTGAACCAATAGCAGATGGAGGCGCTTGAGACAAATTTGGTGGTTCAGGGGCAACTATTTCAAAAGCCACGTTGCTTTTGTGCAGTGCAACAGTGTCTGCACCAGTTTGATCCTTTATATGCTTTGAATCTCTAGTAGCATCTGCAGTCGTTATATTACTCGTTTTTTTTTTACTAGAGGGGACCTCACTTTCTCTATTAAATGTTTCATCCACTATTCTATTACTTTCTTGATCAACCAAACAGGTAACATTATTCTTTGCTTTTTTGCTTGAGAATAAATTAATATTTGGTAAAGAAGTTATATTAAAACATATGACCGCAAAAATGATCAAAGTAACCACAAGAAAAATAAAAGTACCATAGCCTAATAAATTTTTAAACAAGATGCCAAGTGTATAAGCAATTCCTCCAAGGTAATTGGCCAATAGGACAGCAGTTGGGTAGAGTGCGTATAGATAGCCCAGTAAAATATTAAACCATAATACCAGAAAAATGGAGGCCATCATCACTTTTAATAAAGAAAGATTTGCACAAATTTTTTGTGTAACCATTTTTATACCAACTAAAAATAGACAAGGCAAAAAAATAAAAGCAGTGATACCCCACCATATATGGACACAATAATAGCTTATAAAAGCGCCTGTAAAACCTAACCAGTTGCCAGTGGCCAGATTGGACGATTTTAGACCTATCCTTCCAATAGATTCAATAATATATTGATCTTTAGCGCCATGAATAAGATGCGCTAAAAAGGAAAATGCTAAAAAAATAGTTATCCCCTGCAGCAAAAGCCCAATGGTTATTTTAGTACGTTGATCTAGTATAAATGACTTTGACGGACTACTTTTTTTAGGCGTGTCTGGTTGGATTTTATAATTGTTTTGGGCCATTCAATAAAGGAAAGAAATATAAAAAATATAATCTGGAACAGATTATGTAGAGAAAACTTAAGCAAATCCCAATTCTAATTTCGCTGCTTCAGACATTCGATCCATTGTATAAGCTGGCTCAAAGGTAAGATGCACGGTTACTGCATGTACGCCCTCTATGGCTTTGATTTTTTCTTCTACTTGACTAGGTATAATATCTGCCGCTGGACAATTAGGAGAAGTAAGTGTCATTAAGATCTCAATATTATTTAGTGGTAAAATTGTAATTTCGTAAATAAGCCCTAGTTCATAGATATCTACAGGTATTTCCGGATCGTAAACTTGTTTAATGGCTTCTATGACTTGTTCTTTTTGAACCATAGTAATTGATTTAAGTAGTGGATTCATTCTAATATAACCAATCATCTCTAAAACAGATACGATTGGTTTACATAAAGCAGACCACTTAATAATATTTTGAGTTTGGATTGTCAAAAAAATTACCAGCTCAAGCCAAATCCCCTAGCAAAAGCAACTGTACCTGTGTTGGTCTGCACATCATAGTCATACCAAATATTGACAGGCAGTTTTCCTTTTGGTATCAATTTACCCGTTAGTATTGCGCCAAGGGATTCCATGGATTACTATTTACATCAACAATTGGGGCAAAATCTATAGGTCCAATAGCACCACTTTTTAAGTTTAAGGATTAGTTGTTGGACAAATAAACAGTCTAAAAAATCTATAAAAATCTCTATAATTTTATGGCTAGACCAATTTTTACTATTGTAATGGCTTAGTGGTCCTAAAAACATCTTTTATTTGAAAAAAATATTTGCGGATTTAAATAAAAGTTATACCTTTGTATTACGATTCGACACAAGATAAAAATATAAAAGTGTTAGAAGCATTAAAAGTGCAGAA
This sequence comes from Candidatus Cardinium hertigii, assembly GCF_050864855.1. Taxonomy (GTDB): domain Bacteria; phylum Bacteroidota; class Bacteroidia; order Cytophagales; family Amoebophilaceae; genus Cardinium; species Cardinium hertigii_C. Next base: position 13,571 of record NZ_JBOZWW010000036.1, read on the forward strand.
ATACAAAATAAAACTGTGTCTTTCTTAAAGAGTGTTCTTTGACTTATTGTAAAAGCAAAATAAGGTAGATTAAATTTCTTTTTAGAAATTTAGCGTATCTCCATTTCAAGAGCGAGTAAGAAATAAATAAGGGCGTATGGAGGATGCCTTGGCTCTTAGAGGCGATGAAAGACGTGATAAACTGCGATAAGTTGCGGGGATTGGTTGTACGATTTGATCCGCAAATTTCTGAATGGGGCAACCCACCCTATAATTTAGATAGGGTATCTTTTATATTAAAAGAAGCAAACCTGGAGAACTGAAACATCTAAGTATCCAGAGGAAAAGAAAACAAATAGTGATTCCATAAGTAGTGGTGAGCGAACGTGGATTAGCCCAAACCATAGCAGTTTCTGCTGTTATGGGGTTGTAGGACTAGCAATGCAACTTAATATCAAGAACTTAAATTACTTGGAAAAGTAAGCCATAGAAGGTGAAAGCCCTGTCAAGGTAATTGGTATTAGATTGGCTAGTATCCTGAGTAGGTCAGTCCCGGTGAAAGGCTGACTGAATCTGCCGGCACCATCCGGTAAGGCTAAATACTCCTAAGAGACCGATAGTGAACAAGTACCGTGAGGGAAAGGTGAAAAGTACCCTGAATAAGGGAGTGAAATAGTCCCTGAAACCATACGCTTACAAGCAGTCGGAGTTTTTTTTTAAAATGACGGCGTGCCTTTTGTATAATGAGCCTATGAGTTAATCTTTTCTGGCAAGGTAAATTCTTTTGAAAGAAAAAGCCGAAGCGAAAGCGAGTCTGAATAGGGCGTTGAGTCAGAGGAGTTAGACGCGAAAGCCAGTGATCTACCCATGGCCAGGTTGAAGCGTTGGTAAAACAACGTGGAGGACCGAACCAGTGGATATTGTAACGTCCTTGGATGAGCTGTGGGTAGGAGTGAAAGGCTAATCAAACTGGCAGATAGCTCGTACTCTCCGAAATGTTTTTAGGAACAGCCTTAAGTTTATACTGATAGGGGTAGAGCTACCGATAGGACTAGGGGGGTAACCTACCGTGTCCAGACGAACTCCGAATACTATCAGTTTTGCTTAGGAGTGAGGGCTAGGGCGTTAAGGTCCTAGTCCGAGAGGGAAAGAACCCAGACCATCAGCTAAGGTCCCCAAATATATACTAAGTTGAACTAAGAAGGTTTAGTTGCTTAGACAGTCAGGATGTTGGCTTGGAAGCAGC
>NZ_JBOZWW010000001.1:0-14620 GCF_050864855.1 Candidatus Cardinium hertigii
TCAGATTATTCCAATTGGCATACCAAGACTTGGCTATTTGTGGATAATGTTTATCCCATTTGTTGGAAAAAGTCTCTAATGCCATAAGTGCTTCTTCTTCAGTTACTGATGTATAAATTGGCTTTAAATCAGAAGATAATGACTTTCTATCTTTATACGAGACATACTGCAAGCTATTCCTAATTTGGTGAACGATACAGAGTTGGTGTTCTGTTTTAGGATATACAGCAGCGATTGCCTCGGACATACCTGACAAATTATCTGTACAAGCAATGAGTATATCCTGCATACCACGATTTTTGAGCTCTGTCAAATTACCCAACCAAAACTTAGCTCCTTCATTTTCACTCATCCACAGTCCTAAAACATCTTTTATCCCCAATCGGTCTATACCTAACGCAACATAGACCGACTTATTTAGTCGGTCCTGAAATACTGTATAATTATTTGTTAATCAGCAAATAAATGGTTAAATTTGTATTGGTTAATAACCAGTTTTAGAGTTGTTTTGTATAAAAAGCTTGCAAAATAAGGATGAAATCTAAGAAAATAAATAATAGCCTTGAGCGTTTGTTTGAGCAACGCTTATCTAGTTTTCTTAACCCGAAACATCCTTTATTCCAGTTATCTGATTCGATTACTTGGCACGCCTTAGCATCAGATTTAGACCGCGGTTTTAGCTATGGACCTGGTCAACCTCCTTTGCCTATTCGTTTAATTATAGGTCTTCTCATTATCAGTCATATGTATAATATTTCTGATGAACAAGTAGTGGTTAGATGGGTAGAAAACCCTTATTGGCAATACTTTTGTGGATATGATTATTTTCAGTTTAAGGTGCCTTGTAACCCCAGTTCATTGACCCGTTGGCGCCATAGATTAGGTCAAGAAGGTCTCAATAAAATCTTATCTATGACTATAGACTTATCGCTAAAAAAAAAAGTAGTGACCCGAAAAGAACTTGAAAAAGTTATAGCTGATACTACTGTAATGGAGAAAAATATCCGTTACCCAACTGACTCTTCTTTGCTTAATAAAGCCAGAGAAAAACTGGTCAGTATAGCCAAGAAAACAGGTATTAAACTGCGTCAAACTTATCAGCGGTTAGGTCTATCTATTAAACGTAAAGTTGATAGGTATGCTCATGCCAAACAGTATAAACGTTTATCCAAGGGCGTTAAAACATTAAAAACCTATCTTGGTCGGGTAATAAGAGATGTAGAACGTTCTATAGCATCCTGTGATGATCTAATACGCAACCAATTTACGCGCCTACTATCTATAAGTAAAAAACTTATAAATCAATCAAAAAATAGTAAAGATAAAGTTTATAGTATCCATGAACCCTCGGTCTACTGTGTGAGTAAAGGTAAGTCTAGAAATCCTTATGAGTATGGTTGTAAAGTACAATTTACATTGACCCATAAAAAAGGTTTAATTGTTTCTACAGAAGCGATACATCCTAATGCTTATGATGGCCATACTTTAGAGAAGAGTTTATTACAAGCCGAGCAATTATCTGGTACCAAGGTAAAATATGCTTTCGTAGATAAAGCCTATAGAGGTCATAATATTCCTGTTAATGAATGTGATATATTTATAAGTGGTTCTAAAAGGGGTATAACCCCTGCTCTAAAAAAAGCTATAAAAAGAAGATCTTCTATTGAACCGCATATCGGTCATATGAAAGCCGATGGTAAATTATCCGTTAACTATTTGAAAGGTATTTTAGGAGATAAACTTAACGTTATTTTATGTGCTATTGCTCATAACCTACGACTGATTACAAGAAAATTATTCTTAATACCCTCACAGTCAAATAAATTAAAACCTATATAATTAAAATTCTTAATCCAAAACCAGTTATACCTATATCTTGGGTAAGAAAAATAGAGCGCCTGATAAACCATATATATTATAAAGAAATATCCATTCAATAAATTTATTCAAAAATAATATTTCAGGGCCGACTATTTATAATGCGTTTATCTTGCCTAACCTTAACTACAAAACAATCAAAAAAAACAATAGGATAGACTGATTCTAAGGGACGATTTTGCCATATCTTAACATCTTCAATAACCGAATCTGTGATGTTACTTATCAGACTTTCACTAACTTCTGCCCCATATAACTCTTGTATTTGAATCTGAATATCTGATAGACTCATCCCTTTTGCATATAGAGATAGAATCTTATCATCTAAACCAGGAATTCTTCTTTGACGTTTAGGTAATAAAACAGGTTCAAAAGTAGAGGATCTATCTCTAGGAACTTCAACAGATATAACCCCATTATCAGTGATAACTTGTTTGCTAGATGGGCCATTACGAGCATTATTTGAATCACTACGGGAATACTTATTATACCCTAAATGATTATCCATTTCTGACTCTAAGGCTTTTTCTATAAGACGTTTACTTAGTTCTTTGAGTAATCCTCCTTTCTCAAAAAGGGTCGATAAATCTACTCCTGATTCTACTAATAAATCTATCGCTTTGCTTATACCATCTTGAGAACTTACTTTCTTTTTCATACTTTTAAAGAATAAAAATTAATGTATTTAATACAAAATTTACAAATCTTAAAAAATATTTACACACTTAAAAAGAAAGACTCCAAAATCTATCTATCTTGTATTTCTTATCATCATTATATATCCCTAAATACAAATACCAGAATATGGATTACAAAAAAGAAGGTAAAGGATTAATAAATAAGGAGCGAAAAGAAACTTCTAGAAGAGCAATACGCATTCCTATTGGGAAATCTAGTGCTAAACAGATGATAGATGCTGGATTTTATGCAGATAAAACTGATTATATTTCTAAAATTTTTGAGGATGAGGGAACTTATTACTTCTTTACAAGACCACGAAGATTCGGAAAATCTCTACTTCTAGACACTATAGATCAAATAGCAAAAGGAAATAAGGAGTTATTTAAAACATGCGCCATTTATGAAGATAAGACTTATAAGTGGCAAAAGTATCCGGTTATTTGGTTTAATTTCTCGAAGTTGGCTAAGGATAATCCAGAACAGATACAAAATAACTTGATAGATGTATTGTATACATTTGCTAAAAATTATACCGTAGATAGAAGTGAAATAGATCCTATTATAGGTGAGCCAACAGTAGAGGGTACACTGGAAAAATTGATTAACGCATTAACAAAACTAAAGGACGGTTATGAAACACGTCCTATTATCTTAATTGATGAATATGATAGTCCGTTAATTTCTTGTAAAAAAGAGCAGTATGAAGATGTACTTTCTGTGCTTAGTTCATTTTTCAAAGTTTTAAAAGGAAGTCAGAAGGATTGTAAATTTATTTTTGTAACAGGCGTAACTAAATTTCACTTATCTGGCCTTACATCAGGAGCTAACTCAGCAAATGACATATCATTGCATGAGGATTATGGGGAAATGTTGGGATATACGGGAGAGGATATCGATAATTTATTTCTTAGCAAGGAAACAATTATTAATCCAGTACTTGAAAAACTTAATAAAAAAAGTACTAAAGAAGAAAATTATACACTTGTTCAAATAAAACAAGCGTTAAAGGATTATTATAATGGTTATTGTTTTACAACTGATAAAATGGTAAGCGTTTACAATCCAGATTCTATACTAAGATTTTTTTATACAAAAGATTTTGAGAATTATTGGTTTAACTCTGGTAGTCCTACCATCCTATTGCAACAAATGAAGCAAAATATCCATCGGTTTAATATGGATTGGGATCAATGTAGTTTCCCAATCGATAAGATCAGGTTTAAACTCGTGCATCCTTCTCTCCATGAAATGCCTTTGTTACCCTTGATGTATCAAACGGGATATCTTACGATGGATATTGATCCATTTCATGTGCAAGATAAAAATGACTTGATTTACTATTTAAAGTTTCCTAATCAAGAAGTAAAATTTTCTTTAAAGCTTATACTAGCTGATTTTATTGATCAATATCAAAAGGAAACAGGAAGATCATGTAGTATCTCTATTCTGAATTCTTTAAGAAACGAAGTATGGGTTTCTTTTCTTAATATCATTCGAAGCGATTGTTTGGACAAAGCGGGTTACCGTTTTTTGGATAAAACCGAAAAAAGCTTTCAGGGTACTTTGTATGTGTTTCTGAATGGTGCTTTCCATGCAACGCAAGATACCGATGCTAGCGCCGAAAGAGATAGTGCAATAGGCCGTCTGGATATCGTTATGCAAGATCAGTACAATGGACAAACTACTGTATATATATTTGAGTTAAAAGTAGGCAAGCCAGCCTTAGAGGCTCTCGAACAGATACATAATAAGGACTATAGTATCCAATATGATTCATGTCATAAGAAAGTACTTATAGGATTAACATGTGATGCCAAAAAACTCAATATTACAGAAGCAGCTATTGAAGTACATCAACGAGATGATCAATACACCTTTAAGGTGATGGAACGCAAAAACTTTACCGTTAATCCCGTTGGTTATTTTCAAGAAGTAGAATAATAAGAAATTAAGGTCTGATTCGTATTAGATTCTGATCTTCGTATTGTTTAGCAATATCACATAATAGATTAAATTTTACCCAATGTCTTTTCTTTTTCAAGACGTGTTTTTGTTGCACAAAAACCCATCTTGCTCCCTTCGGTCGGTTTTGATCATCGGTTATTTTTTTTACTTTTTTCTATAGTAAGTGTCTTTTTAAATTTATATATTGGTTCTTCATCTGTTCTCGGTATCGAGTTTTTTAATGGTTTTCATAAGATTTCTTGATCCATTTAATCTTTATTATTCTCCATGCGTCCAAAAAAAACAACTCAAAAAAGCTCTACCTTATCCATTCGTCTTTACCCTACAGAAAAAATAGCCCTCAAGTTATTGGCTAAAAACTGTGGATTATCGTTGAGTGATTATCTACGAAAAACAGGCCTAAATCAAACCATCAAAAGCCGATTTACTCCAGAAGAACTATCCATCTATCAAACATTAGTAGATTATCGAAATCACTTTAGCCGCATCAGTAACCTTATTAAAGATCAACTAGACTTTAAAAAAGAAGTACAACATGTTATCGAAAAAATCGACCACCAACTTAACAAGATCAGCCAATGAACATCAAAAGCAGCTCCAATTTGAGCCAGAAAGTTTTAATAGAAGTCCTAGTAGAAGAAATAGAAAGCCTAAAACGTACAAAAAAAGATTATGAAAAAATCTTATCGACTACTAGTGATTATCTGAATAGATTAGAGGTGTTACACAATCAACCTATACCTATAGACATAAGACCCATTCAAAAAGAGCATGCAAATATTCTTCATACCTTAAAACGTTTTATTACCATTCCAGTCTGGTTATGGGTTATATTGTCTATATCCATCATTGGGCTATTCTTTAGTACTTGGTATAATTAGTCGGTCCTGAAATACTGTATAATTATTTGTTAATCAGCAAATAAATGGTTAAATTTGTATTGGTTAATAACCAGTTTTAGAGTTGTTTTGTATAAAAAGCTTGCAAAATAAGGATGAAATCTAAGAAAATAAATAATAGCCTTGAGCGTTTGTTTGAGCAACGCTTATCTAGTTTTCTTAACCCGAAACATCCTTTATTCCAGTTATCTGATTCGATTCCTTGGCACTCCTTAGCATCAGATTTAGACCGCGGTTTTAGCTATGGACCTGGTCAACCTCCTTTGCCTATTCGTTTAATTATAGGTCTTCTCATTATCAGTCATATGTATAATATTTCTGATGAACAAGTAGTGGTTAGATGGGTAGAAAACCCTTATTGGCAATACTTTTGTGGATATGATTATTTTCAGTTTAAGGTGCCTTGTAACCCCAGTTCATTGACCCGTTGGCGCCATAGATTAGGTCAAGAAGGTCTCAATAAAATCTTATCTATGACTATAGACTTATCGCTAAAAAAAAAAGTAGTGACCCGAAAAGAACTTGAAAAAGTTATAGCTGATACTACTGTAATGGAGAAAAATATCCGTTACCCAACTGACTCTTCTTTGCTTAATAAAGCCAGAGAAAAACTGGTCAGTATAGCCAAGAAAACAGGTATTAAACTGCGTCAAACTTATCAGCGGTTAGGTCTATCTATTAAACGTAAAGTTGATAGGTATGCTCATGCCAAACAGTATAAACGTTTATCCAAGGGCGTTAAAACATTAAAAACCTATCTTGGTCGGGTAATAAGAGATGTAGAACGTTCTATAGCATCCTGTGATGATCTAATACGCAACCAATTTACGCGCCTACTATCTATAAGTAAAAAACTTATAAATCAATCAAAAAATAGTAAAGATAAAGTTTATAGTATCCATGAACCCTCGGTCTACTGTGTGAGTAAAGGTAAGTCTAGAAATCCTTATGAGTATGGTTGTAAAGTACAATTTACATTGACCCATAAAAAAGGTTTAATTGTTTCTACAGAAGCGATACATCCTAATGCTTATGATGGCCATACTTTAGAGAAGAGTTTATTACAAGCCGAGCAATTATCTGGTACCAAGGTAAAATATGCTTTCGTAGATAAAGCCTATAGAGGTCATAATATTCCTGTTAATGAATGTGATATATTTATAAGTGGTTCTAAAAGGGGTATAACCCCTGCTCTAAAAAAAGCTATAAAAAGAAGATCTTCTATTGAACCGCATATCGGTCATATGAAAGCCGATGGTAAATTATCCGTTAACTATTTGAAAGGTATTTTAGGAGATAAACTTAACGTTATTTTATGTGCTATTGCTCATAACCTACGACTGATTACAAGAAAATTATTCTTAATACCCTCACAGTCAAATAAATTAAAACCTATATAATTAAAATTCTTAATCCAAAACCAGTTATACCTATATCTTGGGTAAGAAAAATAGAGCGCCTGATAAACCATATATATTATAAAGAAATATCCATTCAATAAATTTATTCAAAAATAATATTTCAGGGCCGACTAATTACCATCAATATATGTGTCGTGTTGAACTAGAAAAAGAACTTAAATACTACTATAACGCTTATAAAAGGTTATCCAAAACAGGAAAAAAATGATTGCCATAGGTAAAAGTATCAGTCATATTAGTGCCAGTATCTCTTATGCACAAAAATCAGAAAAAGGTGTGTTATTAGACAAAAACATTGTATCAGAAACTGCCTATGGCGTTTCCAAAGAGTTTAAATTATTTCAAGATATGAACAGTAGGTGCCAGCGTAATGCGCTCTCTTTTGTTATTTCTCCGACTATAGAGGATGGTTGTCAACTATCTAATGAAAACTTAAAGTCTATTAACCAATCTTTTTTAGAAAAGATGGAACTAAAAAATCATCAATACATCGCTTTTGTACACGATAACACATCTCATAAACACATTCATCTCTATGTAAATAGAATTAGTAGGCTAGGAGAGGCTTATAAAGACAATTACATAAGCAACCGTTCTTCTCGTGTTGCAGAAACCATTTCATATGAGATGGGTTTAACCCTAGCCAAAGATGTTCAACATGCCAAAACCAGAGATAAGCTGATGGAACATTCTGCTATACACAACGTTAAAGAGCTTGCTAAGTCTGTATTAAAAGATCGTAGCATCCATTCTGTAGATGCGTTTAGCGAATCCTTTAATAAAGAAGGTTCCCGTTTTAATATTAGGACGGAAGCATATCATAACAAACAAGGTGCTTTTCAAGGCTTACGTTTTTATATCACGCAAGAAGGAAAAGAAGAAAAATTTAAAGCCAGTGAAATAGACAGGTCTTTATCTAAGCAAAATTTCATGGAAACCTTAAATAAGCATAAATCTTTTGGCCATTCTATTGGTTTATCTATTTGATTTTCAATGTTTATATAGTATGTTTAAGTTTATATTGAATATTTTATTGAGTATTTTCTTTACTCTATTTCATCTTCATAGAAAAAAGATTTTACTTTTTCTATCGCTATTTATTCTTCTATTTTTTATTGTTTTTTATGACGCCTTCGTAGTATACTATTTTAAAGGCAAGCGCATTATGCCTTCCCTGACTCCATATAATATGTGGTTTCTATTGGCTATATTTCTGATCTTCCTTTTACTTAATTATATCATTCCTTCTACTTTTGATCTACTATCAGAGGATAAAAAATTCTTGAAAAACAGTACGCATAGTAAGTATAAAAAGAAGCCATCTACTAATTGCTTTATATGGAAAGTACAAAAAAAAGGATTTGTGGTATTGGATAGTTTATCTCAGGGTATATATATCGAGGGATCTCCTGGTTCAGGAAAATCAAGATCTGTTATAGAACCTATTATTTACCAGGCTGCTGATATGGGATTTGCAGGATTTTTATATGATTTTAAGGGTAGCCCACCCACTTTGTCTCCTCATATGTATCACTCTCTTCTAAATAAGCAAACCAAATTTTCGCATATCAATATTACCAATACTAGTATATCCCATCGTTGCAATCCGTTACATCCTAGTTATTTGTCTTTTAGTCTTTATGCACAAGAATATGCCAGTGCTATACTTAAAAACTTGAATAAAGAATGGATTCATAAACAAGATTTTTGGTCAGATAACTCTATTGCATTTTTTAGTGCTATTATATGGTTTCTAAAAAAGCATCATGGTGATTTGTGTTCGTTACCACATGCTTTACTCATTTCCATGAAGGCTCATGAACAAAGCATTGCTTTACTATCTTTAGATAGAGAAACAAAAATCATGATAGAACCGATTCATTCTGCTTACAAAAATAATGCAGAAAAACAGCTTTCTGGCGTATTTTCTTCCTTACAGTTGCCATTTAATAAGATATATACCAAAGAAATATTTTGGGTGCTTTCTGGTCATTTGGGTGATGCAGATACGGTTGATTTAGATGTGAGCCATCCTAATCATCCAACCATGTTGACTGTTGCTAATGATCCTAGGTTAAGTGACTCTTTATCTTCCATTATCGCTCTTATTGCTACGGTATGCATGAAACATATGAATCAGCAGGGTAAACATAAGTCTATATTTCTATTAGATGAAGCCCCTACGTTATTTATTCCTGGATTAGAGAATTTACCTGCTACAGCTAGATCTAATAATATATCGACCATTGTATGTGTACAAGATTTCGAGCAGCTCAAACAGATGTATGGAAACAGTCGAGCGGAGGTAATTAGAAATAATTTAGGTAATCAATTTTTTGGTATGACTAGTAATTTAACAACTGGTGATTACGTATCTAAAATGGCAGGATCTTATACCAATATTAGGACTGCTATACATATATCGGATAAAGACGATACTTTCACTAGGTCACTAGGTAAGGAGTCATACTTAACGCCTCATTATCTCGCTTCTCAACCTCCAGGCCACTTTACAATAAAGGTAGCAGGTAAGAAGCCGCAGTTCTTAGCTACTTACCTTAGTAATGTTAGTTATGCTAGCAATTCAGTAATAAAGATACCAAGTAATTTTGGTAATGAACTAAATAAAAAAATTGAAGATAATTGGGAGCGTATTCACAATGAAGTAGACCAGATATTTATTAAAAATGGTATTAAATTATAAAATCCTACTTGGGTATAATATCTAAAAATAAACCCTGCATTTGACAGTTTTTCTAATCCTAATCGTGTAACACGATTAGGATTAGAAGCTAATGGGAAAGAAATACTAGCATTAGTAAAATTTTCTATTGTTTATCGGATCTAGTCTTGATAAAATTTTTCCCATTAGGTTTTTTTCTAGTTGGTCAAAAGAGGCATTAAGCAAAAAACCTTATACTTCAATTAAAGTTAATGCGTAAAATGCCCTTAAATGAAAAGAAAAACAAGTTTAATAAGATGAAATTATGCGTAAGATAGATACACTGCCTATTGGCTATTCAGATGTTAAATCAGTCATTGAAACAGGCTATTATGTAGATAAGACACGATATGCACAAGCGTTAATTGAAAAAAGAAATCCTATCTTCATAGCCCGTCCTAGAAGATTTGGCAAGTCTCTATTTATCAATACGCTGGCTACTATATGTAGAGGAGATAAAGAAATATTTAAGGATTACCATATAGGTAAACCAGAGAATGGCTATCAATGGAAGAAATATCCCATAATTAAAATAGATTTTTCAGGAGTATCTAATAACACACCTGAAGAACTAAGCTCATCTATTAAAATCGTACTAAAAGAAATAGCCTTTTCTTATAGCATAAAAATGGAAGATGCTACTGTTAAAGATACACTGCGTAGCCTAGTAGCACAACTCATAAATTTAGCAGATACTATAGAAAACAAGGAGAATACAAAATCTATTTATCAATCCAAAATAGTGGTACTTATAGATGAATACGATGCACCCATTGTTAATCTAACTAAAGGATCAGACTTAGAACAATCCAACATCAAAGTCATGAAAGATTTCTTTATGACCTTAAAATCACTAAATGAATACTTTCAACTTACATTTATCACTGGCGTAAGCAAATTCAGTTTATCTGATGTATTCTCAGGAGCCAATCATTTAAGCGACCTTACGATAGATAAAAGTGCAGCCGCTATGTTCGGTTATACCGAACAAGAATTATTAGAAGTTTTCTCGGATCATATATCTATGGTTACCAATTTATGGAGTGAAGATATAGGTCAACCAATGACTAAAGAAACAGTCATGCAAGCAATAACTACCCATTATAATGGTTACAAGTTTTATGAAAAAGGTCCTTCGGTTTATAATCCTTGGTCTACCCTTCATTTTTTTAAAGAGGGAAAGAAAGCCGACTACTGGTACGAATCAGGTAGTCCAACTATGCTCATTAACCAAATGTTGGCAGATCCTGATAGATTTGAGCTAGACGATTTACCCATTGATGCTTATAGACACGAGTTAATGTATACCGGTAGTAGGAATGAAATTAGTTTAAAAGCATTGATGTTTCAAACTGGATATTTAACCATAGAGAGCTATGAATCATCTACAGGCGTTTATAAGCTCAAGTTTCCTAATCAAGAAGTAGAAAAGGCTTTTACCCAAACCATTCAAGATGCTTTAGAAAGGCGCATGAAAGACTATTTTATATCAACACAAGATCAAATAAAAAGTGCTTTACAGGCCAAAGATATTGAATCATTTATTATTGCTATTAATATAGCCTTTGCTAGTATTCCTTACTACATAACCAGTAAAACAGAAAAAGATTATCATAGCAATCTGCATATGCTACTTTATGGTTTAAACTGTTTAGATGGGATTAATAGTCATGTGGCTAGTGAGTCTCCTTCTAGCAGGGGTAGGGCTGATATAGTACTAACCATTGGTAGCATTGTGTATATTATAGAGATCAAATACAAGTCAAATGGTAAAATAGCTTTACAACAAATTAAAGAAAATTGCTATTATATCTCCTATTTATGGAAAGCCAAAGAAATTATTTTATTAGGTATTAACTTTGACCAAGAAACCAAATCTATAGATAGTTGGGCCTCTGAAACAGTGAACAGAGAAGAGCTTATAAAGCAGATGAATACGTAAAATATACGGTTCTGTCGCATCTGTGTAAAGAAAGGATTAAATTTAGATTTTAGTTTAAAATTTTAGTTTCGATGTTTACTATTACGCCCAGATTATTGCGATATTTTAAAGGATTTTGGACCATCGGGAGCGGATTAACAGAAAATTACGGTTTCTGTTTTGTACCCAACTTCGTTAGCTAGATTTTGGCAATAGACTATGTCTTAAAAAACGGTCGTTTGTTGAGACAGCTATTATTCTAAGACACGCATATGTGTACCACATGTCTTTTATTTGGTAATATAAACTTATTCTGAATGGGGTGTTCTGAAGAATTAAAGGTATCATTAGAAGATACGCTACTAGATCCAATAGAATTGTTTAGAGAGTCACTTATAGTTTCGTTTAACTCACATATCTGTAACACATTTTGAAGTGAAGTGTTTTCTACAACCTCAGAATTCTGTTGTTTATCTATAAACTTATTGAGTTTATCAATTGTTGATCTAGGAAGAAACGTAAGTCGTTCTTCCGCGCTGGAATTTAATTCTAATATTAATTCTGTTTTTTTACATAAACAGTTATTATGTATACAATCTATACTTAAATCTTGGTAGTATAATAATTCTTCGATTAATGCGCCTAACTTATCATGATCAGTTGCATTAAATATCATATTACAAATATTATCTCCTTGGTTATCTATATGTTTATTAAGATCTAGTCCGATATATTTATGAGTAAACCTTAGAAAATTCTTCAGTACATGTATATTTTTCATTTTCATTGCTACCAATAAAGGTGTTTCATTGGAAGAATTTTTTTGTAGAAGTAGACTCATTTTTTCGTTTAGCAAGAAAGAATCCATCTTATTTAATATTATATTAATAATATATATTGATTCTTCATTTAGATTATATCTATAGTATTCTGGTATTTTATGTAATAGTTCATTTTTATTACAAATTTCTATAAAACTATCATAGTTGAAGGAATCGTTATTTACTAAGTTTTTCACTTGATTATAATCACGATTCTTTACTGCATTAATAAGATTATTCTCTAAATCCAGTGGTATTTTCTGAAATGTTTCCCCATTAGTGATTTGATACCCGGTATTATCCTTCATATCAACGTTTGTATTAACTTTATATTCATCTATACGATACTTACCACCTAGTTTACTACAAGAAATAATAAAAAAACAAACTGTGCTAACTGGTATGATAAAGATAAAGTAGTTGGTGTAATATTTTATTTTCATAATGATTAGATTAATATCTCAATACAGGAGATATAAGTTTAAAAAAGTAATAAAAAACTCATAAAATAAAAATTATATTGGTTATATTTGCTTTTCAATTTATATATTTTATACACAAATAACAAGTACGTAGTGTGTTTTTTTGTACATTATTTTCTCGTGTTAAATAGAGTGAATTGCTCTAAAATATTTCTTTATTTTTTTTAGTTTAGTTGGTAAATAGTGTGCCAGGATCATAGATAGTCCATTCATTAACATACAAGGAAAGTGACTGCTATCTGTATGAATTATAGGGAATATCCACCTATGCCAAGCAAAAACAGATAGTAATCCGGTAAAAATTCCTACTAAAAAAACATGGTAAGTAGTACGGAACCCTAAAACAAGTAAAATAAATGGGGCCATTATTATTGGGACATAAAAACGACCATACCATACAAGTATTCTCATTAGCATAGACATGGAACAATTAAATGCTAATACCAAAGTGAGTAACGCCAGAGCGAACAACGCTATACGAATCACTAGGAGTTGGTAGTATTGAACAAATCTTTTTAATAAAGGTATTCTTCTTAGTATTTCATAACCAACTATAATACTAAGTACATGTAGTCTAGAATCAACTGTAGACATAGCGCAAGATATTATAATAAAACATACCATTCCTCCTAAAATAGGAGAAGAATGGGAAAGAAAATAATCCCAAATATATTTGTTTTTTATATCTGGAAACCAAATAAAAATAAACAACCCAATTGTCAGCATACATGTTACAATAGCCGTACAAAAAATACCAGCATATAAAAATGCTTTTCTTGCTTGATTGGGACTAGAAGATATATATACATTATGAATCAGATATGGACTTATAGCACCAAAAGAAAAAGAAAGGTATCGAAGTATACTTTTTATCTTACTATTCAATGGAATAAGATTATGTAATTCGAACTGATTTTTAGATTTTAAGAAATGAATAATTTCAATAATTGGTTTATCTATTTTTTTAAAAACTAACCAAGCCAGTAGAATAATAAGTGTGGCAAAAACAACACATTGCCATACATCTGTCAAGGCAATAGCACGTTCACCACCATACATAGCATAAACAAGTATGATTACAGTAATTAGTATAGTGATAACTAGTGGACTAGCTGAAGGCATGAATCGGCTAACTGTATTAGATATAACGTGAATTTGTAATGATATAATAATGATCGCATTAGCAATCTCAAACAAAGAAGTTATCAACCTTCCATAACTACCATATGAACTAGCCATTGTTTCTGGCATTGATATATTAGACATAAAACCCTTCATATATCCTGATAACCAGCTTATTAATAACAAAGGAAAAAGAGTAATAGATATTCTATAAGCTATATACCATACTCCCATAGGAGCATGTAATATACTAAGCTTTAATAACGGACCTGTACAATGCGTAGCTACTATACTAGCTACTATGGTAGCCGTAGAAAATTGTTTATAACCAATGGCATGTTGCTCAAAGTTAGAAACCTTTCTATTCCAAGGTAAAAAAGAAATTACCAATGTTAATAGCAAAAATACTCCAAGTAGAATTAACAAAACATCAAGTGACATAATTAGCTCTGTCCAATTAAGGGTCGTACGTTTGTATTAAGAGACCGTTGCGATAGATAGTTATTGTAATTTTTGATAAGGTTGTAGTTGTATTTTTAGTAGTTTTTATGTTAAGGATGCATAAATTTAGTTATTTAGTGATTTTCAAGTTAATCTTTGTATATTTTAGATATACCATCCCCCTAAAAACCCTTTAAAATGATATTTGGAGCTCTATATAAATTATAGGCTATAGCTTCCATAACATGTTGCGTATGCGTTTTATCA
>NZ_JBOZWW010000042.1:0-14520 GCF_050864855.1 Candidatus Cardinium hertigii
CCAAGTAATCGAATCAGATAACTGGAATAAAGGATGTTTCGGGTTAAGAAAACTAGATAAGCGTTGCTCAAACAAACGTTCAAGGCTATTATTTATTTTCTTAGATTTCATCCTTATTTTGCAAGCTTTTTATACAAAACAACTCTAAAACTGGTTATTAACCAATACAAATTTAACCATTTATTTGCTGATTAACAAATAATTATACAGTATTTCAGGACCGACTATTTAATAATAATCCAAACCACTGCTTAGTGGGACTAAACAGCTAGGAAAATAAAAAATATATAAAATCAATTATTTTTATTATATTCTTTTCTAAGCGCTTTATAGGTTTTATCCAATTTCAAATCCATCTATGCCGCTCTATAACATGCCCTTGTTTATGGTATTGGCCTTTTTGTTCGTGACCCTTACCATAGGACTTTGCATCAGTCAAAAGACCAATACTTTTCGTGCATATGCAGTAGGTACACAGCAATTTCATACAACTACCTTGATCGCTACTGTTTTAGCTACGTCCTTTGGAGGAGGATTCTTGATGCGTACACTACCCAACTTCTATGATCACGGGATATGCCACATATTCTTTACTGTTGGAATGCATACAGCAGGATCCTATATAATCAGTCTGTTGCCGTTGCATATGGGGCCATTTATGCAGCACCTTTCTATAGCAGAAACGATAGGTAATGTCTATGGTCAGTATCTAAGGATGATTACAGCTTTATTGACTACCAGTTGTTGCATTGGTATTGTGGCTATTCAAATCAATGTAATGTCTTGCGCCATTGGCATGTGTATGGATAGAACCAACCCTTCTATCTTAACTGTTTTGGCCACCTTAACGCTTATTAGCTATGCTGTTTTTGGAGGTATTCGTGCCATTACCATTACCGATCTATTCCAACTGGCAACTTTTACAATTGTTATACCCCTTCTTCTTAAGCTTGTATTTGTAAAAACAGATCAATCATTTTTAGTAATGATAAAGGTGCTACAAAAAGCAGAAAAAATTCAATGCAAGAACTTATTTAAATTTGATAAAAACTATTGGATAGAGTTATTTACTATATTAGATTCTATATTTTGTGTCTCTCCTTCAATTATACAACGCTTCTATATGTCTTCTGGCGCCATTCAAGCTAAAAAGGTTTTCTCACGTGTAATGCTTTTTAATTTCATTATATTGATAGGTATTGCCGTCATTGCACTGTTTGTTTTTATAGGTAATCCAACGCTACAGAAAGAAGAGATTTGGTCTTATATCCTAGCGGATATGTCGCCTTTTTATAAAGGATATGTGGCGATTAGTATATTGGCCATGACGATGTCTACCGCTGATTCTCATTTACAGACTGCTTCTATTTTGATCAGCCATGATATGGTAGAGAGTATGCGCAACCTACAAGCACCACCTTATATGCACAAGCTTCAACTGGCTAAATTAGCGACACTGGTTACCGGCCTGTTGGCTATGATCATAACGGTTTACTATCCCAATCTATTTGGATTAAGTGCATTTGTTTTTGAATGGCTTACGGGTTATTTTGTGGTTACCGTGATCCCTCTTTTTATCTTAACTGTTTTTGGTTTTCGGGGTACTAAGCGTACCGCTTTGATGGGCATGGGTACAAGTATACTAGTCATCCTTATTTGGAACCATTGGGTTAAACCTAAAACAGCAATAGATGGTACAATTATTGCCGTAGCTGCCAATGGTTTGGCCACAATGGCGGCACACTATCTGCTGCCCCAACCGCCTAGTACAGGATGGGCTGAGCCAGATCCGCAACAAAAAAGAATGATGGCGTTGATACGGGCATTTAAAAAGCATAGAAAAAATATAGATCTAGAATAGTGGTTGGCAAATGGTTACACAAACAGGTATAAGATCTGTCTAGGCAATGGTCTCCCATTAAGGGGAACCCGTTTTTGTACTGCTTATAAGGTAAGCCATGCAACCTGTTCAAGATCACTATTTTGCAAAAACAGCGGCATCACTAAAGCCGAAACAACCTTTAAATTGACGCAAAAAAGCAAGATGATTTTCAGAAAACAAGCGCAAATCATCAATTTGGTAGAGGAGCATGGCGATCCGTTCTATGCCCATTCCAAAGGCAAAACCACTATATTGTTCGGGATCAATGTGACAATTGGTTAAGACATTGGGATCAATCATACCTGCACCCAATATCTCTACCCAACCAGAGTGTTTACATACGGTACATCCCTTGCCTTGGCACAGTCTACAATGTATATCTACCTCTGCACTGGGCTCTGTAAAAGGGAAATAAGAGGCCCTAAAGCGGAGCTTAGTAGCCTCACCAAACATTGCTTCTACAAAATGATAGATGGTACCCTTTAGGTCACTAAAGGTGATATCTGTGTGTATATACATGCCATCCATTTGGTGAAAAAAACAATGCGATCGTGCAGAAATCGCCTCATTTCTAAACACCCGTCCCACCGCAATAGATCGAATAGGAGGACGCTGGGCCGTACAAGTTGAAATCTGTACAGAAGTAGTGTGGGTGCGCAACAACTGAGCTGGATTAAGTTGTAAAAAGAATGTATCCTGCAAATCACGCGCAGGGTGGTTCTCAGGGAAGTTTAAGGCACCAAAGTTGTGCCAGTCGCCTACAATTTCTGATCCCTCTGCCAGATTAAAGCCCATACGCTGGAATATAGAGATAATCTTGTTTTGCACAATGGTTAAAGGATGTAGACTACCTATATCCGCACCAAAAGCAGGAAGGGTCACATCGCCTGGTTGCTGTATAGCTGGTGGAGCAACGGCCTCTAGTGCGCTTGCTGCACTTTTAAATTTTTTTTCTGCTTCACTTTTTAACCCATTTAATGCCGGACCTATTGCTTTTTTTGCTGCAATAGGGAGCTGCTTGAAGGCTTCAAATAGATTGGCAATAGAGCCCTTTTTGCCAATAAAATCTTGGCGAAAACATTCTAATGTTGCTTTATCTTCAATAACTATAGTATTCATTTTTTCCCGTAGTCGGGCAATGTGATCCATCATCATATTATAATTACCATTTATATGCTAGACCAACCATAAGGTTGATTTTTTGATCCGGATACCTGGTGTAAGGAATATGCGAACGATTGAGGAGATTACTAGCCATTAAAAATGCTACAAACTTTTTAAAAATAAAATAATCAATCCCTACAGAAAGGTTGATGCGGGTATCGATTTGCATGGAACGACCATGTATATCTTTTACAGTAGTTGGACCATCTAAATGTAGCTTACTGGTTAATAAAATTTTTGCATGGGGGATATAGGTGAAGGTCGGTTTTAGTTTAAATCTTGGTTTATCGTACCACCAGATAGGTGCAGATCCATTTTTAAAATATGAATAATAGGCGCTTTTTATGGTTACATGGTATTGGGAGATAGCATAGTGAACGCGTGCTATTACTTTTACCAGCTTATAGTCCTGGGGGTTATAAGCTAGTATAATCTGATTTTGCGCATTTTCAACAATTCTAGATTGGTTTTTAAGTTGCCGATAGACTATACAAAGGCGATAAGAAAGATTAGATGTCATGATACCCTTGCTACCACCATATAATTTAAAGTATTGATGGGGATGAGACAACTTACAATTGGAAGCTATAAAAGGATTTTTGGCTACTACATCATGTAGGTGCAATGGCACTACACTGCTCCCTACACCCATACCCTGTATGCCTATATAAGGCGTAAACCAAGTGGCGATCCCATACCCTATTTTGACCATAGGATACAGATCAAAATTAGGTATGCCTACCGGAACCACATCATTATGGTAAGTCATCCTTAACCCCACTTTTAGCTGCATAGCCTTATATAAGTGTAGACAAAGACTAGGCGTAGCCGAAAAAATAAGCCGTTTTTGTCGCGTTGTACCGTTTACATAGAGGGCTATAGCATGGTAGTTAGCTATTTTAAAAAACCAACTATCCAACCGCTTAACCCATTTATAGTGCAAGGTACATAGCTTTTCGTTTATATTTTTATTGTAATAATCAATTACTTTTATATTTACTTGCCCATCTTGAATAGAAGATTCGCTAGCTTGTTTAACCAATAGGCCTATCTTGCCTTGATGCAGCATACAGTGATGGAGACTACTATATTGGTGGCAAGCAGGTTGATAATTTAAATGGGGCTGGAAGCGCCATGATCCAATGTCATACCTACCTTGTAAAGCAAACGACCCTTCTTTTGAGTTTTTGCCCCATAAGGGTGGCACAAAAGCTAGATTAGTCGACCAAATACCTTTCCCAAAAGGATAATGGTCTAATCCAATCTCTAGATAAGGAAGCAACGATGTACAGACACCTATTTTGCAATAGCGATGAAAAGGAGGACGTGTTTCTTTCTGTTTGAAGCAAAAAGGAAGGTATAATTGGGGTGCAGGATCAAATGGTATAGCTTTTAATTTTAATGCATTTAGCGCTTTTAAAGGCTTATTCAGATGTTTTATAATAGGTGTAGGCGCTTTGAAAAATAGTCTTTGCTCCTGGGCTACTCTATTCTTTTTTTGTTTTTCAATGACAAACTCAGCATCCTTTATAGCACCTGTTTTCGTTTCTGCATGGGATAGTGGGGCAGAGATGGAAAAAAATAAAGCGATACATAAGCGAGTATATTGCATTTTAATGATACGTTAATCTGTATTTGCATTCTATCTAATAAAATTTTCACCATGGCTACACAACCTGAACAAGCTGATAGATAGCACAATACTACCTACTTCATTTCTTGCATTATGATCATTAGACCTAACTAGATATCAGAGCCAGATCTAAAGGAGTCCTACCATCGTTATTTGTTATATTAACATGAATCCCCGGCATGGTTACTAATCTTTGAACTATTGATGGACGACGATATACAACAGCCAGATGGAGCGGAGTATTACCACTTGCATTTCTTGCATTAACATTAGTACCTGGTTCGCTTAGCAATGATTCTACACTGACTAAATTATTATCTATAACAGCCAGATGAAGGGGAGTATTACCTACTTCATTTCCTGCATTATGATAATTAAATGTAAATAATACCCGATTTAATACTACATCTAAAGGAGTGCTACCAATGTTATTTATTACATTGAGATCAATCCCCGGTATGATTAGTAATCTTTGAACTATTGATAGGCGACGATATGCAACAGCCAAATGGAGTGGAGTATTACCACTTGCGTTTCTTGCATTGACATTAGTAGCTGGTTCCCTTAACAATGTTTCTAGATTTTCTAAATTATTATCTATAACGGCCAGATGAAGGGGAGTATTACCTGCTTCATTTCTTGCATTATTGAGATCCAGCCCTATTGCGTTGGCTGGATGATTACCGATACCAGCTGGAATACGATCGATACCAGATCTGTCTGGTAAGTGGCCGTATCTACCTGTTAGGTTACTGCAAGCAGCGGTAAAAAATAGAACTGTTCCAGTTACTATAGCCATTGTGTAAGAAGAGTTAATCGGTGTGATAGATTGGATATATCTAATCATAAGCATGTATAAGTTTGTTTTTAATTTAAATATCGTTGTATTTTTTTGCTATCCTAGATGGAGTGCCTTTTTTGAAGGCAAGAATGAGTACTATAGGATCTCCCTAAACGGTGCAAAAAATATTTAACAACTCAAGCAGTAATATGGATCTAAGGTTTGCATAGCCATCTCGTTAATACCAAGATAAGAGTACTGTTACTAGAATGCAATAGAAAAGATGGTTGTGCACTAGTTGATGCCATTAAAATATGGATTATTGCGAGATTATAGAGAGTATAACCTATAGATAAGTATAAGAGCAAAACACCTATATGCAGATCTACTGCAGCTATTAATTTGGTACAAAAAGCTTACTATTTCGTAATGCAACGGATCAACTGAATGCATATTGTTCGATCGATCAGTAACAAATAGGTAAGCCCTACTAGAATGATTACAGCAGCTAGTGTAATCCATACAGACTGCATACGGTAGCTTACAGTAAGATGCATTTGTTTATCCCAAGTGGTTATTTTATTTAATATTAAATTGTCATACGCTCTGCACTGGTATATTAAATAAATTATTACTCCTATAATCGGGATAAGTAAGTATAGTGTTTTTCGTGAAATGATCATTTCACGCTTGAACGCCTCTTTGAAAGTAATAGAACGACCTGTTTCATGTAGTATCTTTATGCCAAAAAGCTGTTTTCCAGGTGTATTACCAAAATAAGTCATACATGCAGCAACAACCAAACTATGTAGCCAAAGATATGAAAAAGATAATAGGCCTATTAGGATTATACAGGCCATAAAAAGAAAAAAACAGGATAGAATACATCTAGCAAGACTAGGCCCAGACAAAAAAGAAACAAAACAATTCGATAGATTTTCCATCCATGATATATTTTTCCATTCCACATTCAGTACGAAAAAGATTATACCACCTATCAATAATATTAGTAGTATAATAAATGGTATAACAGATAAAAAGCCCAACACAACGTCATCAAACTTTCTTGCTGCCCATCTGCGCCATGCATGGCCAGATGTTATTGTTTCAGGTTCCATCCAATTGGTATTTTTCATAATCATAAAGGTTCAAATACTAAATATAGCAAATCTGTTCATGCAAAAACCAATAGCCTCTAATGCTTTAAAAGATTTCCACAAGTATATAAAAAGATCAGCCATCCAAAAAATCTTATTGTAAAACCACATTGACCATTTTATTGGGCACCACCACCACATTTTTAATTACTTTACCTGCGATCCATTTTTGGACCACCTCATGGGACAATACTGCTTTTTCTATAGCGATAGGTGAAGCATCATAATCAAAAACCATTTTGGTCCGTAGCTTACCATTGACTGCAATACCATACTGAAAGCTTTTTTCTGCTAAATAGGTTTCATTCCAAAGAGGAAAAGCTACCTCTGTAATACTACCGGGTTGGCCTATATTTTCCCATAGCTCAGCAGCTATGTAAGGTGCAAAAGGTTCTAATAATAAAATAAAATCTTCTACGACAGATTGAGTTACGCCCTCAAAAGTGGACAAACTATTTAGCCCAATCATTAAACTACTTATAGCGGTATTAAAAGAATATTTTTTAATGGATTCTGTTACCTTTTTAATGGTTTGATGCAATATTTTAACCATCTCCTGATTAGGCGGTAACTCAATAGTGGTCCAAGATGCTTTTGCATGATGTACAAAACGCCATACTTTATTTAGAAAACGAAAGACGCCTTCTATACCGGATAAGTCCCATGGTTTAGATTGTTCCAATGGTCCTAAAAACATCAAATACAGTCGCAAAGCATCCGCACCATATTGGGCAATTACACTATCTGGGTCGACTACATTGTATTTAGATTTAGACATTTTTTCCATTTTCGCGCCACATATATACTTACCTTCCTCTAATAGAAAATCCGCATCGCCAAACTCAGGACGCCAATTTTTTAAAGCTTCTAGGTCTAAAACATCTTTTTCGACAAATGCGGTTGGAATATATATAGGTACAACATCGTGTTGCGCTATAAGCCCCGCGCTCACCAATACATTCTTATCTTTTAAACGATATACGATTGCCGTACACTTCTGAATGATGCCTTGATGGAGCAACTTCGGAAATGGTTCACCAATATGAATATAACCTAAATCATACAATAGCTTGGTCCAGAAGCGTGCATAAAGCAGATGGCCTGTTGCATGTTCTGCACCACCTATATAGAAATCTACCCCTTTCCAATAGGCTTCTTTTTCCTTACTTAAAAAAGTTTCCCCATTGTGGGGGTCCATATAGCGCAAAAAATACCAACTAGAACCTGCCCAACCTGGCATCGTATGGAGGTCTAAAGGATAGCCTTCCGGTGTAGACCAATCGAAGGCGTTGGCCAATGGCGGTGCACCAGATGGGTTTGGTCTATAACTACTTACTGCTGGCAACAAAAGGGGCAGCTGGTCCTGTGAAAGGGCATAAGGAAGACCATCTTCTTTATAATATATTGGAAAAGGCTCTCCCCAATAACGTTGGCGACTAAAGATAGGATCCTGTAGCCTATAGTTCACTTTAGATTGCCCAATTTTATTTTGGATAAGTTTTTGCATAACTTTTTCAGCCGCTTCTGGTACAGAAAGGCCATTTAGGAAATCAGAATTAATCATTTTTCCTTCAGCTGCTTCATATGGGCCATCTTCTATCAGAAAGGCACTTTCTATCACAGGTAAGGTAAGTAAATCAAAAGATTGCGCAAATATATAATCTCGTCTATCATGTGCAGGAACACCCATAATAGCTCCTTTACCATAGCTAGGCAATACATAATCTGCCACCCAGATAGGTAATGGGGCACCTGTAAAGGGATGTATGACACAAGCACCCACAAATAGACCACTTAAAAAGGTAGTTTCTGCAAGACGGCTTCGATCTGAACGATTTTTAGATTGCTCGATATAAGCCATAAGTGCTACATCACTTGTTTGATCTGCCATAGCACGCACCCAAGGATGCTCAGGCGCTAAGGCAATAAAACAAACACCAAAAATGGTGTCAGGTCTAGTGGTAAAAACGGTAATGGTCTCTCCTTTTTGCCCTTGTACCCTAAAGGTAATCTCTGCCCCTTTAGACTTACCTATCCAATTGCGTTGCATCTCCTTAGTAGAAAGGGGCCAATCTAACTTTTCTAAATCTACTAGCAAACGCTCTGCATAGGCAGTCATACGCAAACTCCACTGTTTCATTTTTTTTCGTGTCACTGGATAACCTCCTCTTTCAGACAGACCATCTTTGACTTCTTCATTGGCCAAAACAGTACCTAAGGCTTCACACCAGTTTACCATGCTATCTTTTAAATAGGCCAAACGATAATGCAACAGTTGACGTTGTTTTGCTGTCTCAGAAAATCCATTCCATTCCTTAGCTGAAAAAATAGGGGCATGGTCGTCACAAGCAGCTTGGACTTTGGTATTACCGTGATCAATAAATTCTTGAATAAGCGTATGAATAGGGGCGGCTTTTTGTGTAGCCGTATTGTACCAGCTATTAAACATTTCTAAGAATATCCACTGTGTCCATTTATAATACTCAGGATCACTAGTATTTACTGATTTATCCCAATCAAAGTCCAAGGCAATTTGTTTGAGTTGTATAATATATTTTTCTATATTTTTTGCAGTAGTAACAGCAGGATGTTGACCGGTTTGAATCGCATGCTGCTCAGCAGGAAGGCCAAAAGCATCAAATCCCATTGGATTCATAACATGGTATCCACTATGCTTATAATACCGAGATAATATATCTGAAGCAACATATCCCATATAATGCCCTACATGGAGACCTGATCCTGAAGGATAAGGAAACATATTCAATATATAATACTTGGGTAAATGGTTCGTAGCAAGGGACCTATCTGCTGTAACAGATTTTTGTTCCTTCCATTTATTTTGCCATTTTTGTTCTATTTCGGTAAAAATATAGGGTTGCATGCTTAAAATATGGTTGGCTAATGGGTAAAAGGAATAATAGATTGGTATAACCGCTACACCTGTATCGAGGTGTAGCAAGGGCTTAAGCTGAAAAAATAAAACAGCCTTTCTAGATTTTATCTTTTAGATCGCAATTTAGCTTAAAATTAATAAGAAAACATTATAGTGAAAGGAAAAAATAAGAGGAATTTATATAAATTTTCTTTCCTATTTTCCCTAAACACACCTATTTACATTGGTACACCTCTTTACATCTGCAGCACACTAAGACTGTAAAACCAATCAGTAGTGGTTTTACCTTTAGCAGCCATTGATTTAAAAACTTTATGGGTCTAAGCGTTTTTGGTATTACAACTAATTTTCATACATTCATTATAGAATCCTTTGGTAACTTGGTTTTTATTTTCATTTCGAAAATTAAAACACAAAGGAGCTTTTTAAGCTTTTCTTTACTGCCTAATTCAGAACTAATATGGTTAATGATGGTATGGCAAAAGGAGTCTATCAAACTAAAAAGGAACGTTATGGGTAATTGCACAGGGATTCTATCTTTATCAATTCATACGACTGTATTTCCTATGGTATTAGATTTTTACCAAAAGAAATGCGTAACCAATAAATAAATAATCATTATGCCTATAAAAAATACATTAGCGTTTAAATCTTTCCCTACCTTATCAGGAATAACCATCTGTTTTTCATTAATGACTTCTTCTTGTAATCAATTAACTAGATATGGTATGAATAATACTAGCAGTGAACAAGACTCAAATAGATATGATATGGATAGTAGCAGCAGTGAGCAAGAATCAGAGTCAGAATCAGAATCAAATTCTGAGCAAGTAGAAATGAATTTTGTACCTACTGCACATTTTTGGGATTCCCTTCATCTTGCAGCAGAACAAGGTGATATAGAAAAGGTAAACCAACTATGTGCAGATCCAAATGTTAATGTGAATTCAAAAAATGACTTTGATAACACACCCCTCCATCTTGCAGCAAACAATGGTCATACAGAAGTAGTTAGAAAATTACTATCAATGAGTAATATTATGGTAAGTGAGGAAAATGTTTTTGGTAAGACTCCTCTTGATTTAGCATTACAACATGGTAATGAAGACATAGTTGCACTATTACGATCAGCTGGTGCGGTTAGTGGCGAGTAAAAATAATACATAAAAATATATCTGATCTGATCATAGAGCCAATCAACCGGTACACACTGCTTCCATTGGTAACTTAAACAGTTACCATTATGGAAAAAATCAATTATAGACGCAAGCGAATCAATGTGATGCTAACCCCTTACAAGCTTTTTCTACTAGATGGTATGTCGCTGATCTATAGAGCACATTTTGCACTTGGAAAGGCAGCCACTACTACCGCGCATGGAATTAAAACAGGGGCCATACTTGGCTTTGTGAATACCTTAGTAAAGGTACTGCAAGAAGAAAAACCTACCCACCTGATCGTTGCCTTTGATGGAAAAGAAAAAACCTTTCGACATAATCTATTTCCTGCCTATAAATCGCATCGGCCCGCTCAACCAGAAGAGATTTCTATAGCCATTCCATACATCAAAGCCATTCTAGAAGGATTTGGTATTGTATCGATAACCGGTAAGGGGTATGAAGCAGATGACTTACTGGGTACATTAGCCAAAAAAGCAGCGACAATGGGATGTACGACCTACATCATGTCCACAGACAAAGACTTAGCTCAGATGGTACAATATAATATTTACCTCTATAAACCGAGTAGCCATGGCCAAAAAGCAACTATACTTGGTGAAAAAGAAATCTTAGCGCAATGGGAAATTACTAGACCTGAACAAGTAAAAGATATTCTAGCATTAGAAGGAGATCCTTCTGATTTTATTCCAGGTATTCCTTCTATTGGCAAAAAAACTGCTCGAAAGCTTATAAAAGAATTTGATAATCTAGAAAATATATTGGCACACAGCCATACGCTAACGGGTAAGTTAAAAGCAAACCTTATCCAATATGCGGATCAAGGTATGCTTTCCAAAGAACTGGCTACGATTCGAACAGATGTGCCCATCACGCTAGATTTAGAAAAATGCCATTACCAGGTACCCAACAAGGAGAAATTAGAATCTCTATTTACCTTACTGGAATTTAAACAACTTAAGGAGCGGTTATTTGGTAAACCAAACCGACAAAAAGAAGGCAATCAAATGGCTGGTTTATTTGATCCTATCCACCCAACTATGCACAACTAAAAAGATGATTAGAATAATGATCGTGGGTTCGATGGGCAAGCGAATACTATTCAGTTAGTCAATATGAATCGTATAAGGAAGGATGGCTTGCACGCCATAGGGTTTAGATAGCAGCTGGTAATGATTCAGTATAGGATATTCTTGCACTAAGGAATGAAGTACCTCCATTTTGATGTTACCCGTAGTATAGTTTAGCAACTGTTCTAATTTTGTTTTAGGACGAGGTAAATAACAAACGGTATACTTTTCGGTTAAGTGAGCCAAAGCTGCAGCTTTGGCAATAGCTGCTTCCAGTCCGCCGAGCCCATCGACTAGGCCATTGCTTTGAGCCATTGTACCAGTATATACCCTACCGCCTGCTAATTTTTCCACAGAGGCCACATCTAGTCCACGTCCATTGGCAACCTTACGTAAAAAATCATCATAACCTTGTTGCAACAGTTTATATATAAATCTAGACTCTTGTTCAGAACAAGTTACCCTAGGTTCTAAAAAATCTGCAGAAGGAGCAGTTTTCACCACATCACGGTAGATACCTATTTTATGCATCAATGCACTGGGATCAAATAGCATACTAAAAATACCAATCGAACCTGTAATGGTAGTAGGTTGTGCAAAAATATAATTACATGGGGCAGCAATATAATACCCCCCAGAAGCAGCTACGTTAGACATAGAAGCGACAACTGGCTTAACAGATTTAAGTTCTTCTATTGCTTTCCATATAATATCTGAAGCAGCCACACTACCCCCCGGTGAATAAATGCGCAATACCACGGCTTTTATATTGCTATCTTTTTGAATAACCTTTATGGTTTTAACAAAATCATGGGCACCAATATACCCCGTACTACTGGACCCATTCACAATTTGCCCTTCAGCCATTACAACGGCAACTTGATTGTCTGCATTAGATGGGCTTTCTGAAGTAGTATAATGGTTATAGTTGATAAAAGAAGGAGCTTTTAGTTTTTCTTTTAATAACCTTTTAGCATCTGTTGCATAGCCTACCTTGGTAATTAAATTGGCCCGAAGGGCATCACTGGGTAGTACTGCTGAAAGGTTATTGGCATGCGCTTTTAACGCTGCAACCGCTATATTTCTAGCACTACCTATTTTAGTTAAAAAGTGATCATACATAGAATCAAGGTATTCTTTTGTCTGATTTTTACTTTCTTCACTCATTTTAGTCAAACAAAAGGGCTCGACCGCATCCTTACAGGCTCCAATGCGAAATATGATAGGCTTTATAGAAATATGCTCAAAAAGTTTTGTATAGAAATCAATGGTTGCAGACAAGCCTTTGAATGCCAACAACCCACTAGGATTTAGAATGATTTCGTCTGCGACAGAAGCTAAATAATAGGACTTTTGCGTATAATCATTCGCATATGCGATGATGGTTTTACCTTGGGCTTTAAAAGCCAACAAAGCTTCTCTTATTTCTTCTAAGGTAGCCCAACCGCCATATAGATAAGATAGATCTAAATAAATAGCACGAATGCGATTATCTTTGGTTGCTTCATGAATGGCCTTCGTAGCTACTTTAAAATTGACCATTCCTTTATTAGACCCAAATAATCCATTCGGCATCCTTTCAACCACTCGACCCTCCATATTGAATGATAGCACTGAATTATTTGCTACTTCCTTGACATCCGTAGTAGTTAATTTTGAAAAAACAATAAGAACTATATAGCATAAAGATAATAGAGAGATGAAACATCCTATAGCAATGGTAAATACCTGTTTAATAAAAGATTTTATGCGCATTTTGATTATAAAAAAGTCTATTAGGTAATGGGTGGAGCTCATAAAATGAGCAAAGAAATGTATTGCAATGCTTATGGCGTACGGTACCGATTTATAACTTGGTTCACTAGGGTGTGGGTCTGCGCGGACTTGAACCACGGACCTCTACATTATCAGTGTAGCGCTCTAACCAACTGAGCTACAGACCCTAAAATCTATGATTTTTTACAGAAACTACTTGCAATACAAGGAACAAAAAAACAGACCTATTATAGGGTTTCCATAATTTATCTAAATTGGATCGCAACAGATTAAACAATGGTATTGTACCGTATAAA
This sequence comes from Candidatus Cardinium hertigii, assembly GCF_050864855.1. GTDB lineage: Bacteria > Bacteroidota > Bacteroidia > Cytophagales > Amoebophilaceae > Cardinium > Cardinium hertigii_C. The sequence continues at coordinate 13,834 of NZ_JBOZWW010000042.1, forward strand.
GACCTTATTACTTAATGGTAAACAATTACTTAAGTACGCCAACACAGCTAAATTACGTATATATTCTGTATATACCCAATAAATAGCTGTAATAAATAGTTATTTTAACCTACTTCATACGATTGGTGAGAGGCAGCAATTTTTTATCCATAGAAAATACTAATTTTAAGTGTAGATTTGTAGCAGGTCGCCAACCACCCGTACATTTTTTTTAGTAATCCACCCAACAAATGGGTACAAAGATCAAATTCAAGCTGCTAAAAATATATTCATCCTATTTATGTTACAAATTGGAAACTGTGTATTAAGTGATTTTCCACTTTTACTGGCACCCATGGAAGATGTGAGCGATCCTCCTTTTCGTGCCATATGCAAGGCACATGGGGCAGATCTGATGTATACGGAATTTATTTCCTCTGAAGGACTGATTAGAGATGCTGCTAAAAGTATAAAAAAATTAGAAATATATGAAGCAGAACGTCCTATTGGGATACAAATTTTTGGCGATGTTATAGAAGTGATGCGGACTGCTGCTGCTATTGTAGAAAGGGCGCAACCCACTTTATTAGACATCAACTATGGTTGTCCTGTTAAGCAAGTAGCGTGTAAAGGAGCAGGTGCTGGTATTCTCTTAGATCTTCCTAAAATGCAGGCGATGGCTGCAGAAATCGTTAAACAAGTCTCCAT
>NZ_JBOZWW010000050.1:0-14248 GCF_050864855.1 Candidatus Cardinium hertigii
TTTATGTGCTATTGCTCATAACCTACGACTGATTACAAGAAAATTATTCTTAATACCCTCACAGTCAAATAAATTAAAACCTATATAATTAAAATTCTTAATCCAAAACCAGTTATACCTATATCTTGGGTAAGAAAAATAGAGCGCCTGATAAACCATATATATTATAAAGAAATATCCATTCAATAAATTTATTCAAAAATAATATTTCAGGGCCGACTACTTATCTACGACACACGACACGACAGAACCTCTACTCTGTCCATAGACAGATGCCAAACGTTGCATCTCTACGATGGTGGTTACTTTATACGATCAAATATTACCCAGTATAGACAGATCAATAGTCTTAACCCTTTTATAAAAAAATGGTATATTTAACAGCAAAGCGTTAAGTAATGATCAATAACAAACATTATGGACCCTAGAAAATATACTATTAAAGCACAAGAAGCCATACAAAGGGCTATAGAAATAGCGGGACAAAACCAACAACTTACGATCGAAAATGGTCACTTACTGAAGGCCATTTTAATCAGCAATGAAACACATGTTACCTTTCTTATTAAGCAACTTCAAGTTGCCTTAACGCCTCTGGAAGAGGCATTAGATAAACTGATTCAAACCTATCCAAAAGCATCTGGTCAGCAGCCCTATTTATCACCCAATATGGATGTTACCCTTCGTGAAGCAGAGCGTTACAAGAAAAACTTAGGCGATGAATTTATCGCAGTAGACCACTTGCTTTTAAGTCTTTGTTCGAGTAAAGACCAAACGGCAACATTAATGAAAAAGCATGGCATAGAAGAAGCTCCGCTGCTACAAGCCATTCAATCCTTACGGGGTACCCATAAGGTCACCGACCCTAGTGCAGAGTCTAAGTATAGATCATTGGAACGTTACGCAAAAAACTTAAACCAATTGGTAAAAGAAGGCAAAATAGATCCAGTGATTGGGCGTGATGAAGAATCTCGAAGAACGGTACAAATTATTTCACGTAGAACGAAAAGTAATCCTTTATTAATTGGAGAGCCAGGTGTAGGTAAAACAGCTATTGTAGAGGGCTTGGCGCAAAGAATTGTAGCGGGTGATGTCCCTGAAAACATCAAATCTAAGATTATTTTTGCATTAGACCTAGGTCTTTTGATTGCTGGTGCCAAATACAAAGGAGAGTTTGAAGAACGACTTAAAGCAGTCATTAAAGAAGTCGTAGATTCCAATGGGGAGTTTATTCTTTTTATCGATGAAATCCACATGCTTATTGGGGCAGGTGCCTCTGGAGAAGGGGCCATGGATGCAGCTAATCTACTTAAACCAGCCCTTGCGCGTGGAGCATTACACGCTATTGGTGCCACTACACTAAAAGAATACCAAAAATATATAGAAAAAGACAAAGCCCTAGAAAGAAGGTTTCAAGTTGTAATGGTAGATGAACCCAGCCAAGAGCATGCCGTTTCTATTATACGAGGCATAAAGCCCAAATATGAGCTCCATCATGGTGTACACATTAAAGACAATGCAGTGGTTGGAACTGTACGTCTATCTGACCGTTATTTACCAGGTTTTCTCCCTGATAAAGCAATAGATGTAATGGATGAAGCAGCTGCTAAAAAGCGGATTGATTTGGATGCTGTTCCTGTAGACTTAGACCAAATACAACGAAAAATTACCGAATTAGAAATTGAAAGAGAGGCCATTCGAAAAGAAAAAGATACTGCAAAGTTGGAAGCGTTGTCTAAAACGATTGAGGAGCTAAATGAAAAAAAGCAAACCCTCCAAGCAAAATGGGAAGAAGATAAGTCGATTGTAGAGGGTATTCGTAGACAGAAAAAACAAATGGAGCAACTCCGTTTGGATGCCGAAGAGGCAGAACGAAACTGTGACTATGGTAAGGTTGCAGAAATACGATATGGAAAGCTTATAGAAGCAGAAAAAAAACTCAAAGCTTTACAAGAAAAGATAGAAGCCCTTCGTGAGACCAGCCCACTTTTTAAAGAAGAAGTCACACAAGAGGATATTGCTGAAATTATAGCGCAAAGGACCGGTATTCCTGTTTCTAAAATGCTACAAGATGAACGCGAAAAACTACTACAGTTAGAGACTGTACTGGCTCAAAGCGTCGCTGGTCAAGCAGAAGCCATTCAGGTTATTGCTGAAGCAGTACGTAGAAGCCGTGCGGAATTACAAGATCCTCGTAAGCCTATTGGTTCTTTTATTTTTTTAGGTACTACTGGTGTAGGTAAAACTGAATTGGCTAAAGCACTGGCACAATTTTTATTCAACGATGAACAGGCTATGATTCGTATAGATATGTCAGAATACCAGGAAAAACATGCAGTTAGTCGGTTGATTGGTGCGCCACCAGGCTACATAGGATACGATGAAGGAGGGCAGCTTACAGAAGCGGTACGTACCAAACCCTACTCGGTAGTTTTATTGGATGAAATAGAAAAAGCACATCCCGATGTCTTTAATATTCTATTGCAAGTATTAGATGATGGTAGACTAACTGATAATAAGGGCAGAACGGCAAATTTCAGAAATACCATTATCATTATGACGAGTAATATAGGTGCACATCTTATCCAAACTGGGTTTGCTGGTATGGAAGATTTACCCTCTAAAGAAAGCTTAGAAGAGACCAAGACAGCGGTCGTACAATTGTTGCAAAGCCAAATGCGTCCAGAGTTTTTAAATCGGATCGATGAAATCATCATGTTTAATCCCCTTTCTAAAGGGGTTATTAAGGATGTGGTCCATATTCAGGTAGAGAAGCTTAAATCAGATCTACAAAAGAATGGCATAGTCATCGAGATGGACGAGCCACTTATAGACTACTTAGCAGAAGAAGGATATAGCTTACAGTTTGGCGCAAGACCACTAAAACGATTGATGCAACGGGTTATACTTAATAGCTTATCTAAAGCATTACTATCTGGACAGGTGCGCAAAGATCAGCTCATTCTTGTTTGTTACCAGAAAGGATCCGTAGTATTCTCAAATACTAGCTAAAATAATACTGCCATTCGATAGTAAGATTTGGGAAATTTATTTAAGTTCCATAATGATGGATTGGGTCTAAACCAATCCATCTACCTAAATCATTTTTAAGGCAACCTATGCGACCATACTCTATCAAAAAATACCTTTATGGAATGGTAGCTTACACATTGGCCAACTGTCAGCAATACCATCGAATGGAAATAAACAGCTGTTCAACCCAACAAAGACAATCCAATCCAAGTTGTGCCAAAAGTAAGCCGAATCATGCTACAACAATGGCCCCTTTGCCAAAATTTGTTTTGGTATTGTTACATGGTCTTAACATGGATGCCTCTGAAAATGATAAAATCAAAGAAGCAGCAGCAGAAGCATTTAGAGAAGATATTTTAATCATTCAGCCAAAATGTAGAGAGGGATTTAAATCAGTCTATCTATCCATTGAGACGCAAAGCAAACAAGTTGCTGAAGAAATAAAAAAAATAGTACGTAATACCTATCCGAAATATGGTGAAGCAGCACTTCAGGATTTACAGATCAGTATATTTGGCTACAGCCAAGGTGGTTTAGTGGGTTGTATATTGGCAGCCAACCATAGCAACGACTTTAACATTACCGCTGTAATTACTGCGCATGCACCACTGTATGGCACAGAAGCACTTGACAATAAAATAGCTGATGTAAAAACGTTTACCACAAAGGCAAAACCAGGGTTAAATGCGATAGGCCATCCAGACACTTCACAAGTCAATATGCAGCTAGCCGCTTGGTTGCTCAACGGGTTTTGTATCAACAAAATTACTGATTTTTTGTTCAAAGGGTTAAGTGATATGCGTAGCAATAGTACATGCATTGCACGTATCAAAAAATTCATACGTGAAAATAAGAACGACAAAGAAACCCATGATATTCCTATACTCCTTATAGGCGGTTACCTTTCTAATCTATCTGAATATTTTGATTATGAAGAAGTATATGAAAGCCAAATACAGGAACTGAATCAACATTATGCATTATTGGCTACGCAAGACAAGCATGGCGCACACGACATACTGATCTCGATAAAAAGTCAATTATGTAGAGGACCTAGCTTTGAAAATATTGCGGATTGTGGTAATGACGCTGTTTATAGAAAGAATATAGCAACCTATATTGCTAAAGATCAACTCCATTGTTGGAATCTAATGCTAATGCTATCTGATTATACAGTGCAATATGGTCAAACGCTATTTCAAAACAAAAAAGCTATAGCCTTGATAACAGAGTTTTTAAGGAAACAGAATTTGAGAAATGGTTGGTAATGGCATCAGATCGGAATCAACAGGGCTATTTAATCCAATAAGCCACATTCAAATTGCCTCTTTTCACTTGGGTATAAAGGGGCTACATAACTACTTATTCGCTTTATGCAGACAAAAAATAGCATACATCTATCTAGTTTAGATCAAGTAGCTAGCTTTGCAGTTTTGCTTTTACATGGTTTATACGCCCAGGCAGATGAGCTAAAACCCATTGCAGAAAAGTTGACCAAACAATTTGGGAAAGCGATCTTTATCATGCAACCAACCTGTAGAACAGGACTAAAATCTCTTCTACCATCTATAGATCAACAAGCAGCGCGTATGGTGCAGTGGATAAAACTTGAACTGATCCGATACCACAAAGATCCTATTTCTTTTCCTATTATTATTATTGGATATAGTCAAGGTGGTGTATTGGCTTGTACCTTAGGAAAAGCGCATAAGTCTCAGCTGAATATACTGGGTATCATTACCCTTAATGCGCCACTAATGGGCACCCCGCTACTTGAGCGCACGCGTAAGGATATGCAAAGATTTATATCCGATGGAGCAGCTGGATTGCAGCTTATAGATTATCCATTCACTAGAATCAAATGGATCACCACGATAGCAGCATGGGCATATACAGTCGCTCGTCTAGACTGGGCGCCGCTAAATGGTTTAAAAGATATAACCCCCAATAGTAAATGTCTAAAAAGCATATATAGATTTTTACAAGATAACGTTGACATACCTTGTCTACTGATCGGTACCTATCAGAATGATTTGCTATCCTTATTCAATATCCATATCAAAGCAGCCAAAGACCAGGAGTCGATGGCGCAATTAAATGAGGCCTATGGACTATTTATTAGTGGTAAAAAAGGGGCAAAACATGATACTTTGATTCCACTAGCCAGTCAATTAGGTAAGGAAGAAAATGTAGGTAACCCCTTAGAGACAAAAGATTTAGACCATACATACCTACCTATGGTTGGATCCAACCATCCTCCAATAAAGAGAAAAATCTATAAAGGGCTACTTCATGCCAGAAACTTAATTGCTATAGATCCTAGTTTATTTGTAAACCACGGTGAAGCGGTCCTTTATGCCCAAGGCATATCAACCGATTTAATCCAATATATTGAAAGCTTGGTACAAAATGTTGGAAAATTCCTGAAACAATAATCCGCTAAAACTGTATGTTTATAACGGATACAATCGATCTATAGGCAAAATTTAAGAGAAGAAAAAGCCTTATCCAATATCACCCACAGAGCCAACAGCACCACCTTTTATATATTTTGTTGCTTGAATTTGGTCTATTTGTTTTGTGATGGCTTCTTTTAAAAGATCTATATGTAGCTGTTTGATGGCAGATATAAAAACTACAGGATAATCAGTATGGCCATATAATCTTGTGTTGAGCGCAGCTGGTGTATCGATTGCTTGCGTAACCCTTGGTATAACTGTCTTACTTTGGGCGACCATGTCAATCTTATTGAATACTAAAATTCTTGGTAGATGTGCTGCACCTATTTCTGCTAGGGTTTCATCAACTATATCTATTTGCTCTTGAAAACCATCATGTGATCCATCTACTATATGCAACAACAAATCGGCTTCTTTAATTTCTTCTAAAGTAGACTTAAAACATTCCACCAACGTGTGGGGTAGTTTACGAATAAATCCTACCGTATCAGTTAGTAAAAAAAAGTTCTGATTTAATACTACCTTACGTACCGTAGCATCCACTGTAGCAAATAGTTTATCATCAGTCAAGACATCCGACTTAGATAATACTTTCATTAAAGTAGATTTTCCTACATTTGTGTACCCTACCAACGCCACACGAATCAAATCAACACGCGACTTGCGTCTGGTAGTACATTGTTGCGCAATAGTGGCTAATTTTTTACGCAATTGGGTGATTTTATATTGAACGATCCTTTTATCTGTCTCTAATTCTTTTTCGCCAGGGCCACGCATACCTGCACTACCTCCTTTCTGATTGGTAAGGTGGGTCCACATTCTGGTAAGTCTTGGTAATAAATATTGATGGTATGCCAATTCAACTTGTGTGCTAGCTTGCTTGCTTTGGGCACGTATGGAAAATATATGAAAAATCAATAAACTTCTATCTAATATCTGACAAGCTAGTAATCTTTCTAGATTGCGCACTTGTGACGGCGTAAGCTCATCATCAAAAATAGCGAACTTAACCTTTTCTGATTTTATAAAATCAGCTATTTCTTTTACTTTACCCTTACCTACAAAAGTAGTACCATTTGGACGGTCTAACCTTTGCATAAAATTTTTAACAACTTTTAATCCGGAAGTACCTGCCAAAAAGGCTAATTCTGTAAGGTATAATTCTGTTTTGGCCAAAGGCTGATGGAAAGTAACGAGGGCTATTAAAATAGCTGTTTGGGTTTCTTCGTTGATTACTAGGTTAGATGGATTAGGCCTATCTGTGTACATAAATGACTAGATGATTTACAAAAAAAATATACTATTATAGTAATGGTATTGCTGCGTCTGTTTCACACAACCAGTTGAAGCAAATTTTTTCCACTCATTTCTTTAGATGGTGATAAGCCTAATAAGGACAACAATGTTGGCGCCACATCAGCTAAGGTGCCAGCGCTAGCTAGTTTAGCTGGCTGACCAACGTAAATCAATGGAACCGGTGCAATAGTGTGGGCAGTATGAGGCTGTTGTATGTTGGGATCATACATACATTCTGCATTACCATGATCAGCTGTAATAATTGCTTCACCTCCTTGCTGCTTTAATGCAGCAATAATTTTAGCAAGACATTTATCAACAACCGTAATACCTGCTTCTGTAGCCAATTGATTACCTGTATGACCCAACATATCAGGACTTGCAAAGTTACAAATAATCACATCATAAGCCTTTTGTTCAATGGCTCGAACCATTTGATCGGTAATTTCTACCATACGCATCTCAGGCACTAGATCATAGGTAACTACTTTTTTAGAAGGAATCAGTAGACGGCTTTCATTGGGAAAAGGCGCTTCAACGCCTCCATTAAAAAAGAAAGTCACATGGGCATATTTTTCTGTTTCTGCTATACGCAGCTGTGTTAAACCTGCTTGGGCCAGACAAGCCCCTAAACCATTTTGTATAGATAAAGGAGGAAAAGCTATACGACTGGGAATATCAGCTGCATATGCGGTTAATGAAACAAAATCACCTAAATGAGGATAAATCGTACGGTTAAAGCTAGAAAAATTAGGATCGATTAAAGCACGACTAAGTTGTCTTACACGGTCTGATCGAAAATTCATAAAAAAAACAATATCTCCCGAATCAATCGTTATAGGTGGTCTATCCAATGGACCAATAGAAGTAGGCTCTACAAATTCATCTGTTTCACCCCGCGCATAAGCTGCTTCTAAGCCGCTTAAAGGGGTTGCAGCATGATAGGCCGCTTGACCGGTTACGATACAATTATAAGCAGCTTCTGTACGCTCCCAGCGATGGTCTCGATCCATTCCATAATATCGGCCCATAAGGGAAACAATTTGACCTATTCCTATTTGTTTACATTGCGTTTCCAAATGTTGGATGGAAGTTACGCCACTAATAGGTGGGGTATCACGTCCATCCAAGATAACATGAATATAGCAGTTTTGTACAGCCATTTTCCCACACAACGCCAACAAAGCGTATAGGTGTTTTTCATGGCTATGGACTCCTCCAGGTGATAAAAGGCCTACTATATGAACAGATGCGCCACTATTATTTGCTTTCCTTAAGGCAGATAAAAATACTTTATTGGTAAAAAAATCTCCTGTTTCAATCGCTTTATTCAAACGGGTCAAATCTTGGTCTAGAACACGACCTGTACCAATGGTCAAATGACCTACTTCAGAATTGCCTACTTGACCTTCTGGTAGTCCTACCGATGGACCAGAAGCATCCAATAATGTATGGGGATAAGTCTCTATTAAGTAATCCCAATAGGGCGTTTTTGCAGCTGCAATAGCATTATAACGAACTTCTGTTGAATGGCCCCAACCATCGAGTATCAATAAAACAATGGGTTTGGGTGTTTTAAATGTGCGCATAGAGCTATAAAAAACGAAACAGTTATATAAAGAGAGGCTTTTGTCTAGGTAAAAATATTTCTATTGAACCGTACAGAATTGGATAGCATACCACGGTAGATTATGACAAAACAATACCATATAACTAAGATAGCAACTATGCCATTGCGCCTATATATAAAAAGGGAAAAGCACATCTATATAGTGCATGTATAGCACTAAGCTGTAAAACAAGTACCTATCTATACCAAATTTTTAAGTGTAACTACCTCTTTATCCTGCAAAAAAATCCACTTACCACGCGGTATATGTTTTTTAGTAAGATGGGCATAACCTACCCTATCTAATTGGTGGACTACATAACCTAAATGGCTAAAAATCCTTCTAATAATGCGATTTTTACCCATATGGATGGCTATACCTATTTGGGTTGGATCTGCTGCTACTATAGAGACTTGATCTACTTTAACTAGGCCATCTTCTAGTAAAAGGCCTTCTTGAACCGCATGTAAATCTTCAATTTGTATCGCCCTATTCAATACTACATGATAAAGCTTCTTAACTTTACTGGCAGGATGTGACAACTTACAGGCCAAGTCCCCATCATTGGTTAGAAGTAATAGCCCTGTAGTATCATAATCTAGTCGACCAACGGGATAAATCCGTTCGACACAATACCGTTTACTAATCAGATCTAAAACTGTCTTTCTACCTTCAGGATCTTGTAGAGTAGTCACATACCCCTTTGGTTTGTTCAAAAGTATATACTGTAGTTTTTCTCGACGCAAAGGAATGCCCTTATAAGCAACTACTGCATCGATGGGTATTTTTATACCTAACGTTTGTACAACTACACCATTGACCGTTACATCACCTGACTGAATGCGTTGATCTGCCTCCCTTCTTGCACAAAGACCAGCATTACTAATAAATTTGTTTAACCGTATTAAAGACACCGCACAAGCGTTAATTAGAAAAAATTTCCATGAAGGAATGATAATACTTAGGACCTAAGGATTATTTTTTTGCGTTTAACTTTGCGTCCACTGCATACATGGTATGAGGGACTACCTTTAAACGTTCTTTGTCTATAACTTTGCCTGTTAAAACACAAATACCATAGGTGCCATTTTTAATGCGTTGAATAGCAAGTTCAATTTGTTTTATAAACTTTTGCTGACGCTCAGCCAATTGACCTACATTTTCTGTCTCTATCACCTCTGCATTTTCTTCAAACGGTTTACCAGAAACCTCTAGACCAGCTTCCTGTCGACTCAAAACTTTCTCCAATACTTGGAGCTCATGGTTGGCTTTTTCTAATTTTTCTAAAAGAATTTTTTCAAAAAACTTTAGCTCCTCAGGTGAATATACTTGTTCTGCCATAACTTTTTGATCTTAATGGTACGCAACGTAAAATAATAGGGTTAATTATTTTTATTACATTAGAGCACCTTAGTAATGTAGCATCCTCACTTATGCTTTAGCCAACGAATAGTAATGCATCAATAGGCTGTTCCAAAGCAATTAACATTCTACCACAATGTTCACAAAGTACTATTTTATTGCGCTCATACACACCTATTTTTTGCTGAGGAGGAATGACTATACAACATCCCCCACAGGCCCCTTTTTTAATAGGAACTACTGCCAAATTATTGGGTACATTTTTTCTAATCCTTTCATAGGTAAGATACAAAGGCTCACCTAGCACAGCTATAATTTCTTTTCTTGTTTGAAATAATGCTTGCTCCTCCCTTTCACTTGCTTTTAAAATTATTTCAAGTTCTTCTTTTTTTAAAACTAAATCAGATTTTTTTGATTCTAAAAGTTTCGACAAATCTTCTAAATTGGCTTGGTCTTGCTCTATATTGCCATAGGCATTACGTAGAAATTTTTCTGCAAGTTGAATATCCAATCTATGCAAGTCAAGTTCTTTGGTAATGGCGTCATATTCTCTATTATTGCGCACTTCCATTTGCTGCGCTTCATACTGCTGGAGTTTTTTTTCACCTTGCTTGATAAATGCTTTTTTACCTACTACCTCCTCTTTTAGTTTACTCAATAGTGATGCACGCTCTCCTATAGTTACAGACAATGCCTCTATCTGTGCTTCTAATTCAGATACCTCTTCTGGAAGGGTACCTCTAAGCTTCAAAATATTATTAAAATTTGTATCAACATCCTGAATTTCAGACAACTTTTTTAATTTAATTGCAATATTTTTATCCATTAGCTAATCGTTAATGTGGTGAATAGGGTTGGTAATAGTTTTACAGCGTAGTATTACAATATTATTAAATTCTTTTGATAATAATGCAAGTATTAATTTTTTAAGACCCAATCTAGTGGCACGATGGCCTATATCAACCAGTAATGTTTTACCATTGGCTTCTAAAAATTGCTCATATTGTAGGCCGGTTGTAATAAAGGCATCTATCTTCTTGTCAAGTACTTTTTGCAATAGCCCACTACCACTGCCTCCATAAACGGCCACTGTTTTAATAGGTCGGTCGAAATAATTTGTATGTTGAAGATAGGATAAATTCAACTTTGTTTTAATATACTTTAAAAAATATTTATCTGGTAACTCTATCGGTAAACTACCCAATAAGCCACTTCCTCTATTGTTTACAATGACTTCTACCTTCTCTAGATAGTAGGTCACCTTTTCATAAGGATGTACATGGAGTAAAGTTTGCATGATTCTTTCCTTACAAAACATAGGTACCATAAAAGTAAGCTGGCTTTCTTGTAAAAATTCTAACCCTGACTTAACAGGAAAATAGGATAGCGCCTCTAATCCTATGGTAGAGTGGCCATTAACCGCAACAGTGGTTAACTGCTCAGTAGCCAAGACAGCGCCCACTTGGCACAAAGATTGGATTAAGTGTTTGGCTGCATGGGGCACCAGAAAAGTAGTAAGCCTATACATACTTTCTTTCTGAGGAATGATGGGGTAGGTTTCGTGTAACTCAAGAAAATCAGCGATTCGATGGCTAGCTCCCTGACCGAGATGGTCTAAATTGGTACTAAAAATATAAATGGTCAGCTTATACTTTATAGCTTTAATGATACATCCCCCAGCATAACTTTCTGGAGTAATTTCAGTGAGTGGTTGGCTCAAAAAAGACTGATTTACGATTATAAAATTACACCTATTTTCAACAGCTTCATCCAATAATGGTTCGGTTATATCCAAGGCAATCAATATGCCCGTTACTATACTACCTATATCACCAACTACTACACCAGATGTGGCCACACTATGCTGATTTTGAAACTGCACATTTTGCTCTAGGTAGTTTATCACATCAGATATGGTAACAGCAGTAGGGCTATATCTCGGTGCTTGTGTGGTCATCAGGGTGTTTAGATGTATAGTGCAAATTTATTAAAATTTAATTGAATAAGACTTCAATATAAGAAAAATACCGTTACTTGTGTAACAACATCTGTTGTAGGGTATTATAGTCTATCATTTTTATTAGTCATATATAGATTTTATGTTTTCACTATGGTTACAGAGCGTGCGTTGGGGGTATGCAAGAATGGTTGCACTACGTCAGTTTCTATACAACAAAAAAATTAAAAAAACCTTTTTTTATAAAAAGCCTAAAGTCATCAGTATAGGCAATCTATCAGTAGGGGGTACCGGTAAAACACCTTTGACAATTTATTTGGCCAAATTGCTTGCCAAGCACCAAATCGTAGCCGTACTGAGTAGAGGCTATAAGCGCAAATCGGTAGACTTTAAAGTAATCAATGGACTAGACTCTGCTTTAACAGCAGGTGATGAGCCTTATCTTCTATATACCTATTTTGTACACAACCCTAATGTGCTTATTGCAGTTTGCGAAAACAGAACCAAAGGTATAGACAAAATTATGGAATACAAGCCAGATGTCGAAGTAATTCTTTTGGATGATGCTTTTCAACAGCTTAGCCTAATGCCCCATCTAAATATTTTATTGACTACTTTTGATCAGCCTTTTTTTAGGGACCATCTACTACCAGTGGGTCGATTGCGTGAACCACGTAAAGGCGCATCACGTGCGGATATCATATTGGTAACCAAAAGTCCAACAAATCTTAGTTCATTAAAAATGGAAGCCATAAAAGATTCTATGCAACCATACTATACCAAGTCTATACCAATTTTTTTCACACATATCATCTACCACAATCCTATCATGATAGGCGACGGAAAAGCAGATAAACTCCCCATTGTGCTATTGCTCGTTACGGGTATTGCAACTCCCCTACCCCTACGGAATTATTTAGAAACCAATGGACATAAGGTTACACACCTAATTTTTCCAGATCATCACTGGTTCACTTATGCTGATATATTAAAAATGATCAGTGTATTTAATGGATTAAGCCATACAGACAAGGCCATTGTTACAACGGAAAAAGATTATGTAAGATTAATAGCCCATGATTGGATCAAACCATTGGTCCAATTACCTATATTTTATATTCCTATAGAGATAGGATTTTTACAAGAAACAAAGGAAATCTTTGAAAAAAGAATTATACAAACTGTACTTTCTTAGTCTAATGGTTCGCCCACTTTTTTACATAGCATGTATTAACTCCCTCGCTTTGGATTAAAAATAATTTTAATGTATCCGTTGGGTAACGGATATTTTTCTCCATTACAGTAGTATCAGCTATAACTTTTTCAAGTTCTTTTCGAGTCACTACTTTTTTTTAAAGCCTAGATCTATAGTCATAGCTAAGATCTTATTAAGAACTTCTTGACCTAATCTATGGCGCCAACGGGTCAATGAACTGGGGTTATAAGGTGCCTTAAACTGAAAATAATCATATCCACAAAAGTATTGCCAATAAGGGTTTTCTACCCATCTAACCACTACTTGTTCTAGAGTAAAGAAATGGTTCGACAACTTAAAATTAAGCATACCTGATGCTGTTGATTACTCATAATACCGCAACTGGTTAACTTTATTCTTCATTGTTTGTCCATTCCCTTCTCATCCCACCGTACGTTCAGTTTTCCCGAATACGGCGGCCCGACAGTCTTCTTCATAAACCTTTCGAAAGTCTCTCAGGATACTTGATCATTCCACTACCAATGTAAAACATCCCCATTGTGTAGAGTTTGCTATTGGGATGGTTTTGCCACCCAAAACCTCGGCCTTTGCTTCTGTAGGTCAAGTATCTGCGAAATCGGTTATTGATAAAGCACTGCAATTTCCGAAAAGATTCACTGGCATTCGTGTGCTTAAAATAGTTTACCCATCCTAATACTACTGGTTTTATTTGCTCTGTGAATGCCACCGGTTTGATTGGTCTTCTACTACATTTGCTGGGATCATTTTGATGGAGACACATAGATGGTATTTCTTCCACTTATTCGACTTTTCCTTTTTACAAAATTAAAACCTATGAAGTTAAACCCTTCTGTTAGTTTCGTTATATGTGTCTTTGGGTGGTTAATAGTGAGCGATAACCTCTTGGCCAATTCTTTGAATCTTTCCAGTGCTAAGTGAGCACTCTTACGACATGAGACCGTTGCAATAGGTTTTTAGATTTTAGGATAAGAAAGTAATTGTTAATTTTATTAAAAGCTTAACTTGTATTTATTGTTTAGGTTTTGTAATAAAAATTTTATGATATTATTATGTCAATCAAAGTAAGCGGTCAGTTAAGTTTATCAGATATATCAGCTAGTCGGCGTAAATGCAAGCATACGTTTTTTGATCAAATAAATAATTTGATTAACTGGTCATTAGTAGAAAAAGAACTGCGTATGTATTATCCTAAAGGTTTACGTTTATCAGGCAAGCCTGCTTATAGCCCGCTTCTTTTGTTTAAAATGCTATTGCTTGAGCAGTGGTATGGACTGAGCGATTACCAAGTCGAAGA
>NZ_JBOZWW010000006.1:0-13441 GCF_050864855.1 Candidatus Cardinium hertigii
ACCTGAATCTGAAAGATATCGAATCAAACTGGTCTGATGTGCTTCGTCTAGCCACCTCGATCAGCCAGGGGACAGTTACTGCATCCCTAATGCTCAAGAAGTTGGCCAGTTATCCAAAACAGAACGGTCTGGCAAAAGCTCTCAGAGAAATCGGGAGAATAGAAAGAACATTATTCATGCTGAACTGGTTTCGAAATCCAGAATTGCGTCGACGTGTACAAAAAGGGGTCAACTTGGATATGGGAAATTATTGTACGGTAGACATTGTTTCTGTTTTTTATATGAAATATTAACCATTATTCAACTATAATTATTTTATAAAATTTATTTGAGGATCAAATGTATTTTATTACTCTATCAATTTTAATAAACCAAATTTATTTTAACTAATGAACAACATTTTTATAATAGTTCTTTTCTTATTTATTGGCAACCCAGTAAAAATTATTAAATATATTTTTTGTTTATAATCAATTAAATAATATTTATAGAATAGAAAATAAACTAGATTAAAGTACAATAATTTCCCATATCCAAGTTGACCCCAACAAGTACGTATTATCATCATAAAGCAGAACCTAGATTTTAATCGTTATGATCTTAATTCAAAAGTGATGGTTACCTTATTTTCTTTGTTTGGGGAACTTGAGCGAGATTTTATCAGTTTAAGAACTAAGGAAGCCTTAGCCTCAAAAAAAGCAAATGGGATTAAACTAGGTAAACCCAAAGGAACCATTCAAAAAAGTAAGTTTGATGGTGATAAAGATAAAATTATCGAATTACTTAGTTTAGGTGTATCGGTTAGACGAATTGCTAATTTATTGAATTATAAAAACCATATTTCACTTAATACATACATTAACAAGAGAAAATTGTTCAATAGAAAATTATAAATTTTATATTAAAACAATATAGTTGATATTCAAATGATTATAGAAAAATTGATAAGAGAAAATGAAATTGTTTTTGATTCTGAATGCATTGTGTAACAAGAGATTTTGAATCAAAATCAGACAAACCGTTCTTTTATTCAAAACACCCCTACGTTATAAAGAACAAAGAATAGATGATACACTTTATCAATACTTATCGCCACTAAGATGGGAGCATATTAATCTAACAGGTAATTATATTTGGCGTAGCACTTTCAAGATCGGTAAAGGAAAATTTAGGCCCATGAGAACAATAAAAAATCTTTAGCGTGCTTTATTTTCCGTTTCCTGACCTGACCCCAACTAACTCTATTATTCAAAGTAAGATAGAAAGGAATAAAAAGTTTAAATAAAACACTTATAATCAATATTAAAATAATATACAAGAAATAATTGAAAAAGTATTGACTTTAATAATTATTTTTTATAAAATAAAATTACCGTACCGCAAAAAATAACTTAGAAATCAGTACAGTACTTCACCATTTTTCCCCCTGTTTAATCATTAAATAATAAGTCAATAAGGTAAATACAGAAGATAGACTATCTATTTGGTAGTACTATATAATTCTAAAACTATATAAGTATACCTTTGCAATAGAAAAGTAGGACTTACTAAAAACAAGAAAATGTCTACATAGTTGTTGTTTTGTGTCCTATAAAAGACATAAAGATCCATTATTTTACTGAAAATATATGCAATAATGGGCAAAATATTCTTTGTATTTTTCTATTGGAATGGTCTGATAAGGAAGTTATATCTACTAAACGGTTAAAGTTGAATCTTATCATTGATCATTTAAATTTTGTTACTATGAAAAATAATCCTACAAATAGCTCTTCTAGACCATGGATAGACCGTTTGAGTAATTGGTGGAGTAGTAAAATATTAAAAGAACCCCAATATAGTCCAATTTATAGATCATATAATTTAAAAGATGTTAGATCGGATGATTTACTATTATTAGTAAAGGTAAATACTTTTAAATCAGATGAAAGCATACAGAATAATAATACATTATTAGCAAGTAATTTTAGTCATGTATCGGATATTTTTCCTTCAGTAATAATAGATCCTGAATCTATGATAATATACCGTTCTTGTAGTTTACTAGCTAATGTTAATGATACCAGACACTTATATTGTAGTCATTTAGTACATGCATTAGTTAAATATTATGATAACGCGAAAATAGTTTTCCTATTTAATTGCGATGAGATAAGAGAAGAAACTTTTGCATCTTTTTTTGCGCATGTGTTGCTGTTTCTACCGGACATTGATATAAATAATTTTTCAGATCGTTCTCTTATGAGTGTGATGACATTCAATAATTCGCATAAAAACTGTACTTCTCAGGAAGATGTGATAAAAAATCTTACTTATATTTTTCAAAAACATAAAAAGGAATTAGAAGAAAATAAAAAACCAGTATTGAATATAACCCATATAGAAAATTTGTATAATCATTTTTCAGAAAAAGATGATAAAGAGTATAAGAATATAATTCTTCTTAAGAAGCCTGATACGGTACTAATATTGAATTCTGATTGGATTGTTTTAAATAATACAGATCCAACTAACATGCTAAATAAAATACGTCAGACTATATCTTCTCTCATAGAAAATATTGTAATATATATAAAACAATATGTAGATGATCAAGAAGAAAAAAATAGTGATATAGGACCCTACCATAAGAAATTAAAAGAGGCATATGAATCATTTAAAAACATAATAGAAAAATTAGATCAAGGAGGAATGGATTCTAATCATTTTACGCAAAATCTTAATATCATTATGGGTAATTTAGATATTCCTATAACTCATAATTTTAGATTGATTAATCATTATATGATTTATGAAGAGATTATAAATTATATAAATAATGATTATTATAAAACGTATCGTAAAGATCCTATTAATGAGCCTGAGCCATTAGATTTGATTAATAGATTATTAGATTTAGTTAAATATTTTAATGATCAAGTACAATCATATGATTATTTAATTAAACTAAAAGATCTTTTTTCAAGTTATGATATTCAGAAAGATATTACTCAATATACCAATTCTTCTAATGGTCTTATACATTCAATAGATCAGTATATAGTTGGTAAGGAATCACTTGATACAGTTATTAATAATATAGAAATATTATTACTTCCCTACGATAAAAGTTATACTAGGGTAGAAGAATATAATCCTAAAAATATAACGTTCAATCGAGTAAAACTTAGTTTCCTCAAAAAGATCCTATCTTATACATTACAACATAAGACTACATGTGATAATAGTAAAAATAAATTAGTTATAAAAGGTTCCTATGTGAAGCTGAGTGATTTTGAATTCATTATGTATACTTCAGATTTTAAACCTATACTTAAACCTATAGAAGTATTTTCATTAAATAAGGTATTTATCGATTGTGATTTTTATTACACAGGCGATGAAATGCAGCTGTCTATTATCGCACCAACATGGGAAATTATAGGTAATAAAACAATTACATTAGATGGTTTAAATCGAGAAGAAAATTTTGGATTTTCAGTCTTCTTTTCAAGAGAAAAAGATGGTGCACCTGGATTACCTGGTATTTCTGCTGTAAATTTTTTAGGTATTGGAGAAGTGTTTATTAATGCTAAAAATCTTACTATTTCTGCTAATGGTGGTAAAGGGGGAAGAGGAAACGATGGGAAAGATGGTAGTAATGGAGAGGAATATAAATTCACAAAACGTACTAAAAATTTTCTAGTACGTAATATTTATTGTGATCCAGATGGTAAAAACGTAAAGCTTCGTAACAAAGCTGGTAATAGCACATTATATTATTATACAGATGAAATATATTATTATACTAAAGAAGATTGCGATATAGGAGATAAAATTTTATCTAAAAATAATAGAACCTATACAATAGGATCAAATATATCTTATATAGATTCAGAGTATTATTTTAGTTCATGTAAAAAAATACAATCTTTCAAATATAATGTTTATGGAGACAATGGTACAAAAGGATATGATGGTGGAAAAGGTGGAAAAGGTGGAAAAATTAATCTGATTAGTTTAGGTAGTAGTATTCCTGAATTTGTAGTACATAATTATTCTGGGATACAAGGGGAAGATGGAAAAGGTGGAAAAAATGGAGATACAATCTTATTAAATTATGTACAAGTAAAAAGTCATGATTATGATGATTTATGTTATTCATATTGGGAAAAAATTTCAGGAAAATCTGTAAAAGATCGCGGTGAACCAGGTCGAGATGGAGGTAATGATAAAAATATGCTAGACCCAGAAACAGTTCCAGTTCAATACTATTCTGATATACTAAATGAATATGCAATTCACTCATTGGAAGATTTAGTTGACGAGAATAATATAGAAAAGACAGATTCAATCGATTTTCTTAAAAAATTATTTAATCATCAATCTGTTATGGACTTATATGATACACGAGGGTTAGTGAGTCAATTGATAGAGATAGAAAAACAGTATTATAGATTATGTACTAAAAATTCTTTTTTGTGGATGTATGAATCTGTATTGGATACAGTCATCCAACGTCAAAATGATCCTATACAGTATGCCATATCGGAAGACGATAAAATCGCATTGATCCAATTATCTATAACCATCTTAAGTAGAATATACTTTATTAATAGTGGTTTGCTAAATAGTTTAGTACTAGATTCGGATAAATACAGATCCTTACTAATAAATCAACTAGAGAAAATAAAAAAATTTAATAATATAGAGTCCATAATAATAATAAATAAAGAGAACTATAAAAGTAATATACTTGTTAAAAACAATCAAATAAAAGAATTAATTTATAAAAATTTTATACCTAATGTGAATAAAAAATTAAATCAGATAGATAATGATATGAAGTTATTAATTAATGAAGCAAATAATTTGAAAGATAAAACTAGTAATGATAAACATAGGTTAAGATTGCATTTTAATATAGTAAAAAATATAATAATAAAAAAAGAAAATTTTAGCATTATACAGTTTTTATCTGAATTTTTATTTATTTTAAATCCATCGAATGGATTACCCTTTTACTTAGGAATAACTATATCTTATGTATTTTATGATATTTATGTTACCAATAAAAATATTACCAATAAAAATATTACCAATATAAACATTCTTAGTGGCGTAGAAAAAGTATATAACACGTTATAAAATTCTATTGAATCAGCATTAATTTATACAAAAAAAGAATTAAAAGAACATTTAAATAAGGTAAATAATAGTAATTTAAAAGACCTTAAAAAAGAAATAAAAAATATAAATTCCGAATTTTATGAATTCAAAAAAACAAAAAATGTTTTAAATATTATATATTGTAGTAAATTATATGAATTTAAAACTAATTTACTTGAAATATTAAATAGTAAAAAGAAGGATTTAGAAAAAAAACAAAAAAATAATTATTATGATGAATTAAATAAGGATTTAAATAAAATAAACTATATCATCAATGGTGTAGCATTCATTACAACATTTTTTGAAGACTATGAGGAAATAAAACACGATGAATCTAAACTTAGTATGCTCAATATTAATATCGACTATATGGATGATGATATAAGAAGTATAGAATTATATAAAAATAATGTTTACAATATCATTCTTCCTACATTAATGAATCTAGATGATTATATCACAAATAAGACAGGTCTTCTATCTGATTCATCACTTATTCCTAATCAAATACATAAATGGAAACTCAAAAGTATGGTAATTGACTTGCGTCATATAATAAAAAAGATAGCTCGTGATTTTTCTTTAGAAGAAGATTTAATCTATTATGTAGATCAGTTAGAGAACTCTATTGATAGTATAATGAAGTTATATGATCTTATAGACCATTATTCTGAAAACGAGATGTTGGTAAATATTATTTCAAAAATGCATTATGGTAGTGTCGATATAAAAGATCCAAAATTAAATAGTGATATTAATGATTTAAAAATTATATTTCAATCTAATATTGTATTAGCGAAATATAAAAGTGCTCTAAATGGATATTTACAGCTTACGTTTCCATTCGCAGATCTATTGCCAGTATTAATTAATGAAAGAGGTCGTAAGAATAATGAATCATATGTTAATGCAACATATGATATTGATTATATCAATCTAAATAATAGTCTTACTAATACCATTTCTATTGTCACTGATAAAATACAATTTTGGAGTTCAGAAACTCGTTCATATGAACATACGATTAATGATAATATGGATGAATATATACACACTACATCATTTAGTAGTAAAAGTAACCATGCACCTCCATTCTATAGATGGCCCCATCCTGAAAATAAAGATATGGTACTAAAAATATTATCAGGCGAAAAAGTTACCATGATAGCGGATATAAAAAAAGGTATTTCGACAAACGCAGTTAAATTTAACCAAGCAAGAATTTATTTTAAAGCAGTAAATACTTCTATACAAAGTTCATTAGATGAATCGTTAAAGTATTGTAAAGTAGGGATGACCCATCCAGGTATTTCCTA
The DNA here is from genome assembly GCF_050864855.1 of Candidatus Cardinium hertigii. GTDB lineage: Bacteria > Bacteroidota > Bacteroidia > Cytophagales > Amoebophilaceae > Cardinium > Cardinium hertigii_C. The sequence goes on from NZ_JBOZWW010000006.1 coordinate 6,468, forward strand.
TATTAGATGTGATAATAGATTATATACAATCATACATAACCCTATAAAGCTTATATCTGGTTTATTTCCTAGTCAAGATGGTTTACGTTATATGAACAAAGTATCTGAGAAACTTAAAAATCATAATCCTATGATTAGTCCATATACTGAATGGCAGAATGTAAGTATTGGTGATAATTATAATCAATGCAATTATACACTATTAGATAAATATAAATATGAAGCAATTAATATTGAATTAGAAGGACATGGTTCAGATGTGAGATCGAACTTACCAGATATATGTAATGATAATTTAGATAAATATTTTTCATTGTATGAAATAGTACCTGATGATGAATATTATAGATCAGAAACAGAAGCAACACCTTATAGAGGACCTAGAAGTATAGATGACTACAACTTAGAAAATGATCAGGCAACACAACCTGTTACCAATAGCGCCAATAGTAATATGTATAGTTCACCTATAAACTATATTGCTAATATATTCCGTACTAGTTTTAGTGCATTCCAATTTACAAACCCGATAGGAAAAATCACAGACTGGTTTAGTAAGGATACCAATAATATTAATCAAGAAGAACTAAGTCTATCAGATAATCATAGAAGTACATATAGAGCAAGTATAACTACAGAATCTCTACATGAATCATTCAGATCAGCCTCAGATAAAAACCAATATAATGATTCATATACGAATATAAATAGTATAGAAAAGAATTATTTATCATTAATAGATAATCAGAATGTATTAAAAAATATACCGTCACTAGATATAAACGATTTTAGCTCTAACCCTACTGAAAAGATGATACCTCCTGCACCTGATACTGACTATCATATACCAAGATCAGGTACCAATACTAATCCTTATTTAAATAATACAGGATCACAACATAGTTATGAAATTCCTAAGGATGACTACGCGTATTCATCTCAACGATCTAGTAGTGAAAGTCAAAATATAAATTGTATACCCTACGTTTGGGATGCTACCAATCAAGAATATAGTACAGATGGTATGACTTGTACATCCCCTAATGTTAAAGCTGAAGTTTTTAGTAATATTCATCAAAGATCTAATTGTATACAACCTAAAAGTTATTCTATAGGAGGTGATAATTATAGTTCCAAAAATTGTCATCGTCTAAATTATAATGGCCGCCCAGCTATGTATTGTGAAGGAGATCATACGAATACAGTTATACCGGTAGATAATATACCTCCTACTCATATGTTAGAAACTATAAATTCTAACTTAATGTTAATTCAGGCCCTTCGTATTGATAAATTAGTAGTATTACTATGCAAATCAGCAACTAATCCTATAAAATCAGGAGCGTTAATATGGAAAAAAGTAACTAATTTTAAGAGGTTATTCAGTTCAGAGTCTTCTGATAAAAAGGTGGAAGTAGAAATTACTACTGATCAGAAAAATGAATGGAAAGATAGTATTAAAAAAATAACAGAATTAATAAATAATCTAGAAACTTTGTATAATAAATTAATTCCAGAAAAATCAGGATTTAAAAAAGAAGAAATTAAAATCATTGAGAATAGTATCAAACATGCCAAATTAGATTTGGAAGAGTTTAGAGAAATATTAAAATCAAGTCAAAAATATATTAATGAAAATGGAGGATTTGAAATCGTTAATGAAAGAATTGATTCTCTACCAAAAGATCTAGAAGAAAATATTTATAATATTAATTGTAAACAAAAAGAATTTCAACAAGAAAATTCTAAGCAAGCTAATAATGAGCAACAAGAAACTTCTCATAAAACTGATAATCAACAACCTAATGAAAAAGGTGTAGCTAATAGACATCTATCTTATTCCATGTCATCCTCAGATATAGGTAATAACGTACAATTTTGTAGTAACAACAATACAAACGATAATTTTACTCCAAGTAGAGAACCTATATCGATCAATCCTAATTCGACATCAAATTTGCAGAATTGTGGTTAAAACCGATTGAATTAGATTAAATCTAATCTTACTGTTATTGAATTTGTATATCTTATAACGATCGTTTTCAATTATACAAAGTATGGCACGGCTCTCTATATTATCTAATGATGAAATAAATATATTATATACCCTATCCTGGTAACATAAGAAAACATAGGTGTAGAATAATTTTAGATATCTAAAGAGATCTACACTTGAAATATATCAGATAAAATAAGCATACTAAATAGTATAAAAAGTATGTATATTGTAGCGTCTGATTATATTATATAAGTTTGATTAGAAAGAAGTAGATAGAAATTGTTTATGGATAAAATTACGCCGAAAGTAGATTTAGCCTTCGTGTGACATGAGGTCATCAATTGAATTGTTTAGCGGATTTAACTCTGACTGAACCAAGTGTTTTGCCACTTGTACCCTACTAAACTACGTACCAGCAGTAATGCTTTACGTAAAGCGTTTAGGACAATGAATCCCACCCATTAGGGAGAAAGAAGAATCCGTGAGGAAGACAAGATACTGGTAGTGTCAATCGGTATGGGAGCTAGGGTGTGCGGTATGGATAGCAGACGCGAATGATTGTAAACATCGTAAGGTCGTAGCAAGCCAAAGACACTGATAGGCTTGAACCAAAAGGTGTATGACTAGGTTATCAGATTGAATGCTTCTGATACGCAAACGAAACAGTCATCGGTGTATAGATCAATCCTAACCCGCATTATTGTTTAATTGGTGGAACATGGAAAACCCGTATATCGTCTTTCAAGCAATGTTTTTCGGTGTGCGGGCATGGGATAGTGGAAAAAGCGAATGCTTGTTTGTAATGAATAAGATACAAGTTTAAACGTTACTTGGTTTGAAAAAGAGCCCACTTCCACTTGGTCATCTTGGATGAGAGCGTTTATAGAACCTTTGAAGAAAGGAAAGCAAATGATTACAAATAAAATTGTAAGTGCATCTTTCAATGAAATAACCAGTTGGCGTCAAATTAATTGGCAACAATGTGCTAAAAACATTAGAAGGCTACAAACTCGTATTGTTCAGGCAACACAATCGAAAAGATGGAATAAAGTAAAAGCTCTACAACACATCTTAACTCGTAGCTTTAGTGGTAAAGCTTTAGCAGTACAACGCGTTACAACCAACAGAGGGAAATGTACAGCTGGAGTAGATGGTCAGCTGTGGCAATCCTTAAGTTCAAAATGTGAAGCTATTACTGAATTAAAGCATATAGGTTATAGGCCTAAACCATTAAGGCGCATATATATTCCTAAATCAGATGGGAGTAGCAGGCCACTTGGCATACCAACCATGAAAGACAGAGCGATGCAAGCGTTACATCTCATGGGACTAGCACCAGTAGCAGAAACTACAGGTGATAACCACTCATATGGATTTAGAGTTGGTCGCTCTACGGCTGATGCTATGAGCCAAATATTTAAAACTTTGGCTGGAAAGAATCGTGCAGAATGGATTTTAGAAGTGGATGTCAGGAAGTGTTTTGATGAAATTGACCACAACTGGCTACTAAATAATATTCCTATGGAAACAAGGATATTAGAAAAGTGGTTAAAATCTGGTTATATTGAAAAACAAATGTTTTGCTCTACGAAATGGGGTACTCCACAAGGTGGTATCATATCCCCTACACTTGCTAATATGACGCTTGATGGAATAGAAGCTATTATATCGAAGCAATTTGGTAAGAAAGGAGACAAACCACGCAAGAAAAGTGGAGTCTACTTGATACGTTATGCAGATGACCTTGTAATCACAGGAAAATCTAAAGAAATATTAGAAATTCAAGTCTTACCGTTATTGAAGGAATTTTTAGAAACAAGAGGGTTAAATCTCGCATCTAAGAAAACAAAAATAACGCATGTAAGGTCTGGCTTTGATTTTCTCAGCCAAAATGTGCGTAAATATGGTGCAAGTATAATCATTAAACCATCTAAAGATGGTATTAAGAGGCTGCTGGATAGAGTGCGTCAGACAATCAAGAAAAACCAAGCGCAAACCCAAGGTTATCTGATAGATCTACTCAATCCCCTAATTAGAGGATGGGCATATTATCACCATAAAGTATGTGCAAGGAAAGTCTTTGAGAAGGTAGACCACGAAATTTTTAAAATGCTATGGAGATGGTCGAAAAGGAGGCATCCTAACAAAGGGCTTTATTGGATTAAAGAGAAATACTTTAAGACAAAAGGCACACGCAGTTGGTGTTTCTTATCCAAGACTATAAAAGAAGGTAAACTGGTAATTAAAGAATTATTTAATGCAACCAGCCTTCCGATTCGTAGACAGATAAAAATAAGAGCAGCAGCTAATCCATTTTGTAGGGAGTGGTTCGCTTACTTTAAAGAGCGTTATCCTAACGCTGAATAGTATATAGAGTTAATGATGGTAGATGAAACTAAAAATATTATATCAGAGCTAGTTGCCGGTGCTTATAGGAAGTACTTTAGATGGCTCGAGCTGAATGAACCGAAAGGTTCACGTTCAGTTCCACGAGGAGGGGTTTAGAATGTTATCAATCTTAATGTCATAATGTTATGTTAATTATACCATTCCGTAGCCCCTTACTCTACAAAAAAATATTTGGGGTAGAGGAAAATAAAGATCTATTGATTGCTCTAATCAATGCCACAGTTTCAAAAGAAGATCAAGTAGTAGATGTTACGCTATTAAATCCTTATAACCCCAAAAATTTTAGGAGCGATAAACTGTCTATACTAGATATTAAAGCCTTAAGTGAAACAGGAAAAAGGTTTAATATAGAAATACAAATTACTGATGAATCAGACTATGATAAACATGCCTTATACTACTGGGCCAAGTTGTATACAGATCAATTAAAGGGTTCTCAGGACTATGCTACTTTAAATAAAGCACTAGGTATCCATATTCTTAATTTTGTATCTATAACAGATAATCCTAATTATCATAATGAGACCGTTGTTATAGATAGTTATTATAATTTTTGATAAGGTTGTAGTTGTATTTTTTGTAGTTTTTATGGTTAAGGATGCATAAATTTCATTATTTATTGATTTTCAAGTTAATATTTGTATATTTTAGATATACCATCCCCCTAAAAACCCTTTAAAATGATATTTGGAGCTCTATATAAATTATAGGCTATAGATTCCATAACATGTTGCGTATGGGTTTTATCAAGGCCTATATACCTAGCTCCTGAACTACGGAACCACCTCTTAATACTTCCAAATACTCTTTCTACTTTATAGCGCGTCTTAGATACCAATTTATTAAACCGTTTAGCAGCAGGTGATAAGGGATGATTTCTATTACCTTTCTTTTGAATAGCTGATTTTAATTTCTTGTTTTTTAGTAAAGTTTCGTTGGGCAAACCGCTATAGCCTTTATCTCCATAGAGCCTGCTTCCTGCTTTTAGAGATACTTTATCCAATAATATAGGTAAATGGGCACCATCATGACTAGATGCTTTTGTAGTCGTGACTGCCAGAACTAAACCTTCTTTACTTTCTATAAGGACATGTCGTTTATACCCATAGTAAAGATTATGACCTTTTTTGGTCCAACTAGCTTCTGGATCTACCCCTTTTTGATAACTATGAGATACCGATATAGTACCATCCTCACGCAAATCATAGCTCTTTTTACCTTTGGGACGTCTAGGAGTAGGGGTGATAGAGGCGTCAATAACTGCACCATGCTGAACCAGAACACCATGGTTAGATAGTTGATCATTTATGATTTTTAACAATCTATCTAAAGCTTTCTTTTCTGTAAGAGCAGTCCTAAATCTGCTTAATACACTATGATCTGGTACGGAATTATCCATCGATATACCACAAAACCTGCTAAAAGTAATACGATCATTTACTTCCTCTTCGACTTGGTAATCGCTCAACCCATACCACTGCTCAAGCAATAGCATTTTAAACAAAAGAAGGGGACTATAAGCAGGCTTGCCTGATAAACGTAAACCTTTAGGATAATAAATACGCAGTTCTTTTTCTACTAATGACCAGTTAATCAGATTATTGATTTGATCAAAAAAGGTATGCTTGCATTTACGACGACTAGCTGATATATCTGATAAACTTAACTGACCGCTCACTTTGATTGACATAATAATATCATAAAATTTTTATTACAAAACCTAAACAATAATTACAAGTTAAGCTTTTAATAAAATTAACAATTACTTTTTTATACTAAAATCTAAAAACCTATTGCAACGGTCTCATAATGTATTTCGTATCACAGAAAAAGAGACTGGATTACCCTACTTTAGGGATCTAGAATTACACACTGTAGAGCTGACTAAGTTCAGTAAAGATCCAGATGAAGATCTAAATAGTTTATTAAAGAAGATCAAAACCTCTTTAGACATTTGGACGGCCTTTCTTACCCGTAATGATTTACTCAATAAAGATAACTTACCAGAACCATTAGCCATCCACACCCTGAAAAAGGCGTTGCATGTTTTAGATACCCTAAACTTCACCGATGAAGAGAGAATGGCTTATGAAGATCACTTAAAATGGTTAAGAATAGAAGCCAATACAATAGAAAAATATAGAAAAGAAGCAGAACATAAAGGGAGAAAAGAGGGTAGACAAGAGGGAGGAAAAGAGAAAGCTCTTTCTATAGCTAAGGCTATGCTTCTAAAAGGTTACTCTACGGAAGAGATTACTATTCTTACTGGTTTATCTATTACTGATATTCAGTCTATTGTATAGATTATATAGAAATAAATGATCGGATCTAAAAAACAGGTAGGCTCTGTCCAATTAAGTGTGTAAAATATTTTTATGTTTTATTGAATTCTCTTTTCAAATTTAATTAAAAAATGTGCTATAGCCTCACTCCAATTATGAATAGGCATGGTCCACTTTTTGGTCATGTAGTTAATAGTTAAATATAAGGTTTTAAAAACAGCTATATCGTTAGGAAATACTCTTTTATTTTTAGTAACTCTACGGAATTGGCTATTTACAGATTC
>NZ_JBOZWW010000035.1:0-13377 GCF_050864855.1 Candidatus Cardinium hertigii
CTGATCTTGTCTGTACCTATAACTGATAAAGAAGGAAAAGCATTTTTATCAGATGTGGTAGTTAATCCAACACACGCAGCATATATACCTATAAAGTCATCACCAAGAAATTTTGCTCAATTAATAAATAGCTTGAAAGGGAGACCTTATGGTTGGGGAGGGCTATCATACTATAACGACTGTTCTGCAGAACTTAAAGGGATGTTTCTTCCTTTTGGTATTTGGTTGCCCCGTCAATCACGTGACCAGATAAAGATAACAGAAATGGTTGACTTGAGTACTGATACGCCAACACAGCGTCTTACTTATCTAATTCATCATGGAAATCCCTTCTTTACCATAATGTATATTAAAGGCCATATCTTTTTGTACCTAGGGAATTTTTCACAAGTTGATCAAAAGTCACCTATGGTAATGAGTTACCAAAATATTTGGGGGTTAGGTAATGTAGCAAGAGATAAAATATCTATAATTGGCGCTGCGGTATTTTTGCCGCTATTACTTAGTTACCCAGAAGATCCCAATTTTAACTCACTGTTAAGTAGAGATACGTTTCAAGTAAGTCATTTGAATCACCTACCACCAGGCTATCCTAACCTTATTTTACCCTATATACTATAGGGATAGAACTATAGGTATACAAAAATTGTTCATCAAAACAGTAGCATTTCTAAATAGATAGCAAAAAAAGTATAAGCAACACAAGCGCTTAAAAATTCAAATTTAAAAAATGATAGTATACTTATTAACAACAGAAATAGTATAAAAATTACATGGCATAACTGCATGTATATATCAATATACAGGGCGATTTTGGGGATTATATTCTTACTGATTACTATTTCTTGCAATAAAACTAGTAAACATAGTATAAACAGTGATTATAGAGGAGTAACATTTGAAGAGATTGAGACTCTTACAATAGATTTTTAGATTTTAGAATAAAAAAGTAAGTTTAAATTTTATGTAAAAGTTTAACTTGTATGTATTGTTTATCGTTTGTAATTAATGTTTTTATAGTATTTATATGGCAATCAAAGTAAGCGATCAATTAAGTTTATCAGATATTTCAGTTAGTCGGCGTAAATGCAAGCATACCTTTTTTTCGGTCCACTATAGTAAAACGCTATCATTTAATAGATCAGCCCTATAGATATAGGATAAAAAACAAAAAACTCTTAATATATTTGCTTTCGGCAATAGCCTTTATCGTTGTATTATTTACAAAATCAATAGTAAAAATTATCTATATATTTTATATACATGGCTGATCCAAAAAGATATACGGTTACCGCTGCATTGCCCTATGCAAATGGGCCCATCCACTTAGGTCATGTGGCAGGTGCCTATCTTCCTGCTGATATTTACGTGCGTTATTTAAGGCAAAAAAAAGCTACGGTAGTATTTGTCAGTGGTTCTGATGAACATGGAGTACCTGTAGTGATTCGTGGCCAGCAAGAAGGGGCTACCCCTCAAAAGATAGTGGACAAATACCATATGCTTATTAAAAGAGCGTTGCAGGGACTGCATATTAGCTTTGATGTTTTTGGAAGAACTTCTTCACCTATCCATTATACAACAGCATCTGACTTTTTTAAGGAATTGCATCAAAAAGGAATATTTCAAGTACATGAAACAGAACAATACTATGATCCTGTTTGTAATCAATTTCTATCTGACCGCTACATCAAAGGCAGTTGTTCCAATTGCAACTATCCAGATGCCTATGGAGATCAATGTGAAGCATGTGGCAGCACACTTAGTCCAGAAGAGTTAGTCGATCCTATTTCTGCTATTAGCGGTGCAAAGCCTATTTTAAAATCGACCAAACATTGGTATCTACCCCTGCATAAATATGAACATTGGCTTAAAAAGTGGGTTTTAGAAGAACATAAAGATTTTAAAACCAATGTATATGGTCAATGTAAAAGCTGGTTAGACCAAGGGTTACAACCCCGCGCCATCACCCGTGATTTGGCTTGGGGCATCCCTGTTCCTCTTCCTGAAGCGATGGGAAAGGTGCTGTATGTTTGGTTCGATGCACCGATTGGGTATATTAGCGCAACCAAAGATTGGGCTGAAGCACAAGAGGTCGATTGGGAGCCTTTTTGGAAAGATCCTGATACAAAGCTGGTCCATTTCCTTGGAAAGGACAATATTGTATTCCATGCTATTATTTTTCCTGTTATGCTCAAAGCACATGGCGGGTTTATTTTGCCCCAACAGGTGGCAGCCAATGAATTTTTAAATCTAGAGGGAGCAAAAATTTCTACTTCCCGCAACCATGCGGTTTGGCTCCATGATTATTTGGAAGATTTTCCGGGTAAAGCAGATGTATTGCGTTATGTGCTCTGTTCTATTGCGCCAGAGAACAAAGATAGCGATTTTACTTGGCAAGATTTCCAAGATAAAAACAATCGTGAACTGGTAGCCAACCTTGGCAATTTGGTCCATAGAACTTTAAGTCTGGTACACCAATATTTTGGCGGATTGGTGCCACCTATCATTGAACCTAATCAAGCAGATCAGGCTGTATTGGCTACATTAACAGCTTCTTTTACAGTAGTAGGTAAGGCTATAGAACAGTTTAAGTTTAAAGAAGCACTCCAATTATGTATGGGTTATGCTACCTTAGGTAATAAATATCTAACCGATAGGAGACCGTGGCATTTGGTAAAGTCTAATCCAGAGGAAGCGGCTACTGTATTGCATGTCGTGTTGCAGCTTATTGCTACCTTAAGCCTCTTGATGAAACCTTTTTTACCTACAACCAGTGAAAAAATTGCGCATATGCTGGGGGTACAAGAAACAGGTTGGGACGATGTCCATGTAGCCCATCTTGTCAAATCAGGAAATGCAGTGGCATCGCCTGTATTGTTATTTGAAAAAATTGAGGATGCGGTCATTGAAGCACAACGAAGAAAATTACAGAATAGATCTACTGACGCAATCGGGTAAATAAATAATTGGTTAGGTTGCCATTATGTATGGAAGTACGTAGCAATCTAATCTATCTATAAAATACTAATATAGCATGTTGCATAAAAAGCAAATCGAACAATGGGTATACCGTTTTGGTTACAATACAGATTATTCTAATGGTAATCCATCTATATTGGGCAATAAAGGGTATGGCCTGGCACAGATGTCCTCTTTAGGCTTTCCGATTCCACCAGGTTTTACCATTATAACCGATGGTTGTAGGGACTATTATGCAAAGGGGCAAACCATTACCCAACCCATTTGGAATCAAGTGGTAGCTGAGATCGAACTACTTGAAAAAGAAACAGGTAAGCATTTTGGAAGTGGTCCTTTCCCATTGTTGTTGGCCCTACGTTCTGGCGCTAAAACCTCTATGCCAGGTATGATGGATACATTGCTTAACCTTGGTCTAAACGATGAAACGGTACAATTATTAGGTCATGCTACCCAAGATTTTAGATTTGCCTATGATAGCTATCGTCGTTTTATAGAAATGTATGGACATATCATTATGGGCATTCCCCACCATCTATTTACAGCTGTAATAGATAATATAAAACAACAAGAGCATCTGCGTCATGAGGAAGGATTAAGTCTTAACGCGTTGCATACAGTTATTGATAGCTATAAAAAAATAATTTGGACCCATACAGGTACTACCTATCCACAAGATGTCTTTGAACAGCTTAGCAAGACTATAGCTGCCATTTTTGAATCTTGGAATGGCGCAAGAGCTGTTACCTATAGAAGGTTAAACCATATAGATGATCAAGATGGGACAGCGGTTACCATTCAGTCTATGGTATTTGGTAATAGGGGTACAGATAGTCTAACAGGCGTCCTATTTACTAGAAATCCATCTACAGGAGAACGAAGTTTATTTGGTGAATATTTAATAAATGCCCAAGGCGAAGAGTTGGTTTCGGGTCTAATGACCCCTTGGCCCATTACTAAAAAAGGTATACCATCCATGCAACAAGCCGACTATGCATTGGAAGAGAAATATCCCATTATTTTTAGTCAGCTCAGTAACTTAGCAATTGAGTTAGAAAACTATTTTAGGGAGATGCAAGATATTGAATATACCGTTGAACAAGGTAAACTATGGTTGTTGCAGACTAGAAATGGGAAGCGTAGTGCCAAAGCTGCTGTTAAAATAGCCATTGATATGATGCAAGAAGGTAAGATCGATGCAAAAGAAGTATTGAAAAGGATAGATTATAACGACATAGAGCGGCTGTTGCATCCTACATTGGATGACAGCCAAACTACAGAAGTATTAACCCAAGGGCTTCCTGCTGCACCAGGTGTTGCCTCTGGTGTAATTGTCTTTTCACCAGAAGAAGTAGCAGCCATTTCAAAAATAGATAGTGTGTTATTGGTTAGGCCGGAGACTACACCTGATGATATAGGTAGTATGGCAATGGCGACAGGCATTTTAACCACCAAAGGCGGCATGACGGCACATGCTGCTGTAGTAGCCAGAGGTATGGGCAAACCTTGTGTGTGCGGTGCACATGATATTACCATAGATGGCCAAAATAAATGGCTGGTTATTGGCCAGACAAAAATTCCATTCGGTAGTTGGTTGACCATTAATGGTACCACCGGGGAAGTCATAAAGGGTAAGGTAGCCACTATTAGGCAAAAGCCTTTCCCTGAGTTTATAACCTTTATGAAGCTGGTAGATAAGCTGAAAAGAATGGAAGTAAGAGTCAATGCAGAAACTGTCCAAGATGGAGCTGTAGCACAATCTTTTGGTATGGCAGGCATAGGGCTTTGTAGAACAGAGCACATGTTCTTTCATCCAGATAGCATGTGCCTATTTAGAAAAATGATCTTAACCCCTTCTAAAGCATCCCGTATCGACTTTTTAACCCAATTGATGGCTATACAAAAAAGAGATTTTAAAGAACTCTTTCAAATGATAAATGGATTGCCCATTACCGTAAGATTATTAGATCCACCTTTACATGAGTTTTTACCTAGCCATCCAAAAGAGTTGGCCAACTTAGCGTTGCAAATAGACTATCCCCTTTCTGAAGTAGAAAAACGTATAGAGGTGCTTTCTGAAGTAAATCCAATGTTAGGCCATCGTGGTGCTAGGTTGGCCATAACTTTTCCAGAAATTTATGTCATGCAGCTTCAAGCCTTGTTTAAGGCTGCATTAGAAGTAGATAAAGTTACATTAGAGATTATGTTACCCCTTGTCTTTGATGCCAAAGAAGTAGTTTTTCTTAAAAATATCATAGAAGAGGTACATCAAAAAATAGCACCCCATATTGTATATAAGCTTGGGGTAATGATAGAATTACCAAGAGCAGCCTTGCAAGCGGCAACCATTGCACCATTAGTGGATTTTTTTAGTGTGGGCACGAATGATTTAACCCAAACTACATTTGGTATTTCACGTGATGATGGCGTAAAGTTTCTAGAACATTATCAACAAAAAGGTCTGTTACAAGCAGACCCTTTTGTTACGATTGATCAAGAAGGCGTTGGGGCATTGATTCAAATGGCTATAACGAACGGTAAGTCTGCAAATCCAACATTAAAAGTAGGCATTTGTGGTGAACATGGCGGTGATCCAGTTTCTATCCAATTTTTTGAGTCGATAGGTTTGGACTATGTATCCACTTCTCCCTATAGAATACCTATTGCAAAGTTAGCCGCCGCAAAGGCAAGTTTGGTCTAAATCTCTTAATCCTTAGCAAAATATACTGCTATATGTCCCTTATTTTAAGCATTGAGACGGCCACAACTGTCTGTTCCGTTGCGTTACACCATAGTGGTACACTGATAGCGCATACTGCACTTTGCATGGATCGTTCGCATTCAGAATACCTGATGCCGATCATAGAAACTTTATTAGAAAATAGCAACTATGATCGAAAATCATTGGCGGCCATAGCCGTTTCTGGTGGTCCTGGCTCCTACACGGGATTAAGGATTGGTACCGCAGTAGGGAAAGGTCTTTGCTACGGGTTAAATGTGCCACTTATTGCGGTTTGTACGCTAGAAGCTATGGCCTATGGCATGCGTCCATTTGTTGATGGAAATACTTTACTATGTCCCGCCATTGACGCAAGGCGAACGGCTATTTATACCCTTATAGCGGATCAGGTTGGTCAAATCCAATGTCCTCCCCATGTAGCGCTATTGGATAGTAAGGTATACCAAGATGGACTTCCCAACCAACCTTTACTTTTTTTTGGAGACGGTGCACTAAAATGCAAAACATTCCTTACAGAAAAAAAAAACATCCGTTTTATAGCACAAGTAGTTCCTTCTGCTATACAAATAGGCCATTTGGCTTTTGCTAAATTTCAACAACAGCTTTGGGCAGATGTTGCCCATTATAGGCCTTGTTATTTAAGCCAGTTTCAGGAAAAATAAAAGAATTGAGCATATTTATTTGGTTTTTTTGTGAATTAACTTTAATATTGCTTCTATTAAGTCATTAGTGGGGCCAAATTAGCTTATAATAAGGTCAAATTACTGCTGAGCAGTAAAGTTCATGTATAAATGAATCAATAATAATAAAAACTTCTTAACATACAATTTTCAATATTAATATGAAAAACATAAAAAAAACTTTAATAGCAGGCCTTTTCGCTTGTGGTGCATTTAATGCTCAGGCAGAAGTGAATCCTTTTAGTTGGGGTGCCAAAATTGGCCCAAGTCTATCCTATGCCAGCACATCTAATGATACTAAGATTAATGGAAACAAAGCGGGTGGTAAATTTTTTGATACCGTTTTTTTTCACGGTGGTCTCTATGCTGAATATGCATTTACCGATTATATCGGCATAGGGGTAGAGGCTGGCTATATGAAGTTAGCAGGAACTTTAACAACCGAAGAAAAGCAGGCGAATAATAATAATAATAATAATAATAATAATACAGATCAGGGCAATACCACTAATCCGAAATCATCTTCCTCTATTGCTATGGCTAGCCATGGTATTGCTATTCCACTCCATCTACACTGCTATCCATTGGGCCGTGAAGAGGAATCGGGTATTTTAAAAATTAATTTAGGTGTTACCCCTTACTTTCCAGTCAAAACAAGCTGCACACAAGATGGTACAGACCTAGACCTAGATGACGATAAGAAAAAAGAGCTTCCCTCTTATAGATTTGCCGTGCATGGTGGTGTTGGATACGAATTTCCATTTGGGCTTGCTATTGATGCGAAGTATGCAATTGCCTTCGAAAAAGGGTTTAACCTAGAAGAAGGTAAGGATCAAAGTATATTTAAGAATGTTACTAAGTTAGAGCGCTTATCTACACACCATCTTACACTTGGTGTAGGTTTTAATTTTATGTCTTTGTTCACACAGTAGGCTAGAAATAAAGCAATATGCTCTTTTGCGCCTATTCTTTATTTTACCTGGGGATAATAAGAGCCAGCTGGTGTATACATCAGCTGGCTCTTATTAAATAAAGGCCCGTTCGTCTAGGGGTTAGGACGTCAGGTTTTCATCCTGGAAACAGGGGTTCGATTCCCCTACGGGCTACGCTTCAATAAAATTAATTGTTTATTTTTTACTTCTAAAGTATACTCTAAAGGTTATATGATACGTAATGTATGCATCCTCTTGTAAAAATTTCTTTGCAGCTATAGTTATACAATAGTTTTTTAGAGTAAAAATTAAATATTTCTAATGCATGTCATTAAAAAATTCCTACGAATGCATTTTTAGCAATAATGGTAAGCAATTATTCATTTAATATAGTACCTATTTATATAATCTATCTATCTGATTGTTTCTTCTATGCTAAAACGTATTTAATACGCGCTATATACTATTTTACTGGTTCGCCTCACCTCCTAAACTTTTTGTGATGGTAGGGACAATCGCCCCTCTAAAATTAAATTTTAACCAATATTATTTTTTAAGAGTGTCAAAAATAGTATGCATATGCTTGTTATTAAATCTTTTAAATTTTTAACAAAATTAATTTCTATATTAGAAGATATAGAGAGCTGCTGATGTTGTATGGCTACAAATGCTTCTTTAAACCCTAATTTTTCCGCTTCTGCTATTCTGTATGCTACTCTTTGTACGCCTCTTAGTTCGCCGCCTAGTCCAACTTCTGCTATAAAACATTTGCTATTGGAGATAACCCTATCCTTTAAGGAGCTTACAACCGCCATACAAATGGCCAAATCTAATGCCGTATCATCTACCCTAAGCCCCCCTGTAATATTTAAAAATACATCACGATCATGTAGCCGCAAACCAGTTCGCTTTTCCAATACAGCTAGCAACATATTCAATCGTCTGGGATCATAGCCTGTAGCGTTCCGTTGAGGATTTCCATACCTAGTTGCCGTTACCAATGACTGAATTTCGAGCATCAATGGCCTGGTGCCTTCTAAACAAGCGCCAATGGCTATACCAGGATAGTTCTGTTGAGAAAGTAGCATAGAGGAAGGATTGTGCACACCATGTAGTCCAGTTACTTTCATTTCATATATCCCTAATTCTGATGTAGGACCAAATCTATTCTTTATGGTTCGTACCATTCGATATAAGCATGACTTATCTCCTTCAAACTGCAGCACTGTATCTACCATATGTTCCAATAATTTAGGACCTGCCAATCCCCCATCTTTATTGATATGTCCTATTAAAAATAGGGCTACATCTTTACTTTTAGCATACTGCAACAATCGTGTTGTACAAGCCTTAATCTGATTGATGCTTCCTACTGCTCCTTCGTCTGCTTCATCATATAAAGTTTGAATAGAATCTATAACCAATAAAGTTGGTTCCAAATCATTTGCATGTTTGAGTATCTGTACTAAAGCAGACTCCTGTAGCAGAAAGCAGTTTGGTGAAGACAATCCAAGACGAGAAGAACGTATTTTAATTTGATTTTCTGTTTCTTCTCCAGATACATATAATACTTTAATGGCTTTTAATTGTAAGGCTATTTGGAGCAAAAGGGTTGATTTACCAATACCAGGCTCGCCGCCTAACAGTACCAATGAACCTGGAACAATCCCTCCACCCAGTACTCTGTTGAATTCTACATCTTCAGATAGCAGACGTTTACTAGTAGTCGGTTCAATCTCTTCTAATCTTTTGGGCTGGTTGGTAGATGATTGGTTTACCATGATACCACGTTTGGTATGACCGCTTGCACTAAATTGGGTGACCCTATTCCATTCTTTACACCCATCGCATTTTCCTTGCCATTTAACATATTCAAGCCCACAGTTTGTACAAAAAAATGTCATATAAATTTTGTTTAGCTGCCTAATAATATAGAACACATTTTATGGTTTAGTCCATGTTATTTCATATACCATTTTTGTGGTTTCGTTTACCTTAAAACGTTCGTCTATTCTATGGCCTATTACCCATACAATTTCGTCCTTACTTAGGATGACGCATACCCTTTCTTTGATAGGAATTGGTATTTTAAGGTCAATTAATAAATCACTAATCTTTTTACGTCCTTTCATACCAAGGGGATAGAAAAAATCTCCAGACTGCCATGGACGCATGATCAGTGGAAACTGCAACTTGTCGTAATCCAATGCTGCAGTCATAGTTGTTTTTTTTAGCATATAGTTGGCATTTTTGTAACAATGAAAGTACAGAAGATGATGCTCGTATGCAATGGATCGTGTCGTATCTGCAATGACCTGTTCCCGAAACGGTTCTGTTTTTTTTTGTACCAACCAATTTTCTCTATCTATATATAGCGTATATTCTGTTGAATGGATCATTTTTCCACTGCTCCTAGTAGTTGTAAGCAGCTGTTTGATTTGTTTAAAGGTAAAGCCATAAGGACGCAATAGTTCAAATGTTACCGTAGTGGCCCATGGCTGATCGATGATGGAGTGCATCGCTAAGTAATGGATCCCTTCTTTAAAAGTGCTTATCTTTTTTTTTATATTATAAACTTGATTTTCAAATATATTTCCTATTTCTTTCAATTGTATAGTCGTTGTTTGCATAGTTGATGCAAGGTTTGGATTGACTTGATGTAAAAGAGGGATTACTTTATTTCGAATAAAGTTCCTTTGGTAATGGTTGCATTGATTGGAGCTATCCTCTTCCCAATGCAACTTTTGTTGTTGTGCATAATCTATGATTTCCTTTTTTCTAGCAAAAAGTAGTGGGCGTATGATTTGATGGTGCATCGGCTGAATGCCATAGAATCCTTTAATACCTGTTCCTTTAATAAAGTTGAGTAGTATGGTTTCCATGACATCATCCCAATGATGTGCTGTAGCTATTTTATTCCATCCATGTTGTTGTAGTAGTCTATCAAAAAATTGGTAACGTAAGCTTCTGGCAGCCATTTGTATAGAGATTTTGTGGTTGTTTGCGAAGGTTTTTGTGTCAAATCGGGTGGTATAAAAGGGAACTTCATAAGATGCGGCTAACGCTTTTACAAATGCGGTTGCCCCATCTGCTTCTGCGCCACGTAAATTGAAATTACAATGGGCTATAGCAAAAGGTAAGCAAGCTTTTTTAAAAAGGTGGCAGAGTACGACAGAATCTACCCCACCACTTACTGCTAAAAGAGTAGGGTGATCGTTATCTACGATTAACTTTTTGTGCGCTAGAAAGGATAAAAAAGAAGTAAACATAGTGCTAAAGTTGAAGCGCTTCCCATAAGTACCAAACAATGCATATCCTTCTTTTTATGTAAAGGAAGCATAGATGAAGCAGTATAGTTGCGAAATTATTATGTAAATTTATTCTAAATTTAGGGAATATAGATCCCATCACCTACCATACGCTAGCTAGGTTAGGTCGTTTAAGTTATTTTAATTTGTTGTATAAAGCATATGGCAGAGTGCATTAGGATGCCTAAAATGAGTGATACGATGGAATATGGTATCATAAGCCGTTGGATCAAGCGAGTAGGGGATACAGTGGTAGCTGGTGATATACTGGCTGAAGTAGACACAGATAAAGCTACTATGGAGTTAGAGTCCTATGAAGATGGTACATTGCTCTATGTAGGCGTAGCAGAAAAAGCAGCTGCAAGGGTTAATGATATCATTGCCATTATAGGAGACCCTAAAGAGGATATTAACACGCTATTGGCCTCTTCTGTTGCTATAAATGGGGATAAACCTACGATAGATACACCATCTGTTCCATTATCAGTTTCAGATGGCCACATGGTAGCGGTTACTTCCGATATGCAGCCACCTTTCAATCGATTTATTGCCTCCCCTTTGGCAAAAAAAATAGCCAAAGAAAAAGGGTATGATCTCGCACAAATTCAGGGATCTGGTGAAGCAGGACGGGTCGTAAAGAAAGATGTCATCCATTTTGTACCCGATAGACTGGACCAAATTTCGATAAGTGAGCAGTCTACTACAGCAGCTTATCAAGATTTCCCCATTTCTGCCATGCGCCAAAAAATAGCAGAAGTGCTGACAAATAGTAAAATGAATATTCCTCATTTCTACTTAACGGTTGACATAAATATGAATAAAGTATTTGAGATCCGCGCAGAGCTGAATCAATATGCATCAACAAAAATTTCTATTAATGACCTGATTACTAAAGCTACTGCCTTGGCACTTGTCCAACATCCAAAGGTAAATGCTGCATGGTTGACTGATAAAATTAGAAGTTACCAGTATGTGCATATAGGTGTAGCAGTAGCGGTTGAAGATGGTTTACTTGTTCCTGTAGTGCGTTTTGCAGACCAAAAATCGTTGGTACAAATTAGTAAAACCATAAAAACTCTATCTAAACAGGCACAACAAAAAAAATTGACGCCTAAAGATTATACAGATGCTACTTTTACCATTTCAAATCTAGGTATGTTCGGTATTACATCTTTTTCAGCTATTATTAACCCACCAGCAGCTTGTATTTTGGCAGTTGGAGCCATGCAAAAAATACCTGTTTTTGAAGATAATCAGGTTGTTCCTGCACATATGTTACAGCTTACATTGTCTTGTGACCATCGCGTCGTAGATGGCCACGCAGGGGCATTGTTTTTATCTACTTTAAAAGCGTTGTTGGAAAAGCCATTCAGTCTATTACTATAAAAAACGTATGCATCTAGTCCATAATAATCATATGGTCCAAGTTAAATCGACCACTGTTTTAGCGATGATCCATAATGGAGCAGTCGTTATTGGTGCAGATGGTCAAGCTACATTTGGCCATACCGTTGCTAAAAACAATGTTAAAAAGGTAAGAAAGCTTTTTGAAGGCAAGGTTTTAGCTGGTTTTGCCGGTTCTACTGCTGATGCTTTTACCTTATTGGAACGTTTTGAAGAAAAGCTGCAAAGCTATCACGGCAATATGAAGCGATCGGCTATTGAGTTGGCTAAGGATTGGCGTACAGATCGTATGCTAAAACGGTTAGAAGCTATGTTGGTAGTGGCCAATCGAGAAGGGTTATTAATGGTTACGGGTACAGGTGATGTGCTAGAACCGGATTATCCGTTAGCAGCTATTGGATCAGGTAGTATGTATGCACAATCTGCTGCTATGGCTTTGATCAAACATGCGCCTCATTTAACCGCGATGGAAATGGTACGAGAAAGCTTGACCATAACAGCAGATATTTGTATCTATACCAACCATAATTTTGTATTTGAATCGATTGAATATAAAAGTTTAACGGTATAAGTTTATAAAAGAATGGATGTACAAAAAAAGTTCCATACTGCTTCTATTGTATCGGATTATTTTCCTCAATTGACACCCAACCAAATAGCACTTTTTAATCGTTTAGAGGCTATCTATGGCCATTGGAATACAAAAATCAATCTTATATCCCGTAAAGATATAGCCCATCTTTATTTGCACCATGTTTTACATGGATTAGCGATTGCTAAGGTAATTACTTTTCGTGTCCATACTAAGATTTTAGATTTTGGCACAGGGGGAGGTTTCCCTGGTATTCCGCTGGCCATTATGTTTCCAGAGGTAAATTTTCATTTAGTCGATGCTACCGCAAAAAAGATAAAAGCTGTACAAGCAATCGTAACAACTCTTGGGTTAAAAAATATTACAGTGGATTGGGGAAGAGGAGAAGACTTAAAGGGCGTCTATGATTTTGTAATCGGAAGGGGGGTTGCTCCTCTAGCTTTATTCTATGATTGGGTAAAAGACAAAATAGCTAAGGAAAATAAGAATAGCTTATATAATGGCATACTATACTTAAAAGGGCTCTGTCCAATTAAGTGTGTAAAATATTTTTATGTTTTATTGAATTCTCTTTTCAAATTTAATTAAAAAATGTGCTATAGCCTCACTCCAATTATGAATAGGCATGGTCCACTTTTTGGTCATGTAGTTAATAGTTAAATATAAGGTTTTAAAAACAGCTATATCGTTAGGAAATACTCTTTTATTTTTAGTAACTCTACGGAATTGGCTATTTACAGATTCA
>NZ_JBOZWW010000055.1:0-11878 GCF_050864855.1 Candidatus Cardinium hertigii
TTAGCTAGATTGGCTTGGTCTAAAAAATAGTCATGCAATCGTTTCGCTTTTGATGGCCCAATTATGCCAGCTAAGGTTGATAAAGAACTGGATTGAATCGTTTTGGGGCTACCCAATTTTTCTAATAGTGCGGCTAATGTCTTGGGCCCAATACCGGGAATAGCCTTCCATGTAGACTGGAATGTACTTTTGCTACGTTGTTTTCTATGAAAGGTAATGGCAAAACGGTGGGCCTCATTTCTAAGCTGTTGGAGCAGTTTGAGTGCAGAAGATTGTTTGTTCAAGTATAAGGGAAAAGGATCATTGGGAAAGTAGAGTTCTTCTAATCGTTTGGCAATGCTGATAATGGCTACTTTGCCATATATACCTAATTCCTGTAGCGCCAAAATAGCAGCATTAAGTTGTCCTTTTCCACCATCTATTACAATAAGATTGGGTAATCCGGATGACTCTTTTGGTTGATAACGGCGCTTGACGATTTCATACATAGAGGCAAAATCATTGGGCCCTACCACCGTTTTAATATGATAGTGCCGATAGTCTTTTTTAGAAGGTTTGCCATCCTTAAAGCAAACCATAGCTGCTACTGGATGGGCGCCTTGAATATTGGAATTGTCAAAACATTCTATCCAATAAGGTATCTCTTTTAATTTTAAATCATTTTGTAATTTTACCAGTATTAGATTGGGTTTTTCTTGAAAATTAGATTTTTGATATAAAAAGTCTTTTTTACATAATAATGCATTTTGCAGTGCCAAGTCTACCAGCTTGCGCTTGTCACCCATTTTGGGCATGCTGATGGCAAAAGGGCCCATGGTTAGGTTCAGAGGTAAGTTTACTAAAACTTCTGGGGCATTACTATGGCTGCAAGAACGGAGTGCACAGATGACCAAAGGCAATAGATCTTCCATCTCCTCTTCCAATTTTTTGGTTAGCACACGATGTTGGGTAAAAGAAATCGCGCCTTGCTTAATATGCAAGTAACCTACAAAAGCATGGGTGTCATCTGAAAGAATGGCCACTACATCTAAGTCGCCCACTAGTGGATTGATCACTAAAGACTTCGCTTGGTATTGATCCAGTACCATTAGTTTTTCCTTAAACCGTTGGGCCTGTTTATAATCAAGTAGGTCTGCAGCTGCACCCATTTGTTCTTTAAATGCCTTCTTCACAGAGGCAAAATTGTTTTTAAGTAAGGCCTCTATTTGCGCTATTTCTTTTTGATAATCCGATTCATCTTGATAATTCTCGCAAGGTCCTTTGCAGTGGCCCAAATGGTAATCCAAACAAACTTTAAACTTATTTTTGGTTATATTTGCAAGGTTATAGTTGCAGGTACGAAAAGTAAATAATTTTTTAATGACCTCTAAGGTTTGTTTAATGGTGTAGGAGCTGGTAAAGGGGCCGTAGTATTTTCCCAAAGGAGGCACTGTTTTACGGGTGATGATCAGTTTAGGAAATCGATCGTTTGTAATACATAAGTAAGGATACGTTTTCCCATCCTTTAGCAAAATATTATAGCGTGGTTGTAGTGCTTTGATGAGGTTATTTTCCAAAAGTAGCGCTTCATACTCGGAATTTAAAGCCGTATAAGCAATAGAGGCAATATGGCCCACCATCCGCTCTGTTTTTAAGTTATGTACCTTGCTAGCCGCAAAATAATCACCCACCCTTTTTTTTATATTTTTTGCTTTACCTACATAAATAACCTCGTCTTTTTGGTTATAGAATAGATAAATACCCGGCAAGCTGGGTAAATGTTGTATATCATTTGGGCTATAGCGTGGCGTTTCCATACTGTAAAACTACAAAATCCTTTTATGGCTCTACAAAATTTAATTGATCTATTAAAGCAGTCACACGTGCACCTTGTCCAACTGAATGGTCGAGTATAAACTGTAAATGGGGCATTTTGTATATTTTACCAGCCATCCTTTTGCCCAATAATCTTTTAATGGTATGCTTATGGTCATTCATCTTTTTTAATAACCCTTCCTGATCCTCATTAAGCGAAAAACTTAGGTAAACTTTTGCCAGACTTAAATCGCCGCTTACGTGAACCGTTGTAACCGATATCAACACATGACCCAACCACCTCTTGGCTTCTGTTAAAAAAAGCATACCTAGCTCTTTTTGCACCATCTTAGCGATTTGTTGTACTCTAATTACAGTTTGTACCATCTTTTTGTTCAAGTAATGCAGTAACAATTTTCATAAAATCATCTACCCGCAGCGAAGCGCCCCCGATAAGGCCACCTGCTACATTGGGACAGTTAAATATTGCTTTGGCGTTTTGGGGATTACAGCTGCCACCATATAGAATCGGGACATTTTTACTGCCATATTGGTGCCATAAGATTTCTTTTATAAAGCTGTGCATTGCTTCAATCACTTCTAAGGAGGCCACTTCTCCTGTACCAATGGCCCAAACAGGTTCGTATGCAATACCTACTTTTTCTATTTCCGTAATGCCATCTAAACTTTCCTCTATCTGTTGTTGCACTACTGCTTTATGTCTGCCATTTCTGCGGTCCTTCAAACTTTCTCCACAGCAAAGAAAGGGTTGCATCCCTTGTTCTAATACTCTTTTAACTTTTTTACCTAAAAGTAAATGATCTTCTTTTTGATAGACTCTTCGTTCACTATGGCCAATTAGTACGCTACCTACCCCTATATCGGCCAGCATGGCCGCAGATACTTCTCCCGTAAAAGCACCTTCTGGCTCGTGGTGGCAATTTTGGGCGGCTAACTGAATAAAGGTTGAACCATTTAGCAACGTCCTTATAGCTGGTAAGTGCACAAAAGCAGGCGCAATACATAACGCCAATGAACCGCTATCTATGGCCTCTAATTGAGGCAACAAATGTTGCATAAAAAAAGTGGCTTCTTCTATGGTTTTGTACATTTTCCAATTGCCTATAAGGTACTTTTTGTCCATTTTTGATCGATTACGTTAAATATAATACTTGCTTTAGTGCCGCCACTGTTTTGGCTACATTGGGTAAAATGGCCTCTATTAATGTAGGCGCATAGGGCAACGGTACATCCAGACTATTTACTTTTTGAATCGGTGCATCTAGATAGTCAAAAGCATGCTTTTGTACTTGGTAAGCTATTTCAGAGGCAATAGAGGCCAGTGGCCAGGCTTCTTCTAAAACTACCAAGCGGTTGGTTTTTTTTACGGACTGAATAATGGTAGATAAGTCCAATGGGCGGACGGTACGTAAATCAATTAATTCTACTGATATACCTTGCTTTTTCATGACAGTTGTGGCTTCATTGGCTACTTTTATCATTTTACCAAAAGAGACCAACGTTACATCGTTTCCCATTGCTATCAAATGGGCTTTACCGATTGGGAGCAAATAGGTTTCTGGAGGCAGCTTTCCTAAGTCACCATACATTAACTCTGATTCCATGAATATAACTGGATCATCATCTCTAATGGCACTTTTGAGCAATCCTTTTGCATCATAAGGATTAGAAGGCACTACTACTTTTAGCCCTGGACAGTTTGCATACCAATTTTCAAAATTTTGAGAATGTTGGACACTTAACATACCGGCATTACCAGTTGGTCCTCTGAATACAATAGGCACATGGTATTGACCACCAGACATAGCATACATCTTAGCAGCTCCGTTCACAATCTGATCTATGGCTACTAAGGAAAAATTAAAAGTCATAAATTCTATAATCGGACGCAAGCCATTCATAGCTGCACCAATACCTAGCCCTGTAAAACCTAGTTCGCTAATAGGGGTATCTATAACCCTTGTGGGGCCAAAATGTTCCAACATACCTTGGCTGACTTTATAGGCCCCATTATATGAGGCTACCTCTTCACCCATTAAAAAGACCATTTCATCTCTTTGCATTTCTTCTATCATTGCTTCTCGCAATGCTTCTCTAAATTGTATGGTCCGCATCTCCTAGTATTTTATATAAATAAATCAAATCATTTTTATGAAAGATAGGGCGCGTCTAGTAAAAAACAGTACATCTTTCATCTGTATCCAGGATTTCAATCCTTACTGATATAATCCTTTAGCGTACTTCTAATTTCTTGAGCAGATAGGTTATTTTCCATTGTGCCCTTTCTCGCTATGGATATTTGACCCGATTCTTCTGAAACGATTAAAACCAGCGCGTCTGTGATTTCACTAAGTCCAACGCCTGCTTTATGGCGCAATCCAAAACAAGCAGAGATATTTCCATTTTCAGTCACGGGTAAAATGCACCTTGCTGCTACGATCTTATTGCTATGAATGATCACTGCACCATCATGCAATGGACTATCTTTGTTGAAGATCGCAATCAATAATCGAGCAGAAACTACAGCGTTAATCAAATCTCCAGATTCTTCATAGTATCTAAGATCTCCATCTTTTGTAAAAACGATTAGCGCACCTGTGTTGCTTCCACCTAATGTTTGAACCGCTTTTACCACTGGTGTTACATCTACTTCGGTCTTTTTATCCCTCCACCACGGAATCATTTGTATCATCATGGCTTTGCTGCCCAAAAGACTTTTTCCGATGCTAAATAAAAAATGTCGAATCTCTCTTTGAAATAAAATAATCGGAACAATAGGGCTTGTAAATATGCTTAAAATAGATGCCAACAGTTTAATATCTAGCGTTTGAGCCATCCGGTAAAAGAGATGTACCATACATAAACCCAACATACTCTTTTCCGCTACGCTCCCCTTAAAAAATGTATATACCCAATAGATGAAGCAACCCACTAGTACCATATCCGTCATAAGGGTAAAACGGATGTCCCTAATTTCAAAATATAATGGGTTAAATAGCATGCCTTAAATATTTTTTACATTCAAAGTCAAAATAATTTGCATAGAATGGATGTATAGAAATATACAAGCCAGTATGATGCGTAAGTTTTTTAACCAATTTTATGCTAAAAAGTAATTTTTTTACTTTAAAGGTAAACTTAAAATAAACCTAAAATATATAAAAAATATATTAATGATAAATTATTGGTCTAGATGCTGGAAGCCTCTGTGGCCTACATGGGTTTGGTTTTGTTCCTTTTGTTTTACTAGATTTGTGACCGCTATTGTTTTCTAGCATCCAATCCCCAATACAACTTTTCACGCAATACATCAAAAATAGTTGTCTCACTAAACTGGACCAGTTTCAATACAAAGGGCGCTTTTTTAACTATAAGTTCTTCTTGCATAGTGATTGGGATAGTCCTTCCATCTATGGCTACCAGCATATCTTTTTTATTATCGCGCCTCACTACGAAACTTAATAGCGCGCTATCAGCCACAACCAATGGCCGTAGTGCCAAATTATGGGGACTGATAGGCGTAATCACCAAGCTATTTGAACTAGTCAATACAATAGGGCCTGCGCAACTCAACGAATAGGCTGTAGAACCTGTAGGGGTAGCAATAATCAACCCATCTGCCCGATACGTAGTAATAAATTGCCCATCTATATAGCCATCAATGGTTAGTAAATTAACTTTATCTCGTTTCACCAGTGCTATTTCATTCAATGCAAAAGCAATCGGCACATCTGAACCATATAAGGCCAAAAGGATCCGCTCTTCTAGGGTATACTCCCCTTTAAAGAAAGCTACTAATCCCGCAATGGCCTCTGCTTGGGTAGCCCTAGTTAAAAACCCCAAACTACCTGTATGGATACCCAATAAAGGAATGGCATGGTTTTTAAGATAATGGGTAGTTTCTAGAAAAGTTCCATCTCCCCCTAAACTTATGATCAATTCTAAATCTAATTGTAGATTTAACTGCGTTAAATCGAAAAGGAGTAGTTGGTTTAGCGAAACGATAGATGTATCTAATAACTCAGCTAAAGTGCTAGAAATCATTATCCGTTTTTGGTATATTTCTGCTAAAGTGACCACTCTCTTTAAAAAATCTAGGCCAACTGGACAGATTTTTCTGCTATGTATGGCAATTGACATGAAGCTATTATACAAGATTTAAATGTTATCAAAAACAGCTAAAAAATTTAGCTATGCGTTTCCTCATCCCTATGCTGGTATAATAACGTATAAATCTTCTTGCTCGCGCTTCATATAGTATTTTTCACGAGCAAGCTGCTCTAAAAAATCAGGATTAGAGGCAAGCTCTTTTTTTGCTTTTTTAATCTTTTGAATCTGAAAAGTGTAGTCTGCCGCATCTATTTGCAATTTTTTCCAACGTTTGTACAAACTATATTGTACAAATATATTTTGATAATCAAAAAACAACATCCATATTGTAAAAAATAAGATCGAAATAAAATAGAAATTTAACCATACTTTTTTAGTAGGCCATATTGTAGTTTTGTAGTTCATAATAAGTCCTTAAAAATCTTTACCCTAAAATAGGGCAATAATTTTGGAGCAATGGCCGGGGTGATTACTAAGTTTTAAATAGCAAAACCAACCCAATATTTTCCTTAACACAAAGGCATACCCGTTTAACTACTATGGTTTAGACCGATGGTTCGATGATTTTTTAGTTTTCTTTGGTTCTATCTATCAGTTTTTGATCTAAGACTTTACTAGTGCGTGCACCTAATTGTTTCATTTTCTCTGCTCTAGATACCAAACTTCCCTTTCCATCATATAGTTTTTTAGTAGCTTCTAGGAAGTTTTTTTGTGTTAAATCCAATTGTCGACCTATATTTTTAACATCTTCTATAAACGCAACAAATTTATCATATAAGGCCCCACCTTGGGTGGCAATTTCTAAAGCATTTTGATTTTGATAGGCTTGTCTCCATAAATTTGCAATCGTACGGAGAGTGGCTATTAAATTCGATGGTGATACAATAACAATATTGCGTTCATAGGCTTCATTAAATAGCATGACTTCTTCTTGAACCGCTAGTGCAAATGCTGGCTCAATGGGTATAAACATTAAAACAAAGTCTAACCCTTGAAGGTTGTAAAGTGATTGATAGCGCTTCTCGCTTAGTATTTTAATATGGCGTCTAATAGAGTGAATGTGTTGTTTAAGATGAAAAGCTTGTTCCGAGGGATGCGCGTTGTTAAAAAACTGTTCATAATGCGTTAAAGATACTTTTGCATCAATGATAATATTTCGACCTTCTGGTAGATTAATGATTACATCTGGCTGCAATCTTTGTCCATCTTCTGTAGTAATAGAGGGTTGTATGACATATTCTCTATTTTTAACCAATCCAGATTGGGCAAGAATATTTTCCAAAATAAACTCACCCCATCCTCCTTGTAATTTTGTATTTCCTTTCAGTGCCTTGGTGAGCCCTTCTGCTTCTTTTGTGATTTTTAGATTGAGGTCATGGAGTTGTTTTAGCTCTGTCCGTAAAGCCACATTTCTTTCCAAACTTTCTTGGTTGTATTGCGTTACCTGCTGAGAAAATCCCTTAATTTTTTCGCTAAGTGGTGTCAACAACTGTTCCATTTGGCGTTGACTCTGGTCTGAAAAATTTTTACTTTTTTCTTCTAATAGTTCATGTGCTAAGTTTTTAAAATGGATGGTCAGCTGCTTTTGAAGTTGTTCTACAGATTGTCCTTGTTCGGCTATTTTTTCCTCTAAATAGTGGGTATGGGCGTGTGAAGTTGCTAGCTCTTTACTAATATGCAGATATTTTTCTTGTAATGTGTTAGATTGATATTGGCATGCTTCTAAATGTTTTTCGAGATTGGAAATTGTATTTTGCAAAGTTGAAATGGTTACTTTGCTTAGGATCTTTGCCACCCACCATCCGATGGTTAAACCAATAAGCGCTGTAGCAATAAAGTAGATTAAGAACGACATGGCGATCAAAAATAGAAAAAGATAAAAGCATACTATAAAAAGCTGCAAAAAGCCTATGCTCAAAATGGTTAAACAGTATCTGGTCTAGAATTTTTATCTAGCTGCTGTACGATTTACTTTTAAGAATGGCTTTTTAACAAAACCTAAAGTAGACTTTTACTTTTTATGTTAGATAGCCAAATAGTTTAAGGGATATACCAATGACCCATCTATAAAAGTAACTTTTTATATAAAACTTATGTTCGTTTTATAGCAGCTTTAAACTTTAATTTCAACCTCTACACCACTAGGTAGTTCCAGCTTGGTCAATGCATCTACTGCTTTTGAACTACTAGAGTAAATATCTATCAGTCTTTTATGGGTACAAAGTTGAAATTGTTCACGCGACTTTTTATTGACATGTGGCGAACGCAATACAGTATACACTTCTTTTTTACCTGGAAGTGGAATAGGACCATTTACTACTGTTTTAGTAGCTTTTACAGCTTTGACGATGCTATCTGCTGATTTATCTAAGAGGACAGCATCGAATGATTTAAGTTTGATTCGAATTTTTTGATTCATATGATTGGTGCTTATGCTGCTATACCGTTATGCCTTTTGCTTTATTAATAATAGCTTCTGCTAAATTTTTAGGAACAGGTTCATAATGCGAAAAAGTTAATGAAGCAGATGCCCTACCTGAGGTAATGGTTCTCAGATCTGTAACATAACCAAATAGCTCTGCCAATGGTACGTCTGCTTTAACAATTTGTGTGCCCCCTTTACTATCCATTCCTTTCATAATGCCCCTTCTTCTATTAAGATCTCCGGTTACAGAACCTGTAAACTCATTAGGCGTAGCTACTTCTACAGACATGATCGGTTCTAAAATTACAGGAGAAGCTTTTTGTGCAGCAGCCCTAAATCCAGCTCTAGCGGCTAATTCAAAAGATAGGGCATCTGAATCTACATCATGATAAGAACCATGAAAAACTTTAACCCGCATAGACTCTACCGGATAGTTTGCCAATGGACCATTTTCCATAGCTGCTGCAAACCCTTTTTGAATAGCTGGAATAAATTCTTTAGGAATCACCCCCCCAATAATTTTATTTACAAATTCCAATCCAGGGTTAATGGCCGCTCCTTCCACTACTTCTCTAGGTCCTATCTCAAAAACAATATCTGCAAATTTACCCCTACCACCTGTTTGCTTTTTATAAACTTCTTTATGCTCTACCGTAGCAGTAAGTGCTTCTTTGTAGGCCACTTGTGGGGCACCTTGGTTGATTTCAAGTTTAAATTCACGTTTAAGCCGATCAATAATAATTTCCAAGTGCAACTCACCCATCCCTTTCAAAATGGTTTGACCTGTTTCACGATTGGTTTCCATCCGTAAAGTTGGATCCTCTTCCATCAGCTTGGCAATAGATAGGGTCAACTTATCCTGGTCTGCTTGTTTTTTAGGTTCAATAGAATAACCAATTACCGGTTCTGGAAAGGTGATTGCTTCCAATATAGCTTTATCTTTTTCACTTGTCAGGGTATCTCCTGTTTTAATTTCTTTAAAGCCTACTACTGCACAAATGTCTCCTGCTTGTACCCCATTGATGGGATTTTGTTTATTGGCATGCATTTGCATCAGACGCGCAATCCGTTCTTTTTTCCCTGTTCTATTGTTTTGAACATAGGATCCTGCATCTAGGGTACCAGCATAGACCCGTAAAAAAGCAAGCCTACCCACAAAAGGATCCGTTGCGATTTTAAAAGCCAATGCCGTAAATGGCTCACCATTTTCTGGCTTTCTCAGCATTACTGCTTCCGTATCTGGATGGGTACAAGCTACTGGAGGCAAATCTATTGGAGAGGGAAGATAGGCACATGCTGCATCCAATAGTGCCTGAACCCCCTTATTCTTAAAGGAAGAACCACAAAGTACAGGAGAAAAAGAGAGGTCAATAACCGCTTTTCGAATGGCTGCTCTTATTTCATCTGGTGTAATGGTATCTGGATGGTCAAAGAATTTTTCCATTAATGGTTCATCATAACTGGCTACACTTTCAATCAGCTTTTGACGCCATTCTTCAGCAGTCTCTATCAAATCATTAGGAATAGGTATAACCTGGTAGGTCATACCCAAATCATGCTCATTCCAAACAATTGCTTCATTGGTAATCAAATCTACTATCCCTTTAAATGACGCTTCACTGCCAATAGGAATTTGCAAAGGAACAGGATTGGCTCCTAGTTTTTCCTTGATTTCATTCAAGGCATTAAAAAAGTTTGCACCGGCTCTATCCATTTTGTTTATAAAACAGATACGAGGTACCTTATATTTATCTGCTTGATGCCAAACCGTTTCAGATTGGGGTTCTACACCAGATACGGCACAAAATAAAGCAACAGCACCATCTAAAACACGCAAAGAGCGCTCCACTTCTACTGTAAAATCTACGTGACCAGGTGTGTCGATGATGTTTACCTTGTAGGTTTGCGTCTTATCAGTTGTTTTGCCCTGTATCGTAGGATATTTCCAAAATGTAGTCGTAGCAGCAGAGGTAATGGTAATGCCACGCTCTTGCTCTTGGGCCATCCAATCCATCACAGCCCCTCCATCATGTACTTCACCTATTTTATGGGTTAGCCCTGTGTAATATAAAATACGTTCTGTGGTAGTCGTTTTACCCGCATCAATATGGGCCATGATGCCTATGTTTCTTAAAAAAGTTAGTTCGCCGGCCATTTATCTCAGGTTAAAGTGTGAGTAGGCTCTACTGGAACTTGCCATTTTGTGGGTATCTACCTTACGCTTGAAAGCAGCACCTTCTTCCTTAGCAGCTGCAATGATTTCATTGGTAAGTTTTTCTTTCATAGTCTTTTCTCCGCGGGATCTTGCATAAGTAATCAACCATTTCATACCTAAAAATACCCTTCTATCTGGTCTTATTTCAACGGGAACTTGAAGCGTAGCCCCACCAACACGTCGACGTTTGACTTCTAAAGTAGGGGTTACGTTTTGGAGCGCTTTGCGCCAAATTTCTAATCCTTCTTCTTTTGTTTTTTGAGAGACTGCTTCAATGGTGTCATAAAAAATGCTAAAAGCAAGACTTTTTTTGCCTCGTTCCATTAATCCGTTTACAAACCTAGTCACAAGCGGATCACCATATTTATAGTCGGGTGCTAATACTCTTTTCGTAGCTTGTTTTCTTCTCATGTTATTGCTTTCACTGAAATTAATCTTTTTCTGGAGCTATTTAAATGTCACCCTGTTACTTTTTTTTTGGTTTTTTCGCACCATACACAGATCTACCTTGACACCTTCCACTTACACCTGAAGTATCCAACACACCACGAATAATAGAGTAGCTGACACCTGATAAATCTTTTACGCCCCCTCCTCTGATTAGCACAATAGAGTGTTCTTGCAAGTTATGACCCTCCCCAGGAATATAGGTGTTCACTTCTTTACCTGTTGTGAGGCGTACTCTAGCTACTTTTTTCATAGAAGAGTTGGGTTTTCTTGGCTTCATAGTATACACTTTGATGCATACACCTCTTCGCTGCGGACATGATGCAAGTGCTGGGGACTTGGATGCAGAAGAAGGTTTTTTTCTCCCTTTTTTTACGAGCTGTTGTATGGTTAACATGTACGATTTATAATTTTTGTTTTAAACCTAAAGGTGTGTAAATTTAAGGAAATTATAGGCCTATATCAAAATCTTAAAAAGGCTAATAAGTTGCCTATCAAAACTGACCAGCTGAATATACGTATTAATATTGACTATTTCTAATAAAGTAGCCTACTTAATACGCAGCAGACTATTTATACGGGTAAAATGTTTAGCGCTGTTGTATGAAGCTATCTATCGCAAATGATCCTGCGGTAGGAGCTAGATAGTGTCGTCATGAAATATTTTGTATATTTGTTTTGTAGTTCATATTATATTTTTAGATCATAACATCAATTATATTTATAGATGTCTAAATGGATTCACCGTCATGATATTTCAGACAAAGTATGGTCTATTTTATCACCTCTACTTCCAGGTCAACAAGGAGGTTGGGGAGCTGTTGCCAAAGATAATAGACTGTTTATTAATGCAGTATTTTGGATTT
>NZ_JBOZWW010000040.1:0-11354 GCF_050864855.1 Candidatus Cardinium hertigii
AATCCAAAATACTGCATTAATAAACAGTCTATTATCTTTGGCAACAGCTCCCCAACCTCCTTGTTGACCTGGAAGTAGAGGTGATAAAATAGACCATACTTTGTCTGAAATATCATGACGGTGAATCCATTTAGACATCTATAAATATAATTGATGTTATGATCTAAAAATATAATATGAACTACAAAACAAATATACAAAATATTTCATGACGACACTATCTAGAATCTGACCTATCTGTTTCAGTTATTAATCCTAAGCAAATCAAACACTTTTCTAAAGTAATGCTATGTGTAACGAAGACTGATAAAATAGATGCTCAACTTATTTCGCTGTATGGATCAAAGATGGAGCCTAAACCCTATAAAATGGCTTCAGCAAGTATACAAGCCTTAAAGCAACAAAAAATACTTCTTGCTCAACTCAAGAAGCAACTTACCATGTGCTATAATTTGCTAGAGTCTTTTAACGTATTGCCTAAGGTAGATGCTTTAGCACTAAAAATGCTCAATCAAAATATAGCTTATCTGGAAGAGCAAATAGCACGATTAGAGGAAGAAATGCTTTGTATGACGCAAGAAAACTATAAGGAGCTCTATGAACGCATTCGTTCGATTAAAGGGATTGGCGATAGAACTACTATGGAACTTATTGTTTCCACTGGTGTGGGTAAACACTTTCAAACGGCTAAACAGTTCTCTAAGTACGTTGGGTTAGCTCCTATTTATGAGCATTCAGGCTCATCTGTAAGAAAGAAGGGCCATATCAATCGTCATGGGAACACTGGATTACGTGCTCTGCTCTACATCGCTTCTTGGTCAGCTATACGTTTTAATAAGTCCTGTAAAGCATTTTACGAAAGGTTAAAAGAAAGAGGGAAACCTGGAAAGGTAGCACTGATTGCTGTAGCTAATAAACTCATTAGAGAAGTATTTGCTATAATTCGAGACAATACTTTTTATGTAGATGGACATCTATCTAAACTTAAAACAATCCATTAGAATTGAATTGAATTGAATTGACTAAAACATAACTATACCTTTTCCGAAATAAAGTCAATTTAGGAACCAAAGTAATTAAAAATTTACCACGAAAAATTTGTCTTTTAACATAGTTCGTTTCGGGTTAAGAAAACTAGATAAGCGTTGCTCAAACAGAGGCTCAAGGCTATTATTTATTTTCTTAGATTTCATCCTTATTTTGCAAGCTTTTTATACAAAACAACCTAAAAACTGGTTATTAACCAATATAAATTCAACCATTTATTTGCTGATTAACAAATAATTATATGCTATTTCAGGGCCGGCTACTTACTCAATGTCTTTACCAGCATCATGGTCAAAACCCATAACGCATAGTTTATTTAATAAATAGATTGAAAATGATCCTATAGTTTGAAACAAAAATCTAATAAACTTAAAAATAAGTTACAAACTTAAATGCAGAGAGCTATAACCAAGCGATCCATCATTGAAACCATTATCGATCAGCTTAAAAATGTTAGTCCAATAGAACATTCCAGACATAGAAGTATACTTAATTTCTTTGTCAATTTGATAGCTGGAATTACAGCTTATGGGACAAAAAAGAAAAATCCTTCTATAACTAATATATATACAACTGGTTTACAATAAGTCTAATCCAGAGTTCAGGTTAGTAGACTAAAAAATTAGAACAAAATTTTTATCATGGAATATGATTTTTACCATAGTTTGTTAAATAGAATACAAAATCATCTATAAATGATAGACGAGACAAGATCTTTTAAAAAAAATGCACTAGAACCAAATTTTATTGCTGTACAGTAATTAATATCTAGGTATAGTTTAGTAGATTTGTGTCTATAAATGTTATTATCTAATTCAAATAGGTAAAGCTTTCAAAAAATTAATGCTTAGCGTGGTATAACCTTTAATACCACTACCTATAGTTTTATACTATTTACCATTTACTATGAAAAATTGTATGACTTATCTACCTTTTAGGTATAAATTTAGTGGTCTGTTTCTATTGATTTTTATTTATTTAGGAAATAATTTTTACTTGTTTGCTACTGATCAAGCGCATAAAGCCCAATCTTTAATTCAGCAAAAAAAAGAAGCAATAGTTCGGCTTTATGAGCGAAAGCGTTATGCTAAAGCCAATGCGCAGATCGCATCGCTTTTACCTATGTTAAAAAATAGAAGAGACCGCTCAGAATTTGAATGGTATCAGGCTTATGGTAATTTTTATACAAAAAAATACCTGGTTGCTTCCAATCAGTTTCATTTGTTTGTAAAGCAGTATCCTACTTTTCCCCAGGTAGAAGAAGCGCTTTTTATGAAAGGATATAGTTTGGCTTGTGAAGATGTAGATATACGTCTAGACCAAACTGTTACTTATGATGCCATACATTCCTTGGAGCATTATTTAGCCGTTTATCCAACTGGCCTCTATAGAAGCAAGGCTTTAGATGCGTTGCAAGCTTTGCAAGACCGTCTTATGAAAAAAAGTTTCCAAGCTGCTGCATTATATGTTCAGTTGGCCTACTATAATGCAGCTATTCTAGCCCTTAAAAACTTTCAACAGGTCTATCCAGATGCTTCTTGTAAGGAGCAAGTAGTTCGGCTGCTAGCAAAGTGTTATAAACAATTGGCAATGCAACAACGATTTGATCCAGAAAAGCAGTAACCCATTGCCTCAGATCGTTATCCCTTTGTGTAGGCGTTGCAGCCCTATTTGAATGGCAAAAAAATAATGCAGAAGAAGAAAAAAAATTAATAGATAAAAAATTTGCTTTTAACCAACCCTATTTACCACTATGAGCTTAAGTAAAAAAGTATATGTGACCCCTAAAGACATCCATAAGTTAATTGCCCCTACCGGCAATATTTATGAAACTACTGTTATCATTACCAAGCGTGCCAAACAGATTGCTATGAATAGGAAAAGTGAATTGGATCTTAAATTAGAAGAGTTTATGTCTATCGCAGAGGAAAAAGATAGCATAGATGCCCAGCGACAATATGAGATTACCCAGCATTATGAAAAGCTTCCTAAGCCTGTGATAGAGGCCACTTCAGAATTTTTAGAAGATGCTATTTCTTTTCACTATATTCATGTATAACTAGCGTGCCATTTTGGCCGCTTTTTATGGCCTATATGGACCCAATCAATGATAAAGCGTGGTATCCCCGATTGTACACTAAAAAGTGTCTGAGCGTTCTTTTTGTGCATATTTTTTTCGTTGTATTCTCTTTGTTTGCTGGATGTGGTATGGAACAATTTAGTCCGCAATCGCTTGATGCAGCTAATTTATTTCCTACTTTCCCTCCTTTCTTTTCTATACAGGCTGTTTTGCATTTTGTCCATCTACACCATTCCTTTCGTGGACATATAGTTTGCTCTGTAGCCTATGATCGACAAATTCATTTTATTGTAAAGGGTCCCTTGGGTATAGAGGTCATCCGTGGCCTTATCGATAAAAAAGGTGTAACTGTTGTCAATCGCTTGCGTCATCTAGTCTACCAATGGGATTATCAGTCCATCAACCAGTTATATCATTTCTACTGTAATTATTCATTTATTCAGTCATTGCTTTTAGGTACACTTGGTAGATCTGTTGAGCATAAAATATCTATACCAAATGTATTACCTGTTCCTTTAGCCTACATTTATGATCCATTTACCAGTAAGGTTATAGGCATTAAATTAGTTGATAGACAACAGGGATATTGGTTTAGCGTTTTATACCAACATAAAGTAATCAAGCATAAAACTTTTTTATCTGGGATTGAAATGAATTTTTCATTAAAAGAAAGGAAACAGTCCAATAAAGGCAGGGTAATTTTACAAAAATTCCATTTTAAAAGGCTTAAAAAGCCCACTATTCGTTTAAAGATACCTGATCATTATCGTAAAATAGTAGTATGTCCACAGCGCTGAGAAATCTTCGTGTCTTTCTTTTTAAGTGCGTAAATATTTTTTAAGTTATTTACTTTTGTATCGACTAATCTAACAAAATGAAACAGTCTTAAAAGTAAACAGCTTCCTCTATAAAATTTAAAACATCCATTTTATGCT
This sequence comes from Candidatus Cardinium hertigii, assembly GCF_050864855.1. GTDB lineage: Bacteria > Bacteroidota > Bacteroidia > Cytophagales > Amoebophilaceae > Cardinium > Cardinium hertigii_C. The sequence goes on from NZ_JBOZWW010000040.1 coordinate 4,063, forward strand.
ATTAGATTTCGAAAAACCAATTGTTAAACTTGAAGAAAAGCTTGTCAAGATGCAAGAGGCAGCTAAAGCGCAAAATGCACCAGCGCTTATGGCTTCAATTGCTAAATTAGCCAATGATATCAAGGCATTACAAAAGAAAACTTTTCAAAATCTAACCAGATGGCAACGGGTTCAATTGGCCCGCCATCCAGATAGACCTTATACGCTTGATTACATCCAGCAGATTACAGAAAAATTTTTTGAACTACATGGAGATCGTTTTGTAGGCGATGATAAGGCAATTGTTGGTGGCTTTGGTACTATAAATGGGCAAACCATGATGTTAATTGGCCACCAAAAGGGAAGAACTACTAAAGAGCGACAATTCCGAAACTTTGGCATGGCTAATCCAGAAGGATACCGAAAAGCACTTCGTTTGATGCGTTTGGCAGAAAAATTTAATAAACCTATTATTACCTTTATAGATACACCAGGTGCCTATCCAGGTGTGGAAGCAGAAGAACGTGGGCAAGCAGAAGCCATTGCCAGTAATATTCAAGCTATGTTTGGATTACGTGTGCCTATTATATCGATTGTCATTGGAGAAGGTGCATCAGGTGGTGCCTTGGGTATTGCGATAGGTGACTATGTACTTATGTTAGAACATGCGTGGTATTCTGTGATTACACCTGAATCTTGTTCCTCTATTCTTTGGAAGAGTTGGGATTATAAAGAACAAGCTGCAGAAATGTTACAAGTAACCGCCAACGATATGTCTAATTTTCGTTTGATAGATGGGCTGATCAAGGAACCAATAGGAGGTGCCCATAGAGATTTACCAACTGCAGCAGCGCTGATTAAAGAAAGCATTCTAGCGCATTTAGAAAAATTGTCTAGCCAGTCTATTGAAAGATTAGTTCAAGCGCGAATAGATAAATTTTGTGCAATGGGAAAAATAGGCTGAGCCATCTTTATTCCGAGACAGTTGTAGTAGAAAATTAAAATTTGTTGAAAATAGCGTATACTGATCCAAGCCTTACCTATATAGCTTTAAAATGAGATAAATATTAAATTTTTAGTACTAAAAATTTACAAAAATGGCTCAATAAAGGACTAGGTTTTATGATAAAAGCGTTGCAATATTTTATTGTGACCCTTTTAAATCTTGCCTTCTACACGTTATATATGAAAAGTAATGGATATAAATCATATTTCCATGAATGATCTGTTTGCCCCATTCAATACTGATATGCAGTCTGATGTCCTATTTGATAGGGCTTCATTTTATTACAAAAGTTGTGCTTCTACCAACGACCTCGCCCAAACCTATCTACTACATGCAGCAGAAGGAACGGTTTTTATTGCAGATCATCAATACAAAGGCAGAGGACAGCGTGGTAGTAAATGGATTTCAGAATCAGGTAAAAATTTACTTTTTTCTTTTATTCTATATCCAGAATGGTTAACAATAGACGGGGTATTTGCCTTGAATGTTATTACTAGTTTAGCAATGTATGATGCGCTAGTAGACTACTTGCCAAAAGAAATCGCTATAAAATGGCCCAATGATCTCTATTGCTTAGATAAAAAATTAGGTGGTATATTAATTGAAACCAATATAGGAGATGGCTATAAAATAAAGACAGCGGTGATTGGTATTGGATTAAATATTAACCAACTGCATTTTGAGTCTGCTAACTTTACTTCCTTGGCTATACATAGCGGAAACAGCTTTGATAGAGCGTTGTTGTTAAGCCATATTATGGATGCCTTTGGTAGTTATTATGCTCATTTGCAAAATGGAATGTATAACTTACTTTGGGAAAAGTATATCAACAGACTTTACCGTAAGACAGGATTTCATACCTTTGCAACCACAAATGGATCGTTAGAAGGGTGTATATTATCTGTAAATAGGGCAGGGGAGTTGGTTCTAGTAGGACGCAATGGTACCAAATATGCTTATAAATCTAAAGAAATCGTTTTTATTTAGCTTGTAGAAGCTCTATCTTCCAAGTTTGGCCCATAATATATTCTATAATAATATGCATAAACACCAAAATGACCTTTCTGAGGCTATTTTTATGGTTCATAAACCTTTGGGGTGGACTTCTTTTGATGTTGTAAAAAAGATTCGTTGTGCATTAAAAATAAAAAAAATAGGTCATGCGGGTACCTTAGATCCCTTAGCTACAGGATTACTTTTGTTATGTAGTGGCAGGCAAACTAAAAAAATTAGCAGCCTTCAAGGGCTAGATAAGATTTATACTGGTCAAATGGTGCTGGGTAGGACTACACCATCTATGGATTTAGAAACACCTTTTAATAGCCTGTCTAGTTATGATCATATTACTGAAGAGATGGTAAGCGCTGCTGCTGCTACTTTTGTTGGACCTATAACACAAATTCCTCCTATCTATTCAGCCATTAAAATAGGTGGGAAAAGAGCCTATAAAATGGCTAGAAAAGGAGAAGAAGCTATGTTGTCCCCTCGCTCTATTACCATTTATTCTTTCCTGTTGACAGCGTTTAATCTACCATTTGTTAATTTCACATTGGTTTGTAGTAAGGGGACCTATGTACGAAGTCTTGTCCATGATTTAGGACAAAAATTAGGCGTTGGAGCTTACCTTCATGCTTTATGTCGAACCCAAATAGGTAATTATTGTTTAGATCAAGCCTATAGTCTAGAAGGATTACTACAAATCCATTCCCCCTGTTTAGGAGATGGGTTTCATCCAACCATAACTCAGTTTTCAAAGGAACTATAATGGTTGATTAATCTAGATCAATACTTTTAGTAGTAAGGGTAACGTTTGTAAAATAGTAATTTTGTGACTGAAAATCTCAAAGTATATGGCTCAAAAGAGAACTGTTTACCCAGTAGCTGATAAAGCTATCCCTAACATGGATAAAGATAAGGCTCTGTTGCGTCTATATGTAAGCTTATATACGTCTCTCCTTTATCTCAAATTTTGGGTATGATGCGGCCATATTTCATAACCAAAAAATATATCTATATTTGTTTTGCTAGTCAAGAGTAAAACTAAAACTATAAGAAACAAAACTTTTATTTTTTTCTCCGATTTTTTGAGCTACTATAATTTTGATTTTTTGTAGCTACTTAGGTAACTTTACCTGAGCATACTACCCATCTTTCTAAATTTTTAGGAAAATAAAATAATAGCGATTGGTTAAGGGACAAAAATGTATCAAATAATTGTAATAAAGTATAACCATGGCTCCATCAACTATAGATAAAGCATCATCTACAGTATCCCCTATTGGTAGAACAGAGCTTTCCCATTTTTACCAGCAATGGTATAAGATGATGTGGTTGATTCGTAAATTTGAAGATAAAGCGGCCCAACTGTATGGGCAGCAAAAAATTCGAGGATTTTGCCACCTGTATACAGGACAGGAGGCCTGTGTAGCTGGTGCTGTTACAGCACTACGCCAAGGAGATAAATACATTACGGCTTACCGTGACCATGCCCATCCTCTTGCATTGGGGAGCTGCCCAGGCCATGTAATGGCGGAACTCTATGGTAAAGCTACTGGTATTTCTAAAGGATATGGAGGTTCGATGCATATGTTCGATAAAGCCCGTCACTTTTTAGGTGGCCACGGTATTGTTGGTGGACAAGTGCCGTTGGGAGTCGGTATTGCGTTTGCTGAGCAATATAAAAAAACAGGTTATCTTTGTATAACCTATATGGGAGATGGTGCAGTACGTCAAGGTGCTATCCATGAAGCGTTTAACTTGGCTATGCTCTATCGTTTACCCATTATTTTTGTAATTGAAAACAACGGCTATGCAATGGGTACTTCAGTAGAACGAAGTTCTAATGTTACAGAACTCTATCGATTGGGTAGCAGCTATGGTATGGATGCAGCTCGCGTAGATGGGTTATGTGTAGAAGCAGTACACTGTGCTCTAGAGGAATCAGCTATAAAAGCTAGAAAGGGTATACCCAGGTTGCTGGAGTTGGTGACCTATCGTTATAAAGGCCACTCTATGTCTGATCCTGCTGGTTATCGTACCAAAAAAGAGGTAGAAGCCTATAAAGAACAAGATCCTATTCTTAAGCTTAAAGCATTGATCTTACAAAAGAAAGTGGCCAATGCAACCGAATTGGAAGCAATTGAGTCCGAGGTCAAAGATCAGATTGCACAAGCAGTTTCTTTTGCTGAGGCATCTCCTTTTCCAGATCCAGCAACTGCGTATCATTACGTTTACAAACAAATCGACTATCCATTTCTTCAGTATTAAATGCTATGAAAATAATAGATATAAATAGTATTCCTAGAAATCCCTCAGAAAGCAACAAAGCAAAGGGGAAGTCAATATCTTTGAAGTGTAACAAACAAAAATGGTATCTCGTTGGCTTTTGCATAACCTTTTTTTCTGTTGCCGTTTTGCTCGGATTTTTTTATTTAAGAGAAGCAAAAAATGTAAAGGCACAAGATGATATTTTTCAAGCAATCTATCATTTTGAAGCTGGTGATTTTGATAAGGCGCTCAAAGGTGAGGGGGGGCATAAAGGTTTTGTAGAAGTCATTGAACAATATCCTTATACTAAAACGGCCAATATAGCTTGTTTTTATGCTGGAATTTCCTATATGCACCAAAAGGAATATGATAAAGCCCGCTCTTTTTTAAGTAGATTTAAGGGTAAGGATTATATTTTACAAGGCCGTTCTTGGTCTGTAATCGGTGATGCCTACAGTGAACAAAAAAATTATAAACAAGCGGCTGCCTATTATTTAAAGGCCGCTCGTTATAGGCCAAATAGTACATATACGCCTCGTTATTTGGGTAAAGCAGCCATTGCTTTTGAGGCAGATGGGCAATATGAAAATGGCTATCGTTGTTACCGAGAGATTGTAGAAAAATATCCAACCTCTTTGTATGATAGTGGTTTGGCTATTAAAGAAGCTAGTCGTTTATCAGCCTTTTTGTAAATGGATTAATTCGTATTGTATGTATGCAGAAACGTTGGGTGCTTCACTCTTTTAAGCTATGTGATAAGGTAGCAACTTTGGATAAAATACTCGGTACCCCCTCTGCTATTTCAACTATTTTGGTAGAGAGGGAAATAGAAACTTTTGAAGCAGCTAAGCATTTTTTTCGTCCTTCTTTAGAACAGTTGTATGATCCTTTTTTAATGCAAGGCATGGAACGTGCTGTAGGCCGTTTGCATCAAGCCTTAACCCAAAAAGAAAAAATATTAATTTATGGTGACTATGATGTAGATGGTACGACAGCTGTGGCTATGGTCTATGCTTTTCTTCACGCATTGCCTGGTGCAGCAGTAAGTTATTATGTCCCAGATCGTATGGTGGAAGGCTATGGAGTTTCCATGCAAGCGATAGAAAAAGCGTATCAAGATGGCATCAAACTTATCATTACTTTAGACTGTGGTATAAAAGCGTATGGACCCATTGCGCTAGCGGTTGAACGCGGCATAGATGTAATGGTTTGTGACCACCATGAAGTAGGAGATGTTTTGCCACTAGCGTATGAAATTTTAAATCCCAAACAACCAAGTTGTCCCTATCCTTTTAAAGAATTATCAGGTTGTGGTATAGGTTTTAAACTATTACAAGCCTTTTGTAGTTACTGTGGCTTAGAGCCTACAACCCTTTATGGTTACTTAGACCTTGTAGCGGTTAGTGCTGCTTGTGATATAGTCCCATTGGTAGATGAAAATAGAATTTTAGCCTATTTTGGCCTCCAACAATTGGCTACTCAGCCCCGTCCAGGACTACAGGCATTAATCGAGTTGGGAGGGTTAAGTACTACCATTACTATTTCTGATATTGTTTTTAAGATAGGTCCGCGGATTAATGCAGCTGGACGTATGAGTCATGCTTCTTTAGCAGTTCAGCTACTTATAGAACAAGATCTAGTACAAGCCTATCATCTAGCGCAATCTATTGATCAACAAAATCTCTTGCGCCAATCGCTTGACCATACCATTACACAAGAAGCTTTGGCCATGATAGAAAATAAGACCCATCCAAGCAAGAGCAATGTGCTTTTTAATTCAGATTGGCATAAAGGTATTATTGGCATTGTAGCTTCCCGTTGTATTGAACAATATTATAGGCCTACTGTAGTTTTAACACTTTCTGATGGTAAAGCTACTGGTTCTGCTCGTTCCATATCTGGCTATAATATCTATGAGGCTATTTCAGCCTGTAGTGGACTTTTAGACCAATATGGCGGACATGCTTTTGCGGCAGGTCTTACCATGCCACTAGCCCATGTGGCTAAATTTCAGAAACAATTTGAAGAAGTAGTATCAGAAACGATAACCGATGATTTGTTAATCCCTCAACAACCCATTCATGCCTTAATCTCTTTTCAGGCTATTACTCAGAAATTCGTAAACATATTGATGCAAATGGCTCCTTTTGGTCCAGGGAATGCTACGCCCATATTTGCTAGTGAAAAAGTTTATGCGCGTAAATTTTATTTAATAAAAGAAAAACATCTTAAGTTGGAACTGTACCAAACAGATTGTTCAGTGTCCTATGAAGCGATAGGCTTTGGTTTGGGTGACTACTTCCCACTTGTTGCAACTGGAAAGCCGTTTGCTATAGCTTATACCATAGGATACAATTATTATTTGGGTCATAAATCTTTACAACTTATGGTCAAAGATATTAAAGAAACAGTATGTATGGCTTAAACCAATAAATGGACTTTAAATTGGAAAGATTTGAATCAGTTGTCTGATCCCTATAGGTGTGTTACATTAAAAATGTAAGATTAAATGTCAACTACTACAGTTAAGCTTATCTCCTAAAATACCTTTCAAATAGTTAACGGATTATTTACCATCCTATTGCATATGACCGATCTGAGGTTGCAATAGAAGATCTTTTTTTAGAGCAAGTGTTATCCTTCTTAACGTTTTGACACAGTTAAAAGGATATTTTCATTAGATAGGCAGCATCCAATCTCTTATTATTTTATAATTTTTCAGTTCACTATGCCACCACACACAATGCGACAGAACTTTTCTATCAGTTCTTGGTTATCCTTTATGATTTGAATTGACTCTTCTTCCAAGAGTTCGGAGTCTTTCTTTTTAAGTGTGTAAATATTTTTTAAGATTTGTAAATTTTGTATTAAATACATTAATTTTTATTCTTTAAAAGTATGAAAAAGAAAGTAAGTTCTCAAGATGGTATAAGCAAAGCGATAGATTTATTAGTAGAATCAGGAGTAGATTTATCGACCCTTTTTGAGAAAGGAGGATTACTCAAAGAACTAAGTAAACGTCTTATAGAAAAAGCCTTAG
>NZ_JBOZWW010000060.1:0-10568 GCF_050864855.1 Candidatus Cardinium hertigii
CTAAGGCTTTTTCTATAAGACGTTTACTTAGTTCTTTGAGTAATCCTCCTTTCTCAAAAAGGGTCGATAAATCTACTCCTGATTCTACTAATAAATCTATCGCTTTGCTTATACCATCTTGAGAACTTACTTTCTTTTTCATACTTTTAAAGAATAAAAATTAATGTATTTAATACAAAATTTACAAATCTTAAAAAATATTTACACACTTAAAAAGAAAGACTCTGATTCTAGGCTACATATCTGTGCGGTTATGATAAGCTATGATATAGTGCCCCATATATTGCCCATAGGTCTTAGAAAAAAACTTTCTTTTGTCTATCATTATAGAATAGCGCATATAGCGATATTAGTTTTGGCTATCTTAGCGATACCATTGGCCCTCACTAATAACTATTTTATGGCAGATCAGTTCTCGCGCTTCTATGGTCGTTTATATGCGCCTATAGTCGTTGCTCCATTTATTTTGGCTGTTTTAGGCTTTCGTACTGGTCAGCCCATTGTTCTGATGGGTATGGTTGCAGGCGCATTATCTGTTTTTGCTTGGAGGAAATGGATTTATCCCTTACTAGGGACAACAGATGGTCTTTTCCCCTGCATGTTGGTCAATGGCTTAGTAATACTGGCGGTACACTATTTATGGCTCCATCAAAAGCGTCTAAAAGAAGCAAACCATAACTTATTAAATAAATAGGCTGAACCATCAAAAAACGAAACCAGACTTTTTTATCAAGCAAAAATTAGCATATAAATATTTGCATCATTTATGTGATTTTTTTGTAAAAAAGATAGTGCCCCTTTCTGAGGCTAGCTGAATGGCCTTTTGAGTAGAAATACCAACAAGCTCTTTACTGTTCTTTTTATTGAAATACCACGTTTTATTCGATTGTACAAGTCGAATAAAATGTTCTTTTGAATCAGCACTATGCTTTGGTACATGTACCAAACATCCTATTAAAGCATAGGTATACTTTTTTGAGTTACTCGGATTGGATTTAGCCGTTATACAACATTCTGTTGCAAGGAATCTAGGCTTTTCACAGGACTTATGCGACTGATTGTCTGGAAATGAAATTATTAATCTATTGGGTAATCCATGGGATACTGCACGATCATCTGTTTTTTTCTCATCTAGTAGGTGAGCAGTCGCTTCTATGCATTTACTCCAATCATTTTGTGCATGTGGCGCAACAGGTGGCGCTATAAGTACAGGTATTTTTGATTTTGAATCAGTGCATTGAGCTGATACAAGATCAGACCAACCTATATCCTTTAAAATAAGTGTTACATGATTATATATTGTATCCGGGGGATGGGAGGCATAGCCATTAGATACAGATTGAGTAGGTTCTTTTATATTACTTTGCGCTTTGTTGGATTGTTGTCTGTCTTCTGTAGGAGCAATAGGTCCGGGTTCATATCTAGGTGCATCTCGTTGACAACCTATAGCGATTGCGATGGGTAATAGGCCTATCAGCCTTAGCTGCATTTGGCACAACAAAACAAATTTCCATTCCATACAATAAGATTTACTTGTACAGGTTAAAGCACACCGATATGTTTTTTTATTACCATTTTCTTGCCTGTTGCCAGCGTTTACAATAATGCCATCCAGCTATAAAGAGTTGCATGATAAAGAACCAGTGATAGCCTTGAAGATACAAAAAAGGAATGGCAATGGCAGCAGCGACCAACCCAATAATAATACTGGCCAGATAGCCCGTATAGCCAAAAAGTTTTTCTAGTATATAGCGCAACAACCAGCCACCATCAAGTGGCGCAATAGGTATTAAATTCAGCAGCAACCATCTACTATTTAGATACATGGTTATATAGAGCAAATATTGCAAGAGATAGCTATTAAAAATATTAAATCGAAGCAAGAGATAGACCGTCAGTGTCAATAATCCTTGAAAGAGGGGACCTGCAAGGGTAATTAAAAATTTTTGTTTACTTGTTAAGTATAGGGCATTAAAGTGAGTGATGCCACCAAAAGCTTGTAATACAATCTCGGGTGCTGCATCAAAAAAAAGAGCTACTAAGGCATGACCATATTCATGTACCAATATGCTTAAGGTAAAGACACTAGCCCATAGCAAAATTTCTATATATTGGCTACCTACACTACTGATTACCAAAAATAAAAAGATCCAATAACTGAGGTCAATAGATACTGAAATTTTTAAAAATCTAAAACGCAAAACTGTACTATATTTTTAGGTGATCTACCTATTAATTAAAATTAAATAAGAAACAGTATAACAGGGCCGCTTTATTTTAGGCAACTCATTTCGCAACAATAAAGAGCGTATTGAAGCCGCCTATAGCGTCAGGCCTTTTGCTTTCTTAAGATGTCCATTGGTTGTTTTGTCAACAGATTCTATTTTACACCCTGCGGGAGATATACTTTTCTCTTCTTATAGATTGTAAATTAAAACCGATATTTTGCAACTGTTCAATACTTTCATCAATCATATATGGATTACCACATAGGTATACCAAATCGGTCATTGGATTTAAATCAAGGCTTTCAAAGGCGGATTGTACATAGCCTACATATTGATAAGGAGGTGCCTCTGCATTTGCTCTACTCAGATAGCCACGAAAGTGAAAATTTGGGTATTTTTGGGCAAAAGCAATAAAATCTTCTGCATAAAGCAAGTCAGTCGCATAACGTACACCTAATAACAAGGTTACTTTGAGCATTTTATCTTCTTCTAGCCGTCTAGCAAGTGTAGGGAGCATAGAACGATAAGGTGCTACACCAGTTCCAGTAGCTACCAATAGGTAGTGATTTGGTTTTTCTGCTGCTTGAAGGATAAGCCTACCTTTAGGTCCAACACAGTCTAATAGATCGCCACTTTTTAGGTCAAAGAGGATGTTCGTGGCAAAGCCGCCCTGAACCGGGGCTATTGCGATATCCAATTGGTTGGTTTGCGAAGGGCTATTGGCTAAGCTATAACTGCGTGGTACTATTTTTCCAGATACGTGTGGCAATAAAAAAGTAATAAATTGACCTGGTATAAATGGGAAAGGTAGTTTATCCAAACGTCTAAAAGACAACTCTGCTACAGTAGGTGTAAGCATTTTGGAGGCTATAAACTCAACTTTAAATTGATTTTGTTCCATTTTTTCGATTATAATACCTGTCAAATTTTTGCTACTTTCTTTGGGTAACGTTTCGGTGTTTACTCCCAAATCTAAAAAAAATTAACCATCTGTCGAAACTTTTTATAACAAACCAAATGACTATCCTAAAGATTAGGCTATTGAGTGGTTATTCAGTTGTGATAAAAATTTATTCAGATACAGCTATAAAATAAATGCTAAATCTTTAGTCCAATTATCCAACGCTACCTTCCAGCGTAAGCGCCAATAGTTTTTGTGCTTCTACCGCAAACTCCATAGGCAACTGATTGAGTACTTCTTTGCAATAACCATTGACAATAAGTGCAATAGCAGTTTCATGATCGATACCACGTTGATTGCAATAAAAAAGTTGATCCTCACTAATTTTAGATGTAGTGGCTTCATGTGCCACTTGGCCGGTTGGATGGCCTACTACTATATAAGGGAAAGTATGGGCACCACAGCTATTACCCATTAACAAAGAATCGCACTGAGAAAAATTAGTGGCATGTGCTGCTCCAGGGGCGACCTTGACCAAACCTCTATAGCTATTGTTGGATTGACCAGCTGCAATACCTTTGGCTACAATCCGACTCTTAGTATGTTTACCCAAGTGGATCATTTTTGTACCTGTATCTGCTTGCTGTCTGTTTTTGGTTACTGCTACAGAATAAAATTCACCTACTGAATGGTCTCCCATTAAAATGCAACTTGGATACTTCCAAGTAATGGCTGAACCGGTTTCTACTTGCGTCCATGAAATTTTAGCGTACGCGCCCGCACAAAGGCCTCGCTTGGTTACAAAATTATAGACACCGCCTACGCCATCTTTATTGCCTGGATACCAATTTTGTACTGTAGCATATTTTACATGCGCCCCCCTTGCAGCATAAATCTCTACTACAGCGGCGTGTAATTGATGCTCATCCCGCATAGGTGCTGTACACCCCTCTAAATAGCTAACATAGGCATCTTCTTCTGCAACAATCAAGGTGCGTTCAAATTGCCCAGTATTGGTAGCATTGATGCGAAAATAGGTAGAAAGTTCCATAGGACAATGGACCCCTTTGGGAACGTAGCAAAAGGAACCATCACTAAAGACAGCAGTATTAAGGGCAGCAAAATAATTGTCGGTCATAGGGACTACTTTACCCAAATATTTTTTAACCAAATCAGGATATTGCTGAACAGCCTCACTAAAAGAACAAAAAATAATGCCTAGCTTGTTTAATGTATCTTTAAAAGTCGTGGCCACAGAAACACTATCTAACACCACATCCATCGCTACACCCGTTAGTCTTTTTTGCTCTTCTAACGAAATACCCAATCGCTTAAAAGTAGCCAAAAGTTCTGGATCAGCCTCTTCTAAACTGTTTAACTGTACCTTTTGTTTGGGTGCTGCGTAATAAATAATATTTTGGTAATTTATAGGTGGATAGACAATTTTTGCCCAGGTAGGCTCTTTTAATTTAGACCAATGATAAAAAGCTTCTAAACGGCGTTTGAGCAACCACGCTGGCTCTTTTTTTTTCTCAGCAATAAGGCGAATGGTAGCTTCCGTTAAGCCTTTGGGAATGGTATCTACAGGAATATTACTTTCAAATCCATATGGATAATCAGATGCATGAATAATATCGTGTATATCTTCTTTTGCCATAATTGTTCTAGATAGATGCTATTTATAGAAAATAAAAACGAAAGTCTTCGTATGGACGCAATCATCAGTCAATGTTCAATGTATCTGTTTGGATTTTTAGCTCCACTGCCTAAAAATAGGAAAAGATATTCCTTGTAAAAAGCCTCGACTGAAAAGATTACTGAGCGCTTTTAATTGGTTTCTATTTGCTCCGTATATTGTAGGGCCTGCTGGGCAGCCATTTGTTCGGCACATTTTTTAGTTCTACCTGTCCCCTCGCCCATAACCTTTTCACCTATAACCACCTGAGCAGTAAATTCTTTATAGTGTTCACATTGTTTTTCTTCAAGAATCTTGAAAACTACTTGAAGGTGATGTTTGTGTGCCCATTGAATGATCTTGCTTTTAAAATTGGTATCATGTTCTATCAGCTCTTTTAGACTTATATAATTGACTATCAAATAATCAATAACAAACTTTTGGCAACGTTCATAGCCATGATCTAAATAAACAGCCCCAATAAAGGCCTCTAAGGCATTGCCATACATAAATTTATGGCCACTTGGTTTTACCAGATTGGTATCATAATGCAACAGCTTATCTAAATGCATTTTACGTGCCACCCCATTTAAAGCATCCCTATTGACCAACCTTGACCGTATGTCTGTTAAAAAACCCTCTTCTTTTAATGGATATTTTTTGAAAAGATAGTCTGCAACAATAGCAGATAATATAGCATCGCCCAGAAATTCAAGTCGTTCATTGGAAGTATGTCCTTCTTCTATAGAACTATGCTGAAGGGCTACCTTATATAAAGCGAGATTTATAGGCATCATTCCGGTAACCGCTCTTATAAAAGAGACCAACTGTTGGGTAGCAGGATTTTGCTTTATAAAAATATACTGGAATAAATTTAGAAATCTTCGCATCTTTTGAAGATTATAGAAACGTTATGTCCACCAAAGCCAAAGGCATTATTTTGGGCAAATAAGATGGTTCTTTTTACTGCATTATTTAAAGTTAGATTGATCCGTGGATCAATGGCTTCATCTAATATTTTATGATTAATGGTTGGGGGCACAACTTGATGCAACAAGGCCAAAACAGTCGCAATAGACTCTATCGCCCCCGCTGCACCCAATAAGTGGCCGGTCATAGACTTAGTCGAACTAATGTTAAGCTTATAAGCATGGACACCAAACACATGTTGAATAGCCTCCACTTCATTGACATCGCCCAATGGAGTACTGGTACCATGGGCATTAATGTAATCTATACGATCTGGTCTAATTTGGGCACTGGCTAAAGCACGTTGCAATGCTAAAATGACACCTCCTGTATCTGGTGCAGTAATGTGATGGGCATCTGCAGACATGCCTACACCTACTAATTCAGCATAAATTTTAGCATTTCTTTTTTTTGCATGGGCATAAGATTCAAGAATTAAAGCACCTGCTCCTTCTCCCATCACAAAACCATCTCTGGTCTGATCAAAAGGGCGTGAAGCCGTTAAATAATCTTCATTGCGTTGAGAGAGCGCTTTTAATGCATTAAATCCAGCTATGCCTATTTGAATAATAGGCGCTTCTGAACCACCTGCTACCACTACATCTGCATCTCCTAGTTTAATCAAGTGAAAAGCAGCTACTATAGCGTTTACTGCAGAAGCACATGCTGCAACTGTAGCAAAATTGGGCCCCTTAAAACCATATTTAATAGATAAATGACCAGAGGGAATATCTGGTATAATTTTAGGAATAAAAAAAGGATTGATTTTAGGATCCATACCAGCAGCAGCAAAGCCTAAAACGGTTGCTTCTGTAGTACCTAAACCACCTATACCAGAACCCCATACAACGCCTACACGTTCTTTATCTACTAAAGGAGTAATTAATCCAGCATCTTGTATGGCTTCATCCCCAGCTACCATAGCATACTGGGCAAATGGATCCATTCGCCTTACATCTTTTGCATCAAAATGGTTATGGGGGTCATACCCTTTTAAGGTACAAGCAAACTTGGTTTTATGTTTAGTTGTATCAAAACTGGTGATAGGGGCTGCGCCACTTTGACCAGAAACTAGGCCATCCCAATATGTCTTAACATTGTTGCCAATTGGGGTAAGGGCACCCAATCCTGTAACCACTACTCTTGTGGGGCACATACGAAAATCAACTAAGCCTTACGTTTAGATAAGATTTCTTGTAAATAATCTACAACACTACCAACTGTTTGCAGGTGGGTCGCTTCATCATCCTTGATCTGTACATCAAAGGCTTTTTCAAGTTCCATCACCAATTCTACTTGATCTAGGGAATCAGCACCAAGGTTATTTACAAAATGAGCAGTAGGCAACACCTCTTGCGCTGAAACATTTAGTTTATCCACAACAACGGCTACTACTTTAGCCATAATATCTTCTTTATTCATTTTATCCATTTAATTAACTGTTTTGTAATTTGATGAAAATGAGTTTAATTATTAAAATTATGAGCCCACTATTACTTATCTAGGGCAATACATAAAGAAAAATTTAAAACAACGTATTATACGTGAGTGGCCACTTTTTTTAGCCGGTCTGCTTGCCAATTACTAAATTTTTGATCAGCTTGCTCTTGGGTAATGGCGCCTTTTACAACACCTATCTGAAGATGCTTTTTAAGCATAATACCCTGCTTGGAAAAAAGTGTTTTTACTGTATCGGTAGGTTGCGCACCTTGAAAAAGCCACTTTAATGCACTGGTTTCATTAAGTTTGACAGTTGCAGGAGCGGTATTGGGGTTATAGTTCCCAATTTTTTCTATAAAACGACCATCTCGTGGTGACCTTGCATCCGCTACAACAATATCATACTCTGCTAAATGTCTTCTACCACATCTAGCCAATCTTATTTTTACAGCCATAGTATTGCCTTTCTAGCGAATCTCGTTCGCAAATGGTTAATAAATTATTTTTTTAGTTGTTAAGAAAACTTCTATATAAGAATAGACTACATATTATCCACCGAAACAACAGCACGCAGGTCCTTGTTTTTTTTGAAGACTACTACACCATTGGTTAAGGCAAATAAAGTATGGTCCCTACCTAACCCAACATTTTTACCAGGGTAATAACGGGTACCCCTTTGCCGAACAAGGATATGACCAGCGATTACGGTTTCTCCACCATATTTTTTTATGCCGAGCCGCTTACTTTCTGAATCTCTTCCGTTACGGGAGCTACCTGCCCCCTTCTTATGTGCCATGGGATTATATTATTTTAGAATGTCTTCAATAACAATTTTGGTATGCTCTTGACGATGGCCCCGTTTAACCTTATATCCATTTCGTCTTTTTTTCTTAAAAACGATAATTTTATCTCCTTTGGTATGTTCCAATACCTTCGCCTTAACGGTTACTGTATGGAGTACAGGCGCACCTATTACTACTGTTCCTTCCCCGTCATCTACAAGTAGCACTTTATCAAAAGTAAGCAAAGCACCTACTTCACTTTGCAATTTAGGGGTATAAAGCCACTGCTCTTTAGAAACTTTAAATTGGGCGCCAGCTATTTCTACAATTGCATACATATATTTCTATAGGCTAAAAGAATACTATTTTTTCTACTACTAGAAAGAATCAAGCTCAACAAAGTTAAGCTTTATTCTATAAAATAAAAAATGGCCAACCGATATTATTTCTATGCTTGTTTTTTATAGCCCGTTTTCTTGTTGACTTGTTGAATAGATTGAACCCTGTCAAGGGGCTGGTCTAGTTTGTTTGTTGTGCTGCGTAACAAATAGTGTACAAGGACCATCACCAGTCCATTCATCAACATACAAGGTACGTGGCCACTAGTTGTATGGAGTATAGGCACCATCCATTTTTGCCAAGCCAACATAGATAGTAGGCCAGTAACCATCCCTATTAAAGCAACAGAAGACGAAGTATGGAACCCTAAAACAGCTAAAATAAATGGAGCTATGATTACGGATACATAAAGACGTCCATGCCATACCAAGATTTTGTCTAAAATGGAGATAGAACAGTAAAAACCCAATACCATAGCCAATAACGCCACAGCTAGAAGTGCTACACGCACCACTTGAACTTGATGCAAGTTCAGAAGCCTACTAAAACAACCGATACTTTTTGGTATATCATAAGCGAACATAATACTAGCAACATGTAATCTAGAATCAACTGTAGACATAGCGAAGGATAACATAATCACACAAACTACTCCTCTTAAAAAAAACGAAAGATTAGAGAGAAAATGATTCCAAATAGCTGTAGAAGGGATATTGGGGAAACGGATAAAAACCAACAGACCAATTACCAATGTACAAGCTATAATAGCACTAGAAAAAATACCTGCATACAAATATGCTTTTTTTGCCTGAACAGTCCTTTTACACATATATAAATAGTGCACAAGATAGGGAGCAACCGGACCAAAAAGAGCGCTCAAGTAGCGAAATATAAGCGGTATTTTCCTATCAGGAGGTATAATATTTATGAATTGTTTTTGACTTTTAAGAAAATCAATTTTATTAATAATTAGGTTATTGGTAACTTTAAACAGCCAGCAAACTAGTACAAGCATACACATCGAAAAAACGATACATTGCCATACATCTATAGAAGCAATAGCACGCGCACCACCAAACATAGCATAAACCACCATAACAATAGTTATTAATATAGTAATGGCTAATGAACTAACAGAAGGTATAAATAGGCTAACTGTATCAGATATAAGTCGAATTTGAAAGGCAATCATAATCATTCCACTACACAGCTCAAACAAAGCAGTTATCAATCTTGCACAACGTCCATATACAACAGCCATAGACTCTGGCATCGATAGATGATCCATAAATTTAGACATAGACTGTGCTAACCAACTTAAGAGTAACAAGGGACAAAACATGAGGATAATCCTATCAAGCATGAACCAGCTTCCATAAGAAGCATATTCTATAGCAAGCCTGAGTACGCCTCCTGGACAACTACAGGCTACTATAGTAGCTACTATAGTAGCTGTAGAAAACTGTCTATGGCCAAGTGCATAATCTCGAAAGCTGGTATCCCTTCTATACAAAAGACAAAAAAATATTACTATTATAAATAGAAAAAAAATTGCCATTAGAAGACATGGAGTATAAAGTGGCATAATGGAAACAATTAATGTATGCTTACGCAACTTTTAACAATAATCCAACAAACTTTGGCATAACTAGAATAATAACACACAGTTCGCAGCAAACAGCTTTTCAGTTGAGCCTAATCCTGGTTTTGGAGTACGCAAAGGGGGACGTAGTAAAAATTCCATAGTCACCTGAATAAGTTGTTCCATCTACAAATGAACCAAAACTTAAATCTGAAGTGGGAGGGTAACTGGGTGTTAATAAGGGGCCTATTAACAATCCCATTGTTAGTTGAATAAGTTGTTCCATCTACAACTGAACCGAAACCTGAATCTGAAACTGAACCGAAACCTGAATCTGAAGTGGAATGGGTATACTGGGTGTTAATAAAGAGATTTTTATCTAGATGATTCTCTACAGGAGAAGGTTTACCATAAAGATCAATAAGTAGTCGGTCCTGAAATACTGTATAATTATTTGTTAATCAGCAAATAAATGGTTAAATTTGTATTGGTTAATAACCAGTTTTAGAGTTGTTTTGTATAAAAAGCTTGCAAAATAAGGATGAAATCTAAGAAAATAAATAATAGCCTTGAACGTTTGTTTGAGCAACGCTTATCTAGTTTTCTTAACCCGAAACATCGTTTATTCCAGTTATCTGATTCGATTACTTGG
>NZ_JBOZWW010000026.1:0-7900 GCF_050864855.1 Candidatus Cardinium hertigii
GGAATCGAATCAGATAACTGGAATAAAGGATGTTTCGGGTTAAGAAAACTAGATAAGCGTTGCTCAAACAAACGCTCAAGGCTATTATTTATTTTCTTAGATTTCATCCTTATTTTGCAAGCTTTTTATACAAAACAACTCTAAAACTGGTTATTAACCAATACAAATTTAACCATTTATTTGCTGATTAACAAATAATTATACAGTATTTCAGGACCGACTATTTACTGGTTCTCTCGCATCTATATTTAATTTTTCCTAGCTTTTCCCCTTGTCTTCAATTTTAGATATCATGCGGCCATAAGTTTGGAAAAGTTTTCAAAAGTAGATACCTGTTTTTTAGATCCGATTATTTTAGATTTTCTTTTCCTATTTAATTTTTTGAATATCAGAATTAGATAAACCAGTAACACGTATAATTTTTTCTATTGAATATCCTTCCTCTAACATAGATTTAGCAATCTCCCTGTTCCTTTCTATCTTACCTTTTTCTTTTCCTACTAGGATACCCTCTAATTTACCTTTTTGTCTACTTATCTCTTTAGTTAATTTTATTTCTTCTTTAAATGTTTTCTCTAGATGATCTAGTCTTTTTTCAAAGTTTTCTTTTAACTCAAAACTTGGAATATATTTAATACTTCTGCGGAGTTTATCCATAATCCTATGGTCCTCAAAACTATAATATCCAAAATACTTCCTTTCTGATATAATTAAATGATCTATAACTTGAATATCTAATATCCTCCCTACTTGAATCATTCGATCCGTAGCATCTAAATCATGCAATGAAGGTGACATTTCTCCAACAGGGTGGTTATGTATCATAATAATACCTGCCGCCTTCTTCTGAGAAGGAAAACACATGATCTCCTTTGGATCTACTGACGTAAAATATGAACTACCTACACTAACTAATTCTATATTTACAATAAGATTACGTATACTTAATGCTATCACCCACAAGTGTTCTTTACTTAAATCTGGTTTATCTTCTCTTTCCAGAATCATAAGCATCACATTATACGCATCAACCGCATCGTGAATCGCTATTTTATCCTGATTTCTTAAATAAATTAGCATGATATTAGCCTATTTAGGTAATATATTCAGTCAATAGATCATACATCATTTTATCTGATTTATTTCTTCTTCTATGTATTGATCAATAAGATGTGATTTATCGTTCTTTCTACGTTTAGTAGCTACCTGTTTTTTAACAGAAGCGCCTATTTCTAAACTTGGAATCGAATAACGCTTACTTAAACGTATTTCATCCATTAAACCACTACCTTGAAAACTATAATAACTCTTTTCTGTAATAATCAAATGATCTAAAATAGCTATACATATAATATTACCAACCTGGATCAATCTATCTGTAAGGTCTATATCCTCTTCTCTAGGATCTAATACACCAGTAGGACTATTATGAACTAAAACAATACCATATGCCTTTTTCTGTAGAGGCATATTAAATACCTCTGAAGGAATAGAAGCGGTATCTAAGTAAGAACACATAGATACCAATTCTACATTTAAGATCATACGGTCTATATCTAAAGAAACCGTCCAAAAATTTTCTTTAGTAAGGTCTGGTTTATCTTTAAGATTTAACAGCATATGCATAAGACCATATACATCATAGGGATCTCGTACCTTTTTATAGGAGATATCTTTGTTATCCATTGACATAACAATCTATTTATTTTACTCAATATCTTGAATATCAGTAATAGACAAACCAGTAATAAGCACAATGTCTTCTATAGAATAACCTTGTAAAAGCATAGATTTAGCGACTTGTATTTTGCCTTTTCTTTCACCTTCAGCTATACCCTCTAGCTTACCCTCTAGCTTACCTTTTTCTTGTCCTATTAGGATACCTTTTTTCTCTCCTATTAGGATACCTTCCTCCCTATATTTTTGTGCTACAGTTCTCATAAGATCTTCTTTGTCTTCTTTAGGAAAATGCTCCTTTATAATCTTTTCTAGATCTGGATACTTATCTTCTGGTAGTTTACTATCCGTATACCATAAGAAATTTCTTATATAAATATAACTTTTTTCTTTATCTAGGAGAAGACAAGATTTAAAGTTTTCTAAAAATTCTTCCCATAGCTTTAAAATATCTCTTGCATAAACATACTTCATAAAATATTCCATCATACCTAAATGTTCTTTCTGTTTGATTTGGTCATCTGGCATGGAATATAGGTCTACCAACTGGTAATCACCTCCCATAAACTCTTTAGCAAGACTAGGTTCTACAAACAAGTCCCATAGACTTCTTGGCGCATTAAAAGGTCTAGTACCGTGATACAGTATTATTGGAATCACCAACGGTAACTTTGATTGATGTTTTGTTTTATGCCTTTCTATCAATAAAAAAATATATTTCCATAGCTTAAACGCTGTCCAATAATTAGGACGAACTTCCGCTTCAATAAGGGTATATATAAACGCTTTTTCATTATTTTTCATCTTGATAGAGAATACCAAGTCACTAAATTTCTGCTTTAAATCTTCTTCTACATATGACTCTTTTTCTACTTTAAGTGTACCCAGATCTAATATTGACTTACAGGATTCTGGTAAATAATGGCTGATAAACTGCTGAGCAGCTATTGGATCAGATAAGATTTTTTTAGCTAATCCATCGTGCTTTAAATGCTCTTCCATAAAAATAGCTTCCTACAAAGTGTTTGAGTAATAATTACTTAAATGTATTTAATATTACATATATAATCTATTTATATCTATTAAGTTACATAAAAGAATATTATATATTCTATGTCTATTAATACTCCGAAAGTAATTCTTCCAGATCTATATACTTGTCTTCTGAATCTAGTATGTTATCGCTATAATCTACTTTTAAGATGGTGCTGTCAAATAATATAAGTGTAAAAGCATCTATCCAATTTAGGTTTTCTGCTGCATTCGACCTATTGTACCAACAGACTGATTCAAATGGTAAAGTGTTAAAATAGGCTACTACATCTTTGTATTTAAACGTCAATTCTGGATAATGGTTACACAACCAGTGTATTGACTTCTTCTTTTATTCTTTTTGTATTTTCAATAATAGATGCAGCATCAATTACTGCTACATCTGGTAATTCTTTTAGATACTTATTTTTAAACTGTTTGTCGTAATCTGACACAGGTTTAAACTGTTCTTGAAAAAACGTACCCTCACTCTCTACTACTTTGCCTGCAAAGTAGCCAACTTCAAAATTTGAAAACTCATTAGACTGGATTACGTCTTTATCATGGATAGTGACGTTTTCTCCTCGGGTAGTATTGGGACTTTTCGAATCAGGATGATAGGTTTCTGAGGAGCTAGTAGATTTTATGATATGCGCTTCTTTACCAAATAAAGAACTCGCATAACCTAATGATTCAACCCCACAACTCCCTATAAATTGATTGGTTAATATATCTCTGAGTTTTTTAGCTCCTCCATACCCATACGTATCCTCTAATTGCGCATTAGATTGAATACAAGCAATCGTACTAATCCCATATTTCCTTGCGGTAGCAGGAACTTCTGAAATATCTGGTATATATAACGTAGGCAACTCATCTATGGCTACAAAGCTCTTAGTTCTGCTATGCCCATACATAGATTTAAAACATACCGTAAGGAGTAAAGATATTACTGGACTAAAAGCCGATTTAGCAGGAGGAAAGTTCCCAATACAGAGTAACGTAGGTGCAGTACTATCATTGATCGTCAGGTTTATTTCATTTTTACTTAACACCCAAAACAAATCATTATTTATAAGGGGAAGTAAACTCGTTTTAAAACTGGCTAGAATACCTATTAATTGGGCGGATGACTTCTCTCCTCCCTTATACGCATCAAATATAGAACTAGAATATATATAGGCTTCTTCATCTTGTTCTATTAAACCTAATAGCTTATCTATAGGTTTTGTAGATAACATCAATACATGGGGTAACGTACAATACTTTGGGGCTTTATTAGACATATATATGATCATCCCCTGTAAAAGCGATTTAGTACTTACATGCCAAAAATCATCCTTTTTTCCAGGATTAAGGTTTTTTAACAATACCGTTACATATTCTTCTAAATAGGCTCTATTTGATATATAAACAGGATCTATAGGATTTATACGACTACTTTTATTCAAATCTGTGAAGTTAATCGTTTTAAATGAAAGCTTTTTTCTCTCTTTTTCTGGTAACCTGTAATAGCAATTATAGACAAATTTAGATAAACAGCATTTTATTGTAGGATCTAATTGATTCCCTTCAAAATTATAATCATATACAATGCCACAATAACCTTTTTTAATCATTGCATACAATATTGGTTCTAAAACATAGATACTTTTACCACTTCCAGCGCCACCTAGGATATAGATACCTCTTTGGGGATTATTGATGGGTAGTTTACCATTTTTAGTAGGTATAGCTATACTAAAAGGCGATGTTTTATCGTAGCCTTTTGGAAGGCTTACCACGTTTTTATCCCTTTTTACAAAGGGTTTTATATCGCCATGAGACAAAAATGGGATAGCGAAATAGACTAAAAAAAGTATAAACAAATGGGAAGGAAAAGAGGTATATGACTTTAAACAATTATAGGAATATAGATAGAGGCATGTTCTTTCGAAATAGACGAAACAAATCGTAAATAGTAACCAGAAAGAAAGTATTACTAGAGGTATCCAACTTTTATTTTTATCCAAGGCATTGGCTATAAATGTTTTTAATCTATCCCAGGCTAAAAAAGAAATAGACCCTACTAAAATTAGTCTAGTATGCAACCCGTATTTTGACTTAAATGCGTATTCAACGGCCCATTTAAGGTATCGGTCATTTAGATGTATACCACTTAATTTCAGCCAATAAAGTGTTTGAAACAAGAATAAGGCTAGAAAAAAATAAAATACTACCATTAGTACCTAAATGGTTTTCTTTTTACTAGTTTTCTGCTTCTATATCCGTTTCCTATAACGCTTACTATTTTTTTCTGTATAGATAATCCAGAAGCTTTAATAAAAGCATTCATATCAACACCTGACTGAATTAATTTTTCTAATATTATTTTAATTTTATCTTCCATATTGATATAAATTTTATATGGTTAGGATATATCTAATTAAAAATACTATTTTTATTTTTTATATTGGATTCTAATTTATCTATTATTGTATAAGGTATATCTGTTACTTTAACTATTTCATCTTTTTTATAACCAAGAAATATCATTTTATTTGCTATTTCTATTGTTCGTTTTTTATATCCTATATACTTTCCATAACATGTATAATTACTTTTTACCATGACAGTATTTATTATTATTTTATAATATTTTAGTATTAAAAATACTTTCTAATTTTTTTAATTTTTTATTAGATATTCCGGTTATGTTAGTTATTTCTTTTTTATCATAACCAATTACTATCATTTTACACGCTATTTCCAGTAATTTTTTTAGCTTTTATATATTTTTCATGGTCTATAGGACTTATTTCTTTTATTTCTTTTTTTGGTAACTTATATTTTTTTAGGTTAATATATTTATCAACTACTGATGTGATAAAATTTTCTATATTCATTTTATTTTTATTTTACATATTTTTTATATTTTAATTTGTATATTATAATATAGTTTAATTTTATTAAAAATCATAATTTTTTATCTTAAAAATAGCAGTTTATTTTTTAGTTTTTGTTTTAGCTTTTAGGTCTTCTATTTTAGAGCTGTACATGCCAGTAACTTTTACTATATCATCTTTTTTATATCCAAGATCTATCATTCTATAGGCTATTTCTAGTAGTTTTTTTCTAGATCCTACATATCTTCCATAGGCTACCGGGCTAATTTCTTCTATTTCTTTTATAGATAGTCCAGAAGCTTTAAGAATAATTTCTAAGTCTACTCCTTCTTTAATAAGTTCTTCTACCATTGACTTAATTCTATCTTCCATATTTATGTAATTAATTTTATTAAAACTGTTAAAATTTAGATAGCATAAATATACTATATATCTTTATAAAAAACACGTTATCATACAAATATTCTTTCCCATTTGTTTGTTTATTATAGGGTTATAAAGGTGGTCTTACGGAGTAAGGCGTAGCTCACTACGCCTTATTTCATAAGGCTGTTCATAAGACTGCTCTATTTTACTTAGTAATATCTATCTTTGTTCCGTTGTATTATTTAAGAGCAAATGGGAAAGAAATTTCCCTTGTTTTATATAGTTATTGTTTGTTATGTCGTTCGCTACATTTAATATAAAAGGGTACAAGAGTGGTTTAATAGGAATCGGTAGACATATAGATAGATCCAGCAAAGAACTGAAGAAAACAGGCCTATACGAAGATGAAGCAGAAAAAAGTTTAACCTTAGAATTAGGTCTGCATATAGATCCCTCTAGAATCCATCTAAACGAAGAATTGGTTGATACCGGTGTAAATCTTTATCTGAACTGGTTGACCAAAGAATATCAGAAGGGTATACCAAAGAGAAAGCTATTCGATCAGATGCGGTTAAAGCTTTAGGTTTGGTTATGACCGGTAGCCACGAACGAATGAAAGAAATAGAATCTAATAAAGCATTATTTGAAAGTTGGAAAAAAGCTAATTGGGATTTTGCTTGCAGAGAATTTGGAGGAGCAGAAAATATTGTTCGTTTCTCTGTCCATAGAGATGAACGTACTCCACATATTCATTGTGTAGTCGTACCTATTACTCCAGACGGAAGGTTAAGTGCTAAATATTATAAAGATGGAAAAGTTAGGCTACAAGGCTATCAAAATAGGTATGCAGAAGCTATGGCCCCTTTTGGTTTAGAACGAGGAATAGAAAGTTCATTAACCGGTAGAAAGCATATTCCTACAAAAGAATATTACAAAAGCATCAATAAAATTGACAGGGAAATAGAACAAGCAACCAAACACCTCAATACTTTAAATCCATTTCATCGTGATAAAGCCAAAAAGGAGCTAGAAAATGTACAAGATAAAATATATTCTTTAGAAGAAGAAAATAAATTACTCAAACGAGAGGTTTCTTACACGAAAACTACAGGTAAAACGGTAAGAGATAATTTTATTAAAAACTCCTTAGAAAGGATAAAGAGAGAAGTTAATTTGATTCAACATGTTTCTTCTATGGGGTATGTGCTGGATAAGGCTAAAAGTTCTAAAACCTGGGCAGTCATGGAGAAAGAAGGAGATAAAATATTGATTAAAAATAGTCCCAATCAAAATGGACATTGGATGTATAAATCGTTAGTAGATGATCAACAAAAAGGTACCATAGTAGACTTTATGGAAAAAAGGGGGTTTACCTATCAGAGTATTTGTGGTTTGTCTAGTAGTCACTTAGATGATCGTGTTATTAGGGATCAAAAAGGTTTGTCGTTAGAAATTCAAGATACTGCTTCTAGGCGTTATATCGCACAAGAGGCTTTTGATAAGGTTAAAGTCCATGAAAAAAATAATTATCTCCATTGTAGGGGTATTGAGCGTTCTACCTACGAACATTATCCAAGTGTCAAAGCAGGGGATCAAGCTGTTTTTGCCTTATACAAGGATTTAGATCATCATGGGAAAGGTGTTATGTGTAGTACGATTAGTTACGGGTTCGACTCCAAAGGAAGTATCTCTGAGGATGATTTTGTGAATAGTGCTAAATAGTCGGCCCTGAAATATTATTTTTGAATAAATTTATTGAATGGATATTTCTTTATAATATATATGGTTTATCAGGCGCTCTATTTTT
Organism: Candidatus Cardinium hertigii; assembly: GCF_050864855.1. Taxonomy (GTDB): domain Bacteria; phylum Bacteroidota; class Bacteroidia; order Cytophagales; family Amoebophilaceae; genus Cardinium; species Cardinium hertigii_C. The sequence goes on from NZ_JBOZWW010000026.1 coordinate 7,768, forward strand.
CTTACCCAAGATATAGGTATAACTGGTTTTGGATTAAGAATTTTAATTATATAGGTTTTAATTTATTTGACTGTGAGGGTATTAAGAATAATTTTCTTGTAATCAGTCGTAGGTTATGAGCAATAGCACATAA
>NZ_JBOZWW010000048.1:0-75683 GCF_050864855.1 Candidatus Cardinium hertigii
ACCCATAAAAAAGGTTTAATTGTTTCTACAGAAGCGATACATCCTAATGCTTATGATGGCCATACTTTAGAGAAGAGTTTATTACAAGCCGAGCAATTATCTGGTACCAAGGTAAAATATGCTTTCGTAGATAAAGCCTATAGAGGTCATAATATTCCTGTTAATGAATGTGATATATTTATAAGTGGTTCTAAAAGGGGTATAACCCCTGCTCTAAAAAAAGCTATTAAATTAAAACCTATATAATTAAAATTCTTAATCCAAAACCAGTTATACCTATATCTTGGGTAAGAAAAATAGAGCGCCTGATAAACCATATATATTATAAAGAAATATCCATTCAATAAATTTATTCAAAAATAATATTTCAGGGCCGACTAAGTAGCAAGACTAAGAGACATATTCAAAAAAGGAGCATTACGGAATTTAGTAGCATAGTGATTAGCAAGATCAGCATACTTGAAAGCCTCATTATAATGATTAGTAGCCCGTTGAACAAATATAGTAGCAGATTTAAAACTTATAGTAGCAGAATTCACAAAATTATCAGAATCAATATAATCATATTTACGAACAGTATTAGCAGCATCATTAGCCTTAAGACGGGCACGATGAGCAAGAAGATAAGCCTCAGCAGCAACCTCAGAAGCCCTAGTAGAATAAGAAACTAAACAATCATCACGATTAGAAGAAAAATGAACTTTAGTCTTATTAGTTGAGTGTAAACAATTATATAGGCTTAGTTTTTTAGATTGTGTCTCTATCATATTATTCGTTCTATTGCATCCAACTAATATTAGGGCATGCAATAAAAAAACCATATTAGTTTTGATATTTAACATTATAAACATTTTAAAATTATGAAGCACTAATTTAATATTATTAAGTCTTAAACACAAAAAATTAGTTTTTAGTTCCAATGATTTTAGAAGAGTTTTGTTTTCCTCTCTCCTGGCGATAGTTTCTACTTAACATAATATATATTATATAACTTATCGGGCAAAAGAAATATTGGAACATTTTGAGTCCGTTTGAGTCCGTTGCAATAAAATTATCTTAATTAAAGAGCTGGAATAAGGTCGCTCAAGTGCTGGTATTAGATACCGTTTTACACGTGTAAATATTTTTTAAGATTTCTAAATTTTGTATCAAATACATTAATTTTTATTCTTTACAAATATAAAAAATCAAGTAGGTTCTGAAAGTAGAATCAGGAGTAGATTTATAAACCCTTTTTGACAGAGGGGGCTTACTCAAAGAACTAAGTAAACGTCTTATTTTTTTTCCGTTATCAGCTCCGCTAAAGCGCCATCCCAAACTTTTGGATTAGCTACTTTATTTTCTTGAAGCGCTAAACGATAAACCTGATCTACAGAGTCTACATAGTGAAATACTAAATTTTCACGATAGATTGCTTTTATTTCTTGTACATCTTTTTTGTTTTTGCTGCTGAGTATAATCTCTTTCATACCTACACGTTTTGCAGCTAGAATTTTTTCTTTAATACCACCTACTGGTAGTACTTCACCACGTAAGGTAATTTCCCCTGTCATAGCCAAGCAGTCTTTTACCTTTTTCTGCGTATATAAAGAGGCTAATGAAGTAAAAAGGGTAATGCCTGCAGAAGGACCATCCTTAGGCACTGCCCCAGAAGGAACATGAATATGCAAATCATAATTTTCAAATACACCATGCGATACATCAAGGTACTGATCATTCGCTTTTAAGTAAGAAAGTGCTGTCATAGCAGATTCCTTCATAACTTCTCCTAGATGACCAGACAAATTAATCCTTCCTTTCCCTTTACTCAAGACAGATTCTATAAAGAGAATTTCACCACCAGCAGCTGTCCAGGCTAAACCAATCGAAACACCAGGTAAAGATGTGGTTTGATAAGGTGTTTGGTCAAATGGCTCTGGGCCTAGTAAAGTAATAACATCAGTTGGTTTTATTTTTTTAGTATAAGTTTCCGCTAAAGCAATCGATTTTGCGGTCTTTCTGCAAATATTGGCTATTTGACGAGATAGTTCACGTACGCCAGATTCACGCGTATAACTTGCTATAATTGTAGCTAAGGCATCATCTTGTATGGCTAGATCAGTAGCTTTAAGGCCATGTTCTTTTCTTTGTTTCGGGAAGAGATATTTTTTTGCAATTTCTATTTTTTCTTCTAGAAGATAGCCACTTACTTCAATGACTTCCATTCTGTCCTGCAAAGCAGATGGAATGCGGTCCATTGAATTGGCAGTGGCTACAAATAGAATTTTAGAAAGGTCATATGGCACTTCCAAAAAATGGTCCACAAAAGCATTGTTTTGTTCTGGATCTAGCACTTCTAGTAGCGCAGATGCTGGATCTCCACGCATTCCATCTATTTTATCTACTTCATCTAGTACAATAACTGGATTAGATGAACCACTTTTTTGAATGTTATAGATAATTTTTCCAGCCATTGCACCAATATAGGTTTTTCTATGTCCACGTATTTCTGCTTCATCATTTAGCCCACCTAGTGCAATACGTGCATATTTTCTACCCATTGCTTTGGCAATAGACTTTCCTAAAGAAGTTTTTCCTACTCCAGGAGGACCACATAAACATAAAATAGGTCCCTTCATATTTTTTTTTAGCCGTACAACTGCTAAAAATTCTAAAAGGCGCTCCTTGACTTTTTCAATACCATAGTGGTCTGCATCAAAAATTTTCTTGGCTCGGGTCAGGTCTAAATTGTCTTTGGTATAGTGCTCCCAAGGCAACTCTACGACCAGCTCTGCATGGTTGATGCTAATGGAATAATCTGGACTATGTGGGCTCATCCGTTCAGCTTTTTCCAATGCCTTTTTAAAATAATTGGCTACCTCTTTAGGCCATTGTTTTTTATTTCCTTTTTCACGTAATGTATCAATTTCGTCTGAAACTTCGTTTTCGCCTAGTTCATCCTGTAGCACTTTAACTTGTTGCCTTAAGTAATAATCTCGTTGTTGCTGATTAATATCAGAGTGTACTTTATCTTGAATTTCTTTTTTAAGCTCTGAGATTTCTAATTCTCTTAAAAGATGCTTTAAAAGCAAATTGGCCCGCTTGGTGCTATTACTTAACTCTAGTAACTTTTGCTTGTAGTGGATATCTGTATTTAAATTAGACGCCAAAAAATAGGTTAGAAAATCAAGACTTTTAATATTGGTTAGCATCGCCTGTGCTTCGCTAGAACCATCAGGTCGAAATTTAAGAATCTTAATCGCTACATCTTTTAAGGATTGCATCAGTGCAAGATTTTTTTTGTCTTCTTTATAAGGTTGATCTTTTAGTAGTTGAATAGTAGCTTCTAATCCTAATGATTCTGTAAAGAGTTGAATGGTTTGAAATTTTTGTTTACCATGTACCAAAGCAATCGTTTTACCATTTGGTAAATTAATAATTTTAATAATTTTGGCTAGTGTACCTATTGGATATACATCTGTTTGTTTACCTTCAAAATTTTCTGGGTTGCGCTGTGCAATGATGCCTAATAAACCATCTTTTTCATGTATGACTTCTATCAAATGCATCGCCTGCCTTTCTTTAACGGCAATAGGAACCACAACGTTAGGAAAAAGAACCATATTACGAAGTGCCAACAAGGGTATTCTACCTTGGGTATGGTCATCAGAGAGCTGTTCTTTTTCATCAGAAACAATCAGCTCTACCATACCGCCTATGCCGTCTTCACCCCATGCAGAAGCAATCCCTCCATCCATTACTAGTGATTTATTGAAGTACATATGGTTATAAATAATTCCTAATTTATCTTTTTAGCATGACCTATATGATTGTACACTTAAATAGTATGCCAAAAAGTAACAATAATATAGTTATAACTACTTATAATAGCTTACGAATATCATTACCCAATGCATAAAGCATAAGTAAAAACATAAGGGCCATGCCCAATTTTTGAGTACTTTGTAAAAATTTATCAGAAAGTTTTCTTCCAGATAGCACTTCATACAATATACATAAAGCATGCCCTCCATCTAATGCTGGAATAGGTAGTAAGTTGATTAAACCAATCGTGATAGATAACAAAGCAACCAGGGTCCAAAATTTATATCCAATAAATTCGTTGTCAAAATTTTGGGCTATGCTAATCGGACCACCCAAAGATTTTTTTAAAGCAAGTTTGCCTGTGATTAATTTCCATATGGTTAGAAAATGGCATTCCATCAACTCTAGAGCTTTTTTTAGGCCAATGGGAATAGATCCTATAAATGAATAATGTAGTTGCCTATATTTAGGCTGAGCCAATTCAATACCTAATCCTTGTTGGTCTATCTGGACCTGGGTAGCCATTTTTATGCCATTCCGCAAGTAGACTACTTCAACTGTTTTATCCAAACAAGTTTTAACTATCCTTATTAAGCCATATACATCAAAGATAGAGTGGCCAGCTAGCTGAATAATTTGATCTCCAGCCATTAGGCCTGCTAGGGTAGCACTACTGTTTGGGCGAACGGAGTGAATCAAGCAGGGAAAAATGGGCCTTATAAAAAAATCTTTTTTTATATCTGATAAGCTTTCTAGGAGCTTTTCTGGAATGGGCAATGTTAATAACTGACCATCTCTGTTGATGGTATAATAGCTTTTACTACGTAGTAAAAAGCTGGGTGATAAAACGTCATTAAAATCATCAAAATTTTTCCCATTGATTTTGATGATTTTATCCCCTATTTTAAAGCCCATTTCTCTAGCTAGTGCACTTGGTATGATGCCATATTTATTTACTTCATCTCTAGGCAAATAGGTATGTCCCATGATATAAGTTAAACCAATCCATATGCATATACCACTGAGTAAGTTAAAGATAATACCACCCAATATAGTCAAGCACCGCTGCCAGGCTGGCTTTGAACGAAATTCCCAAGGTTGTGGACTATTTTCCAAATGATTAATGGCCAATGATTCATCCACCATACCTGCAATCTGAACGGCTCCACCTAAGGGAATCGATCCTAAGGCATATTCTGTTTCCCCCCATTTGACTTTAAATAGTTTAGGAGGAAATCCAATCATATAATTATTGACCCGCATTTTAAATAGCTTAGCAAAAAGCAAATGGCCCAATTCATGTATACCAACTATGATGAATAAAGCGGCTAAAAATTGAATGGTCTTAATAAAAAACGCCATATAGTGTAGCAATTATTAGGTTAATCTTACAGGGAGCAGTGCTTAAATATAAGCAAAAAATAGGACATACATCTTCAACAGATGGTCTATATTGCGTAATAGAGGCTACAAAAAAGTGGCTTGGGAATAGCATGCATTATAAAATGTACGCACTAAGGTCTTTCTGTTTTATTAAGTTAGCCAGCGATTCTTGGACCATGTCTTTGGTGATGGTAATGGCGGTATGGGGCCTAATCGTATCTGGAACATCAAATAGAATAGGCGTTAATAGATGGCTCATCACAGTTTGTAACCGTCTCGCACCAATATTTTCTATTTCTTCATTGAGCAAATAGGCAGTGGCAGCAATTTCTTGTTTGGCTTCTGGGCTAAAATCTAACCTAACATTTTCTACAGCTAACAGTGCTTGATACTGAATAGGTAAGGCACTTTTAGGTTCATCTAGAATCTTATAAAAATCTTTTTGTGAAAGATTTTCTAAAGTCACACGAATCGGAAACCGACCTTGTAATTCTGGAATAAGGTCAGATGGCTTAGCCATATGAAAAGCACCTGCTCCAATAAAAAGAATATGATCTGTCTGAATGGGACCATGTTTGGTTTGTACTGTACTCCCTTCTACAATGGGTAGAAGGTCGCGCTGAACACCTTCCCGACTTATACCTGGACTATTGCTTTGACCAGTGTGGGCAATTTTATCTATTTCATCTATAAAAATAATACCAGAATGGCTAGCTCTTACTAAGGCTTCTTCTTTAACCGCATTCATATCAATCAGTTTGGCTGTTTCTTCTGTCAATAGCAAGGTACGTGCCTCTGCAATAGTTACTTTTCTTTTTTTAGTTTGTTTGGGTAAAAAACTGCTCAGCATATCCTGAAAGTTCATTACGAATCCTTCGTCCATGGAAGGACCTGCTCCTAGACTATTTATATTACCAGCTGGAACGGTTTTAGTTATTTTAATTTCTATTTGTTGTTGATCCAGTAGACCACTTCTTAATTTTTCACGAAAGCGTTCCCGCGTAGTATCGCTGCTTTCTGTACTATCTAAACAGGTCTCTTCGTTTGTTTTTGGTTGAAACGGGGGAAGTAATATATCTAAAATAATTGCTTCCACTTGTTCAACCGCTTTATGCTGGACTGCTTCTATTTTTTCTGACTTTACCATGGCTACAGCACGTTCCACTAAGTCCCTTACCATACTCTCTACATCACGTCCAACATAGCCTACTTCTGTAAATTTAGAGGCTTCTACTTTTACAAAAGGAACTTTTGCAATTTTGGCTAATCTCCTAGCTATTTCTGTTTTACCTACTCCAGTTGGCCCAATCATTAAGATATTATTTGGGACAATATCTTCCTTTAACACTCCTGTTACCTCCATTCTGCGCCATCTATTCCGCAAGGCAACGGCCACATTGCGCTTGGCTTCTGCTTGACCGATGATATATTTATCTAGTTTTTTTACAATTTCTCTAGGTGTAAGAGTGTCCTGATCAGTTGACATAATTATTATAATTGGTTCAATTTATATAAATTGTTTGTATATTTTATTTTTCTTACGCAAAAAACCATCAAACGCACGCTATATGGATGCAACCGTGAACATACAATAACTTACTAATATTTATAGGTCAATATAACGGTTCTATTCCTATTTATGTAAATTGAACGGTAGAGATGCTATATGCAAGCCTATCACCGGCACTTATTGGAAGAGGGGTTCAAACAAGGCAATCTACTATGATAGGTTGTTTCAAGTAAATCAGCTGTAAAGACTTTTTTTATATCACCGGCAGCTATAAGTTTATGGTTAAGTAAGACGAGCCAGTCAAAATAGGTATCTACTGACCCCAAGTCATGGTGTACGACTACAATGGTTTTACCTGCTGCTACCATGTTTTTTAACAGTGCAATAACAATTTTTTCTGTAGTAATATCTATACCTGTAAAAGGTTCATCCATAAAATATAAGGCTGCATCTTGGGCCAACGCCCTAGCTAAAAATACTCTTTGTTGTTGCCCTCCAGATAGTTCTCCAATTTGTTGTTTGGCAAGGTGTGCGATACCTAATTCTTCTAAGCACTGCATAGCTATTGCTTTATCTTTTTTATTAGGCCGTTCAAAAAAACGCAATCGATTATACCTACCCAAAAGAGCAATATCAAATACAGAAGCAGGAAAGTCCCAATCTACTGATTCTTTTTGAGGGACATAACTGATCTGTCTTCTTACCTTATGAATAGATGATCCCAACAACTTTATTTCCCCCTGTTGATAAGGAATAAGCCCCATAGCAACCTTCAATAGGGTAGATTTACCTGCCCCATTGGGACCTATTATTCCAATGATTTTATGTGATGGTAGATTAAAACTAACTTTTTCCAATACAACCTTGCTATTTGGATAGGAAACAGTTAAATCTTTTATCTGTACAATATGCGTGTCTGTTTGTATCATCTTTATTTTAGTGCATTTACAATAGTGGTAGTATTGGCGCTAACCATGCCACAATAGGTAGCTGCTAAAGTATCAGCCCCACCAAGTGCATCCGAGTAAAGGCACCCTCCTATCTCTACTTTATATCCATAATGGGCACAACCTTCTAATACAGCGCGCATTGATCTATCGGAAACAGAAGTTTCAAAAAAAACTGCCTTAATATTCCGTGCTATAATAAGGGCTATAATATGCTTAATATCTTTTAAGCCACATTCAGATATAGTAGAAATTCCTTGTAACCCAACTACTTCTATATTATAAGCCTTACCAAAATAACCAAAAGCATCATGTGCAGTGATTAATACCCGTTGCTTAAAAGGAATAGCCTGAATTTGTGCAGTTACGGCTTGATGTAATGCCTCCAATGTTTCCATATAAACCAATGTGTTTTTTTGATAGTAAGCCGCTGATTCAGGCCTTGCTTCTTGTAACTTTTGACTAATAAAACCAACCACCTGTTGCCATAGTTTTACATCAAACCAGATATGAGGATCTATACCAACAGCACACATATCGTCGTATAATAGCTGTTTTGGCATAAGGGCATCACTAACGGCATACATTTTTTTTTCTTTGGCCATTTTTTGCAATAAGTCAGTCATTTTACCTTCTAAATCAAGGCCATGATAAAAAATTATATGGGCATGTTTAAGCTGTTGAATATCTTTTTGAGTAGTTTGATAGATATGAGGATCTATACCAGGGCCCATTAAACTAACTACCTGAGCATCGTCTTTTACAATATTTTTAACAGCATCTTCTAATATGCCTGTAGTGGTTAAAATAACAAATGGTTGATCTAAAGTAGTGCAGCAAGAGGATAAGATCAAAGAAAAAAATAGACAAACAGTACCATACATCTTAGATGATATAAATCTAGTAAGATTGGCCAGGATATAGAATATTATATTTAACACTTTATTGATTGAACCATGATCGTTATAGATTACTACATCTTTCCTACTGCTTAGATAAGCCAACCCAATATTGGCCCTCTGTAATTTTATACGAAAGACAATGCAAAGCTAACTTTTTCCCTATAATTTTACTATTTGTAGCAGTAATTTATTTTTACTTTATGTTGTCTTTAGAGGGTTTCTTTATTTCAGTGCATTAACAATTGTTAGGGTATTGGTACGGATCATTCCACAATAGCTTCCTTCTACTGTATTAGGTGCACCAAGTGCATCTGAATAAAGGTACCCTCCTATTGCTACTTTATGTCCATAGTGGGCACAACCTTCTAATACAGCACGCATTGACTTATCTGAAACAGAAGTTTCAAAAAAAATTGCTTTAATATTTCGCTTTATAATAAGCGATACAATACGTTTAATGTCTTTTAATCCACATTCGGATGCAGTAGAAATTCCTTGTAAACCAACTACTTCTATATCATAAGCCTTGCCAAAGTAACCAAAAGCATCATGTGCAGTAATCAATACCCGTTGTTGCTTTGGAATGGATTGAATTTGACGTGCAACCGATTGATGTAATGCCTCTAAGGTCTCTAAGTAGGCTATTGTATTGTCTTGATAATAGGCTGCCGACTCAGGCCTTCCTGCTTGGAGTTTTTGACTGATAAAACGAACCACCTGCTTCCATATACTTATATCAAACCAGATATGAGGGTCTACACCAATCGTACCATCGTATAGCAGCTGTGTGTGATTGAGTGCGTCACCAACAGCATAAACTTGTCTTTGTTGGGCCATTCCTTTCAATAAATTAGTCATTTTTCCTTCTAAGTCAAGACCATTATAAAATACTATATCGGCATTTTTAAGCTGTTGTACATCTTTCTGAGTAGTTTGATAGGTATGAGGATCTATACCAGGCCCCATTAAGCTTATTACATGTGCATCCTCTTTAACAATGTTTTTAACGGCATCTCCCAGCATACCTGTGGTGGCCAAAATAGTAAATGACTCATCTGTATGATTGGTACAGGAAAATAGGCCTAAACAAAAAAACAAATAAAAAATCTTATATCTATTCAAGTAGAGATGTTTTATACAAATAGCCATCTTATTACAATACTATAAAGTGATTAAAATATTATCTGTTATTTTACGCGATATATTAATTTTATATTGGTTATCAATAGTTACATCCATCGATTCATCAAATCTAATTTTTTCAATAACGGTAATTTTAGCGCCTAAATAGATATTTCTTTTACCGAGGTATTGTAAAAAAGCAACGGAATCATCTTTAATGGCACTTACTATACCACTTGTGCCTTCAGATAGATCTGTCATCAATAGTCTAGGCTTGGTTACAATCTTTCCATCTGCATTTGGAATGACTATACCATGGGGATTACAATATGGATTGCCTAGAAAATGGTCCAATCGATCTATGAGTATATCAGAATCAATATGTTCTAGTTGCTCCGCTACTTCATGTATTTCATTCCATCCAAACTTTAATTTATCTACTAAGAAAACTTCCCAAAGTAAATGTTTGCGTAAAATTTTTATAGCCAATTGTTTGCCTATTTCTGTCAAGGTTACGCCGTGGTATTTACGGTAGACTACCAAGCCCTTATGATGTAGTTTTTGCATCATATCAGTAATAGAGGCAGCACGGGTAGATAAAAATTCCGCCATGGCAGTAGTTGAAACCAATCTTTCTTTCCCTTCTGAAAGCATATAAATCGCTTTCAAGTAATTTTCTTCTGCATGTGTACGTTTCATACCTCTATTAGATAGATTTAGACAAATTTAAATAATTTTTTAGACAAACCTAAAAAATTAATCTAATTTAAGATAAATGCTGGATTGTATTATTTTTTTATAATTGATTATCAATTTTAAAATTGATAAAATATATGTATACATCATTGTATAACCAATCTACTAAATCAAATCTTGTAAAGAGATTACAATAAAAATAGTCCCATCAGTCTACTGAACAGACTGTCAACAAAATGACCGCACAAATGGTCTAACAAAGAACAAAAATACAAATAAATATTATTCAGATTAAATATAAATATATTTCATAATCACAATAAAAAATATTTTTATTAAACATAAACTTTAATAAATATATACCTATACAGATGATAGTAAATCACTTATTTGAATATTTGGCCGAATAAAATATTGTTATATATATTATGTTATTTCATTATCAATTATATATATATAATTGATAAAGTTTTACTTTAATATATAATTTAGCGTATGAGCCTACCAGCTATTATTTTGTATCATCTTTTTTCTTTAAATTGAGGCTGGTATAGTTGAAGATTAAACTGCTTTTAATATTTACAAATGTTGACACCATGAGCACCAAGCAACCGCTTATTAATAGGCTGATGCGCTACTTTTTTAGAGGATTACTATTGATCATTCCATTAGGTGGAACACTCTATTTGATTTCAGTAGTGTTGCGGAAAATAGATGGGTTTATTAGTCTGGGTATTCCAGGTTTGGGGATGTGCATTGTAGTGGCCTCTATAACTCTTCTAGGATATATAGGTACTACCCTTTTTGTTAAGTCAGTATTTGGCTTTACGGAAGGACTAATCAAAAAGGTTCCATTCATTCGTGCACTTTATTCTTACTTAAAGGATTTTACTTCAGCTTTTGTAAGCAGCAAAGGAAAATTTAATAAACCGGTTATTATCTTACTAAATAAAACGACTCAAGTCTATCGAATAGGGTTTATTACAAAAGATGCTTTAGAAGTGCTTTCTATGCCTAGTCATATAGCTGTTTACCTACCGAATGCTTATGATTTAGCTGGCGTGCTTGTTATCGTTCCTCCGGAATTGGTTACGCCTTTGGATTTACCTGGTTCTGAGGTAATGAAATTCAATTTTTCTGGAGGACTGACACCACTAAAAAATACAGGTACCAAAGCAAATGGGCCAGATGTAGATGCAACAGTATAGCAGTAGGCAGCTTATAAACCGAAATAAGGTATTGTCAAAAAACTTTTATAAGCTCCATTTTATTTTGTAATATTGTTATCCAATGGTAGAATATAGCACAACCTATAAAGATTAAACAGTTCATTGTATTGCTAAAAATTGGTCTTAAATTTACCATAAATCTAGCCTACTATATGGATTAGGAGGGTTGGCAGAGTGGTTTAATGCAACGGTCTTGAAAACCGTGGTACTGTTAAAAGTACCGAGGGTTCGAATCCCTCACCCTCCTCATTTAATAAAAAAAGCCCTACATAAAGTCAAATATAGATGCCGAGGAATCAGCTATTTAGCCAGAAAAAATGGCTAGTTGCGCTGCGCTTGTACGTACAAATAGTTGGACCCATCTATAATATGATTTGCTATACACAAAGTAACCACCACTATGAACATTTATCTACGGTTGACCTTATTCTGTCTTATATACCAACATACTGCCGTAGCCAAACCTAACCTACGATTGGGTATGCTAGATCGCCATGCAAAACTTCTATTGGCCCAATACGAAGCAGCCAAAAAAGTTTACAAGATAGAAGCTTATGCTGAGGCAAAATCATTATTTGATACACTGAGAAAAATAGAACATCCTCCTTCTCTTTCTCCTTATATACATTTTTACTATGGATTAGCCGCCTATCACAATGGAGAAAAAGCAATTGCCCATCAGTCGTTTTTGGAAATACAAGCAAAATTTCCAGCTTGGAGCAAGCAAAATGAGATCCATTATTGGTGTGCGCAATGTAGCTTTGAAGAGGGACGTGTTGAAGAGGCTTTGGGTGCACTTGCTTTGATTAAAGATAAGCATATGGCGCGATCGGTTCTACAACTAAAAAAATTTTTTTTAAAAAAAATAGAAGATGATGCATATCTAGAAGAGCTAATTGAAAAATTTCCCAATGACCCTATTATTAAAACTATTTTACATAAAAAAGTGGCACGAGAGGCCTATCTTACGCAAGATTTTTCATTAGTCAATCAGTTAAAACAGAAATATAATTTTGCAGATTATACATACGATCCTTTGAAACAAGTAAAGTCTAAGCATAAAGCAGCTTATGATGTAGCGGTTTTACTTCCTTTGTTTGTAGATGAGTTGGACTATGAGGCATGTACAGATCAATTTGTTATTGATCTATACCAAGGTATACAGTTGGCCATAGAAAGACTTGCTCAAGATGGTATTGTGATTAATCTTTTTACGTTTGATACGAAAAAAAACGTAGAAGTTACCAAAGCATTGCTGGCACAAGAAGCCATGGCTTATATGGATCTCATCATAGGTCCACTCTATCCCGATACGATTCCACTGGTTGCTGCATTTGCTAAAAAAAACAAAATTAACTTTGTAAATCCTATTTCTGATAATTCTACGGTAACCCACGGTAATCCATTCGCCTTTCTTTTTCAGCCTGATTTAGAAACTTGTGCACAAAGAGCAGCAGCGCTTACACTAAGTGATATATATGGTAAAGCAACCGTGCAACCTTGTATAGGGGTATTTTATGGTATGAAACAGAAGGATATATTACAAGCCACCTTATATAAACATAGGATTGAGCAGCAGCTAGGTAAGTCAATAGATCTATTTGTACAACTTTCTGATAAAAGCATTAAAAATTTTTTGAAAGAAAATACCACCCAAGAAAAAGAAAAAAATATTGAAGATACCGAACAAACGCAATTAGATTTAGCCAAACTAACCCATATTTATGTACCTTCTCAAGATGAGTTGGTCGTTTCTACGGTAATAAGTCTCTGCTTAAAACTTGGTATTAAGCCACAAATTATAGGCCATGAGCAATGGATAAAAAATGAGATATTAAATATTTACCAACTACAAAGGTTGCCTATTTTATTCTTATCTCCAAATTATATTGACTATAGTAGGGCTACGTTAAGCATATTTCGGAAAAATTTTTTTGAGAAAAATGGAACAAAACCCAATGAAAAAAGTTACATTGGCTACGAAATGATGCTGTTTTTTGGTCGAATGTTAGGTAAGTATGGTACTTATTTTCAAAAAAAATGGGAAAACATGTACTACAGTGGCCTTATTTTTCAGGGTGTATCCTATGGAAAGCATCATACGAATCAGCATATTCCAGTATTACGGTTTGAAAAAGATAAATTTATACCTTTCCATCCACTAAAAATAAAATCTTAAATGGATGAAGAGAAGCAAGTTTCCTTGATCGTAAGGATCAATAGGTATAGATGGATCTTAATCGTTTTCCATTTGCTGCCCTTATATACCAATTATCTTTAAATTTTTTATTGATCGCTTGCCCTGCTATGATCACTAAATTCTCTGCATTTCTAACCTGCGCACCATCTGTCCAATTAAAAGAACCTGTAATCACATATGTATCATCAATAATCATTACTTTATTATGTGCATAACCAACTGTTTTATCAATTATAATAGGAATACCATGTTGTAATAAACTGTTTACTTTACTCCCCTTTGTAGTTTGTGCATCTTTATCTATTAACAACCGAACCGTTACTCCATTTTGATGCGCTTGTATCAGTGCATTTGCAATTTTTTTAGAGGTGATCAGATAGGCCTGCACAAGAATAAATGCTTTGGCAGATAGAATTTTTTCTACAATAAGATCCATACAAGGGTCTTGCGGTGTAAACCACACTTCTATCGCTAGATGATCATCAGAGCGATTGTAGGGGTTACAAGCGGTATAATTAACCAATAAACTACTAAAAGCAATGAGCGCAGTTCCTAAACACTTAACCCACATATTGGGGATACGTCGCAACTTTCGAATGGTAGATTGTTTCATAAATCGTTCTAATAGATGGCTAGTAAATAGAACAAAGAAGGAAATAAAATTGATAAAAATTTGCCTTAGTAAACCAGTTTGGTATATTTTTTATTTATGCTTTTTTAAACCAAATAAAGAGAAGTGTACATAACGCGAGGGCCGTTTTCTCAGGTCAAAGAGCAATGCATCCAAGTTTTCTACACTATGATGAAACCTATGATAGAGTGTTGGATCATTTATAAGCAGTGCCAAGCTGCCATGCCCACTAGTGGTCTGTTGTATAAATTTTTCCAGATGTTGTAACGTATGGTTAACGCTAACAGATATATCCTTAAACGGAATAGATTGTACCTCCATAATTAGGCTATGTATAGTGGGAAATATAGCCGGTATACCTTTTTTAGAATCTGCCAATGGTGAAGAAATAGCAATTATATTTTTTGCAATAGTATTTATGTTAGATTCAAGCTGACGCATAGTGCTGTTTAAGATTGCACTTGTTTTTTCAAAATTTATTAGAATCGCATTTACGCCTTCAGTCGTTTTGATCAGGTTTTGGGTAACCGTTGCAACCTGTGCCGTCATTGCTTTAAGATCAATATCATTAAAATCTGGATGGATCTGACCAATGATAATGTCTTGCCTACTGATAGGACGTCCTTTTTGGAGCTCAATTTCTAAAGCATTACCTTCCATCATACCGGCATTATTCAACATAACTTTACTGGTATGGGTCAAAGGAAATTGTTTGTCTATCTCAATGGTAACCAGTGTGCTATAATTTTGTTTAGGCTGAATTTCCACTTTTGTTACCATGCCTACTATATGACCTTTTAGTTTGACAGGTGCAGAAACGCATAAGTTCTTATTTACAGGGTAAGAAACTTGGTAATGATTATATTTAGAAAATATATTGTGGCCTTTTAGAAATAAAAAACCATAATACAAAATGCCCAAAGAAGATAGCACTAATAAGCCTATCGCATAGTTCTTATTTATTTTCATATTGGTATCTTTTGCATGCTTGGGTAAAAGAAAATAATATAAAGTAAAAAAATCATTTTATAATAAAGCAATTTACAAAATAACTCAATGATTTGCAGCCAGCCAATGGGTTTAATAGCCAATGGCCAGAGTAAATGTATACCAAAAGATTATTTTTTCTTAAATACCACTTGAACAGGCACACCCTCAAAGTTAAAATGGGACCTCAGTTGATTGACCAAATAGCTTTTATAATTAGGCTGAATATAGGTTGGATGGTTGCAAAAGAAAGCAAATGTGGGAGCATTTCCAGTAACTTGCGTGCAATACTTAATTTGGATGTGCTTCCCTTTTACAGCAGGGGGATGGTTTCTTTCAATACTAGGTAAGATGGCTTTGTTTAACTCGGAAGTGGAAATTTTTTTTACTTTATTTTGATAAACAGCAAGCGCTTTCTCGATGGTTTGGTAGACCCTTTGTTTTTTTATAGTTGAAACAAATACAATCGGCAAATAGTCTAAAGGAGCTAGTTTATGCAATAGATGTTTTCTATAGCTATCAGCGGTTGTAGCCTCTTTATCAATCAAATCCCATTTATTTACTATTAAAACCATACCTTTTTTATACCGGTGTGCTAGTGCAATAAGCGAAATATCTTGTGCTTCTATACCATGTTGGGCATCTATCATAATCAAACAAATATCTGCGTCTTGCATGGCTTTTACGGCACGCAACACGGAATAAAATTCGATGGCATCGCGAACCTTTGATTTTTTCCGTATGCCTGCTGTATCAGTAAGGATAAACTTTTTATGATAGCGGTTGTATGGGGTATCTATTGCATCTCTAGTAGTACCAGAGAGCGGACTGACCATACTCCTTTTTTCATCTAACAATAGATTTAAAAAAGAAGATTTGCCTACATTTGGGCGGCCTAGAATGGTAAATCTAGGGAGCTGATCTGATGGAGCTATCGGTACCTCTTTTAAGTGGGGCAATAAGGCATCTAGCAAATCACCTGTTCCAGAACCATTTATTGCTGCTATAGGAAATGGCGGACCAAGCCCTAAAGCATAAAAACTAGATGCAGCCATTTCAGCCATTAGACCTTCTGATTTATTGGCTACTAAAAAAACAGGCTTATTGATTTTCCGTAGTACATGGGCAAATTCTTTATCTAGATCGGTTGGTCCTTCTATACAGTCTACCATAAAGAGTACCAAGTTGGCTTCATCTAATGCAAGTTGAATTTGTTCACGAATACCGTGGGCAAAAGTATGATCGGTACCAGACATATACCCCCCTGTATCAATAACGGTAAAAAATCTATTGCTCCACTGTGCATAACCATAGTGTCGGTCACGGGTAGTATGGACAGAACCGTCCATAATGGCTCTTCTTTCTTCGATCAGTCTATTAAAAAAAGTAGATTTACCTACATTAGATCTGCCTACAATGGCCACTACATTTGCCATACATTAATGTAAAATTAAAGATTTGAAGCCAGCATGCTGCCTCGACAGCGCAATACCTCTGGTGGATCACCTGATTATCTTATATAATGTACCAGATACAGCACAATTGTAGAGGGATACACGTACGGAAGCAAGCATTAAATATAAAGGCTTAAATTTAGTATAAATCCTATCCAAAAGCAACCTAATCGGTTTTGCCATTTTCTTACACAAAGGGCCAAGCTATCTTGCCAATGGGGAATCTTTATTTGAAATACTTCTCGAAAAGAAGATTTATTTAATACACTATAGTAAGGCCTTTTAAGTCGTACTGCAGCAGATGATCGGGGGATTACGGCACAACGATTGGGTAAAGCAGCAGCAATAGCATAGGCAAAATCATACCAACTGGCTACGCCTTCATTGGTATAGTGATAAATGCCAAAGGGGTAGTCGGCTAGATTATTTTTTGCTATTTTTTCGACTATTTCCCAAATGGCTGCTGCCAAGTCATAGACATACGTAGGACTCCCTATTTGGTCATCAACCATCTGTATTACATCGCCTTTTTGGGCCAATGCCACCATCTTAGTAAAAAAATTATGCCCCTTTTCGCCATATAGCCATGCGGTTCGAATGATATAAAAATGGGTAGCGCGTGCTGCCACCATTTGTTCTCCGGCTCGTTTGGATCGACCATATTGATTCAGTGGATCGGTGGGATCACTGGGGCTTAATGGACATCCTTTTGTGAGGCCAAACACATAGTCTGTTGAAATATGGAAGAACACAATACCATACTTTGCGGCCAATGTCGCCAAGTAGCCAGCACCTAGGCTATTGACCTTAAAGCAGGCTGTTGCTTCTTGCTCTGCCAATTGGACATTTGTATAAGCCGCACAATTTATAATGTATCGAACGGAATGGGCTTTGATACAAGCCTCTATTTGGCCACCATTTGTAATATCCAGCATGGACTTGCTGCAAAAAAGTGGCGCAAACAAAGGATGCGCTTTAAAAGTAGCCTGTAAAGCAAGACCCAGCTGGCCTTCTGAACCAGTAACTAAAACAACAGACATAGCCTTTGGTAAAAGGACCTATAAAAGTAGATAATGGGGCAAAAGAAGCGTTACTATTTTCCCTTATATGCAGGCTAACTTTAAAAAAATATAAAAAACACAGACAAGCATTATTATTGGCTTCAAAAATATTGCAAACGTAGCTGTTTTTTATTACCATTATATATAAGCAATTAAGTCAAGAAAATGCAGGAAGCTTTTAGGAACTTAACCAGGAAAACTATTGCTTTTTACTTGCTTTTTGGGAAATATTGCTTCTATTGCAATAGGATAAGACTTAAGATGTATAAAAAACAAAAAAGAATCTAGGTGTATAATCTAGATTACTGCTTCAATGACAGTAAAAAGTTAATGCATAATTGATATTTATCAAGTTTCTTAAGCTAATTGCATTAGGGGCATTAGCCAACTCTATATATAAAAAGTAAATATACCTGATAATCTGCTTTAAGGTATTGTTTTTTTATGCACAACCAATTAAATATGCTGTATGCAACATACCATACCAAACTAATTTATGGAAACATGCTAAGGGCATATTCTATTATTTAAATTTTATTTAACCGATTCAAATTTACATTATTATGTCCACATCTACAAGCAAACTAATTTTTTTATTACTTTTACCTGTCTTAACAGCAGAAAAATGCACTGATACCAAAAACAGAAACCTGAAACGAAACGCCCCTACGGTTGCGGCCAGCAAAACAGCAACTGCTACGGATGTTATTCCCTTAAATGATCTTGAAACTGCTGAGGCAAAAATAAATAGCCAGGAGAAAGAGAAAGAGAAAGAGAAAGAGAAAGAAAACAACAAAGACCAACCTAGAACGGAAGTTAAAACTGCTGTACCAGATGTACAAGAAGCAAAAAACAGACATCCTCTTAAAAAAGATCAATCTGGGGAAGAGGAAAATGTATTTGAAACAAAAGAAGATAAGCAATCTATACATTCAGACAATAAAGGAAATTTTACTGAATCAGATGATGATAAAAAAATAGATAAAGAAAAAAAGAAAAAAGAAGAAAAAAGAAAAAAAAAGAAAAAAATCTTTGGAATTTTTTAGAAAAAAATAAAAATAGACCCTAAAAATACATTTATAAATTAACTTGTACAGTATACATTCAGGCAACTGGCTTTAGTGCAACCCTGCACTTAAAAAAAAGAAAGGGTTATGTAAAAGCGCAACCAGGCTAAAGCGATTGATCCCTTACTTTTGCTCCTCTTTGTTTTTTCAGAACGGTTCTAAGCAATAGGTTGCGTACAACCGTTCTGATGTAAAGCTAAAATTTATTAAGATGCATAGGTTCCATAATTTTTGATAGTAAAGGAAGTCCGCTGTTTTCAGATATATAAGCTAAAATGGGCTTACTAAATATTATAAAAAGTATCTATATTGTGTAATTGTATTATTAAGTATCCCCTATTTGGCCTATTGCCTCCATATTTGTATGGAAAAGGCACCATCTAACATCCAAATACCCATGCGTTATTACATTATTGCGGGTGAGCACTCCGGAGACATGCATGGCGCTGATTTGATTAGAGCAATCCAATCAGTAGATCACCACGCCGATTTCTGGTGTTGTGGAGGAAGTGCGATGTCCCAAGCGATGGGCAGGCGTTGCAACGTAGATGGTTCAAAAATGGCTTATATGGGGATAGATTTTTTAAAAAAGTGGTATACCCTATGGCAGTTGCTAAAGTTTTGCCAAAAAAGTCTAAAGCACTACCAGCCAGCTGTCGTTCTTTTAATTGACTACAGTGGCTTCAATATGCGGCTTGCTGCATTTGCTAAACAAAATGGATTTTTAGTACACTACTATATACCGCCTAAAATATGGGCACATGGTCGAAAAAGAATTGCAAAAATTAAGCAAAATGTAAACCAAATATGGTCTATCCTACCTTTTGAAGCAGCCTATTATCGTGCGCAAGGCTACCATACCATTGACTATGTCGGTAATCCATTGATTCAAAAAGTTGCCAATCATACCATCAATCCCTTTTTTAGGGCAGAAAACCGCCTCGACCATCGGCCGATTATAGCCTTATTGCCGGGTAGTAGATTGGGTGAAATTCAGCGTCTATTGCCTCGAATGGTTGCCCAGGCAGCCCATTTTAAAGGCCATCAGTTTGTAGTAGCTGGATTAAGTATGATGCCAAAGCGTTTGTATGAGGCGCTATGCCCGCCTACGGTTCAAATTGTTTATGACCAAACCTATGACCTAATGGCCGCTGCGAAGGTGGCGGTGGTTGCCTCTGGAACCGCTAGTCTAGAAGCCGCGTTATTTAATCTCGCACAAATAGTGGTCTATAAGCTCCATCCATTGGCCCATTTTTTTTACAAAAGCATTATTACGGTAGATTACATCTCTTTGGTTAACCTTTTGATGGATCATCCAGTTATTCCAGAACTCATTCAATATCAACTAACAGACAAAAATCTCTATGCCACTTTAACCAAGCTGCTATCGGGCAACGCTAGGGCCAAACAACAAGCAGTCTATCCAACAGTTCGCCGGTTACTAAGTTCAAAAAATGGCGTTGCAACAGCCGCAAAGTGCATCGTATCCCAGGCCAAACAGTTCCTTCAAACCCAACGAAATCATGGAAAAAAAATTGGGTAGGATTATGGCCATAGATTATGGGCTCAAACGGGTCGGTATTGCTGTTACCGATCCTTTACAAATCATTGCTACCCCTTTGACAACCATTGTTGCCCCTACTTTATTGCCCTTTTTAAAGGATTATCTGCAACAAGAAAATGTAGTCACCTTTGTGATGGGTATGCCCACCCATTTAAATGGAAAACCTTCTAAAATGGGTAATATCATAAAGCAAATCGGCACGCAATTAAAAAAAGCCTTTCCAGCGCAAAGTTTGTATTACCAAGATGAACGATTTACTTCTAAATTGGCTTTGCAGGGACTCTACCAAGCTGGTTATTCTAAAAAGGATAGAGCAGACAAAAGCAATATAGATAAGGTAAGTGCTGCGATTCTCTTACAATCTTTTTTAAATAAACAGACGGTTATATGATGCCAATCGCAACTTTTTACAGGAAGCCTGTTTGAATGACTTGAAAGGCAACCTTTAGCCTATGACCTTTTTACATTACTCTAGGGTCACTAATTTTCTTTAGTGCTCGGTCTATAGCTATAGATAATATCTTATGGATGGCTACTTGACTACAATCTATGACATCAACTAGTCAAGGAATTAGGAGCTAGATAGAGAGAGCCCTTGTGCACAATTTTTATTTTTTTTGTTTATATTTGAGTTATCTATTGACTCAATAGGTTCATAAGTTTAGTTTTATGGTGAATGTAGCTCAGCTGGTTAGAGCATTGGTTTGTGGTACCAAGGGTCGCGGGTTCGAATCCCGTCTTTCACCCTAATATTTTACCTGATATAGTCCGCATCCCTTTAGTCAATAGTTTTTTAGTGCAATAGGTATCAAATTGCAAAATCTCCATTTATACTCGGTGGTATCGCTATAAAATATCCTTTTCCTATATTTATGTTATGCTGTTTACTATACCAAAAATGTTTAACTATATCACAATACCCTTTTCCCTATAAAAAAATAAGCTATTAAAGACACTTTTATAGCTCGATAAACAGCCCTTAGCAGGGCTACAATCTCATACCAACATGTCCAATTTTTGCCATTTACATTGTCATACAGAATATTCTTTATTGGATGGAGCCGCTAAGGTCACACGTTTAATAGCTACCAATAAACAATTGGGCATGGATGCATTGGCCATTACCGACCATGGGAATATGTTTGGGGTCCCCCATTTTGTAGCCGCAGCTGGTAAGGAAGGAATAAAGCCCATTATAGGATGTGAGTTTTATATGGCACCTGATCGGCACGACCATAAAGACAAAACCCGTTACCACCAGATATTATTGGCTAAAAATAGCATAGGTTATCAAAATATTACCAAACTATGCTCCCTAGGTTTTTTAGAAGGCTATTACTATAAACCACGTATTGATAAAGCTTTACTCAAACAATATAAAGAGGGTTTAATCGCCACTACCTGTTGTTTAAGTGCAGAGATTCCTAAAACCATTATACGCCATGGTGAAGCAGCAGCAGAAAAGCTTTTTTTAGAATGGCTTGCGCTATTTGGTGAAGATTACTACATAGAGCTACAAAGACATGGCATCAAGGAACAAGAAATTTGTAATGCCCTATTGCTCCGTTGGGCTAAAAAATACAATGTGAAAGTGATTGCCACCAATGATGTGCATTATGTTGCGCAACAGGACAGTCTTGCGCAAGATGTGTTGCTCTGCCTACAAACTGGAAAAGATTACAACGATCCCAATCGGATGCGTTTCAACAACGATCAATTTTTTTTAAAGTCACCAGAAGCCATGGCGTTGCTTTTTGCAGACCTACCAGAGGCCCTTACCAATACCCTAGCCTTAGTAGAAAAAGTAGAAACCGTTTCCTTAACACGTGATGTGCTGTTGCCTATTTTTAAACTTCCGAGTGGATTTTCAGATACCAATCTTTATCTAAGCCATTTGGCTTTTTCCGGAGCACGTGCCAAATATGGGACCATTCCTCTAGAGGTAGAAAACAGACTCAACTATGAATTGGCTATTATTGCTCAGACCGGTTTTGCTGGCTATTTTCTAATTGTACAAGACTTTATTCAAGCAGCTATAACATTAGGTGTGGTGGTAGGGCCAGGTCGAGGATCAGTAGCAGGCTCCTTAGTCGCTTTTTGCATCGGCATTACCAAAATAGATCCCATACGCTATAATCTGCTCTTTGAACGTTTTTTGAATCCAGAGCGGGTTTCTATGCCTGATATAGACGTAGATTTTGATGATGAAGGACGTAAAAAAGTAATTGATTATGTGATTCAAAAATATGGTAGAAACCAAGTAGCCTCGATTATTACCTTTGGTAGTATGGCCGCTAAATCTGCCATACGGGATGTAGCCCGTGTGTTGGGGGTGCCTTTGGCACGGGCCAACTATATGACCAAATTGATACCCGATAAACTAGGGATTACCTTATCAGAAGCTTTTGAAGAAGTAAAAGAACTGGCAGAGCTGAAGAAAGGGCTTACCACACCAGAAGGTAACGTATTGGATTTAGCAGAAAAATTAGAAGGGTTGGTCCGCCATACAGGTATTCATGCAGCAGGGATCATCATTGCACCCCATGATATTGTAGCATATATCCCAGTAAAAACAGATAAAAATTCCGATTTATTGGTTACCCAATACGATGGATCGGTACTGGAAGGAATCGGGATGTTGAAGATGGATTTTTTAGGCTTAAAGACGCTTAGTATTATTAAAGATGCCTTGCAATTGATTGAACAAAATAGAGCCATTTCCATAGATATAGATCTTATTCCACTAGACGATCCCATTACTTTTAAACTATACCAATCCGGTAATACAAAAGGGACCTTTCAATTTGAGTCAGAAGGCATGCGTCAATGGCTGATTAAATTACAACCCACTACAATGGAAGAGCTGATTGCGATGAATGCACTTTACAGACCAGGTCCTATGCAGTTTATTCCTAATTTTATTGCCCGCAAACATGGTAAAGAAGCTATTGAATACCCTCATCCACTTTTGGAAGCTATTTTAAAGCCCACTTATGGCATTATGATTTACCAAGAGCAAATCATACAAACCGCACAAACTATGGCGGGTTATACCCTAGGTAGTGCAGATTTGTTGCGCAAAGCTATGGGGAAAAAAAATGCAATAGAAATGGCCAAACAGCGTGATATTTTCATCACTGGATCCGCTCAAAAACATAAAATCCCTAAAGAAAAAGCATTGCATATTTTTGAGATGATGGAAAAGTTTGCACAATATGGTTTTAATCGTTCGCATGCAGCAGCCTACTCCCTAATTGCCTATCAAACGGCTTATCTAAAGGCCCACTACCCTACCGAATATATGGCCGCTGTATTAACCCATAACCAGGGTGATATTGAAAAAATTGCTTTTTTTATGGAAGAAAGTCGCCAGCAAGGACTGGCTGTATTGGGCCCTGATATAAATACCAGCCAAGTCAATTTTAGTGCAGGCCTCCATAAAGAAATAAGGTTTGGACTAGGTGCGATCAAAGGAGCAAGTGAGACAGCGGTCACTGCTATTATAGCAGCAAGAAAGGAGAAAGGGACATTTAAAGATATTTTTGACTTTGTCGAATCCATTCACCTTAAAAGCCTAAATAAAAAAACGATGGAGTCACTTGCTTTATCGGGTGCTTTTGATGGCTTGAAGGGTTTACATAGAAAACAATATCTCTATGAAGCATCGGGTAGCAGTTTTATAGAAAAATTGATCCAATACCGCAATCGTATACAAAAAGAACAGATAGAAGCAGCGCAGTCTCTTTTTGCAGCTAGTGGCTATAGTCAAATTAAAAGGCCAGAACCCGTTGATTGTACCCCTTATAGTCCGTTGGAACAACTGCGTATAGAGAAAGAACTAGTTGGTTTTTATATTTCTGGCCATCCATTGGATGCATTTAAAATAGATATAGAAAGCTTTTGCAATGTAACTACACAAAATATACTAACTGCTAGTCGAAAAACTGTAACCATAGCGGGTATACTCACTGCTTCTACCATTAAGCAAAATGGCAAAGGAAATGCTTTTGCGTTACTCACATTAGATGATTACCATGGATCATTACATTTTGCACTTTTTGGAGAAGACTATTTAAAATACAAGCATCTATTAGAAGTTGGACACTTACTTTTCCTGACTGGACATGTAGCCATCCGTTATGACAATCAAGAAATGCAAACCTTTAAGCCTCGAACGATTAACCTATTGGAAGAGATGCGGGAAAAAATGGCGAAAGGCATTCATTTAAAGCTGACGCAAGACCATATCACCGAAGAGCTAGTGAACGAATTGGAAGCTTGCATCAAACGCTATCCAGGTAAATCTTTTATAAAGATATCCATTATAGATCATGAATCCCAAATTACGATTCCAACCCTTTCTATTCTATACCGTGTAGCGCTCACCAACGAACTATTTGGATTATTGCAAGCCCTCTCTATAGATTTTTACCTGTGTACTTAATCAGATATAGTTGATGAATTGCTATCTTTTCTTGCTATGTAAGCTTTAAAGCTTACATGTAAAACACATACCATTTAGATCCATGTTTTGTCATCTAATCTGCGATTCAAATGTATCAACGGACCTTTTGTACTAAAAAAATAGAATTTTAATTTTAATTTTAATTTTAACTAAAAAAGTTTAAATTTGTGAGCTGAGCATTTTTTTAGTGAATCAGAAATTAACCTATTGTTTTAAACAGTTGTAAAAAGTATGGATACCAATAGCAGCTCGGATAGAGATTTTTCGTTTACCCTATTAGATGGCACGACTTTTCATCTTTGTAATGGACAGGTAGTCTTGGTAGTGAATACGGCTTCGCGCTGTGGATTTGCCCGTCAATTTGATGCCTTACAAAGGCTACATGATCGATACCATATCCATGGTTTTACAGTGCTTGGGGTATCTTCTCAAAGTTTTGGCAAGCAAGAATTTGAACAGTCTTGCGATATAGCAACGGCTATACAAAACAAATGGAGTAGCCTTACTTTTCCCATTACGGAGTTAACAGCTGTTCGTGGAAAATCCATTCATCCATTTTATGCATGGGCTGCCACGCAAGTTTCTTGGTGTGGACGCCCAAAATGGAACTTTCATAAATATTTGATAGGGAAAGATGGCCAATGCATTACATGGTTTGCTTCTTCAACAGATCCTTTGGCCCCAAAAGTGGTAGAAGCAATAGAGGCTGCATTAGGTAACCAGTAACCTTTTTCAGACTATTTATTTGAGCATTAACTTTCTAAATATTACATATATCTCTTAATGGACTTTGTTGCGCCATACTTTTAAGAAGTAATACAAGCTCTTGTATTACATATTTAATAGATCCAAAATAAAAAGCTTGGACTTTTCAATAAAAAAATATACTGTTCTTTTATAGTCTAGTTATCATTTAAACAATCATTAAAACATTATTAAAAGTAAAAAAGATGAGACACTTGCACATACAGACCAATAAGACCTGCTTAGAAAAGACTAAAATTAGTTATATTTCTAATATTTTTACCTATTCTTTAACTAAAAAGCTTTTTTCTGCTTCTTTTTTAATAGGACTGTCTAGTACTTTTCTGCTATCAAGCACAGGATTTACATGTAGTAGAAAAATTTATCCTACTAATCTAGGAAAAAACTTGTACAAATCCAATAGAAACGACCTTTTTTTAGAGCCATTACTCTTAAAAAGGGAAGTAAACTCCCGATTCATACCATTATTTCTTTCACAAAAGAATAAACGATTATCTGTAGTAGATACTAAGCAGCAACCTAATGGTACCCATCCTACTAATATAGGAGTAGCACAGCCAACCCTTTCGGAAAATAGGCTGCAAAACAAAACATTACCCTCCAAGGAGATTGCAACTACTGGATTATCTCCAGAAAAGAAAAATAACCCACTGGTCCTCTTGAACTTAGAAGGCAACTCACTATTACCTGAGACTATTGATGCTAATAATAATATCGAACCAAAGAAGCCAAACTTATTAGGAGAATCAAAATCCGAAAAGACTTGCCCTAGTATTGCTATTGAATCCTTGAATGCTTCTAATCTAAATACTGATAACAATACTAAAGATCCTATAGCACTTTTAAAAAAAGAAAGTCCATTATCTAACACGAGTGTAGTTTCCAATGATTGCTTTGAGATTATTGAGCCTACTAACCATATCGAATCAAAAGAACAAAACTTATTAGCAGAATCAGGACTCAAAGAGAGTTGCCCTAGTATTTCTAGTGAGGCCTTTCACACTTGTCCTGTAATGAGTAATTTGCATCTAGAGCATTATCAACTTATAAAATATACAGAAAATATTATAAAAAAGCAAAAAAAAGTAAAAAAACTAATAGAAAGCATCGAAATACTTCCATTAATCGATATACTACGGGACAATATAATAGAAAATGTGACAGATAAAGTAGAAACGCAATCTATTACAGTACTGAAAAAGATAGAAGTATTGAAGAAAAAATTAGCAGTAATAAAAAATTACTATGAAAATGATACAAGCACTCAGCCATATAAAGAATTCCAAAACCTTATTCAATCAGTAGTAAATGAATTGGATAGCTTACTACGTGTTGTATTTACAACACACCCATCCATTGATGCTAGAACAAAAATAGTCGACAACGCAATAGAAAATTGTAAAGAAATATTTTATGAAAATATTAGTTATTTAAACAAACTATTATTTAATGATTGTAAAAATGAATTATATATCCCAATTTCTCAACTAAATGAGATCAGAAATTTTGGAACAAAAACAATAGTAATGTTAATAGCGATGCGAAAAAATATAAAAACAGTAGATAATATGCTGATTTTTATAAAAGATATAATAACCCCTAATTTAATATATATCAGCCTCATGCAGGATATAGACATTCTGCAAAAAACAATACAATCACAATCTAGAACAGACAAAATTAAAAGTATGAATCTAATAGAATATATGATATTCAATTTAAAATTAGAAGAACAAAAGATAAAATCGATTAAAAATAGATGCACTGATTGTATTAGACAATACATAAATAATAGCACAACAATAAAACAACTATTACAAGAAGCAATAAATATAGAAGGGCAAGTTAAAAAAGAGATACTCTCATTAACAGAAGGCATCATTCAGAAAGCAGAACAAAAGAAAGAGCGATTAAAAGAGCTGTGTCCATTCGGGTATGACGAAGTGTAGCTTTAACAAAGCAAGCTAATAAATTATGTGCTCCGTAATATAATACAGGAATCTTTCTTTTTAAGTGTATAAATATTTTAGAGGTAGATTGCCTTCATGGCAATACCATTTAGACTTTTACCCCCATAAAGCTTCCTGATCTGGTTGAAGGTCGATATTATGGTAAACCTTTTGTACATCATCGTCATCTTTTAAGCCATCTATAAGCTTGATAAGCTTAAGCAGTGTAGCATCGTTTACTTGCACAAAAGTATGGGCGATATACTCTAAACCAGCAAAAGTTGGGGCAATAGACTCTGTTTCCAAGTGTTTTTGTATGTTTCCAAAGTTTGCTACTGGACAAATCACATGGGCACATGCCCCATCGTTTTCTAATGCTTCTGCGCCTGCATCTATTAAGCCTAAGGTAAAATCATCATAATCTTTAATATCAACAGAAGCAATGGTAAAAACACCTTTGTAATCAAACAAGAAAGTAATGGCCCCATTTTTTTCTAAACTGCCTCCGTATTTGGCAAAAAGAGCCCGCACATTGGCTACGGTTCTAATCAATTTATCGGTCATACAGACCACCATAATCGCCACTCCATGTGGCCCATATCCTTCATAGGTCACTTCATGATACGCAGCTACATCATGGCTACTTGCTTTACTAATCGCACGTAATATAGCATCTTTTGGCATATTAGCCCCTTTGGCATTTTGAATGGCCAAACGCAATCGTGGGTTAAATTCTGGTTCAGCGCTACCCGTTCTGGCCGCTACGGTTAGCTCTTTAACCAGCTTGGTAAATATTTTACTTTTTTTTGCATCATTGATAGTCTTTTTACGCTTTATATTAGACCACTTACTATGTCCTGCCATTTTAGTACTTGATTATAAATAAAATATGTAAAAAATATTGACCCTATAGATTGTGGTAGAGAACGGCCGTTATCCAACCAATGGGCCTATACAAATATAGTTAGATCCTGTAGTTCTGTCGTATTTGTTAAAAAAAACGCTTAAATTAACGTCAATTCTAGATTAGAATTATTGTAAATCAGTTGTATATATATTAGATAGAGAAGATTTTTCTCTTTTAGTCCATGCAAACACCAAGATAATATCCATTTAAAATAAAGGCGACAGAATCAGCAGAACCTCGCCAATCATCTATTATTGTTTACATAATTCTTTTTAGCGATATTTATTTGGTCTATTGGCATTAATAAAAAATGTTAGCAGCTGTTGTAATGCATAATTTATACAAACTCTATACTAAATGCTATTTTTAGAAACATTATTCTAAAATAATGGATTGAACCCATGCTATGGGTCAAGTGATATAGAAACACATAGAAACACTAAGTCCTATATTCTTACACACAACGTTCTTATTGTAAAACATTTTGATTACCTATCAACAAGATAACTACAATGCCTAAAGAAATGAATGCCTTACCGAGAAATCTCTTTCCTTTTATTCTATATTTTGTAAAACGACAATCGGTCCATTTCAGCTTTATGTTCTTTACCATGATATTTTGGCCACTGAATGAATCATTATGCCCTTATTTTATCAAAATATTGATTAATAAGCTTCTGTTACTTAGACCAGGTATAGATGCCCCTTTTAACTTACTAGCTTTTCCCCTAATTGGACTCTTTTCCTCTTGGTTGCTCATGGAAATTGCCAACAGATTTCATGGTATGGTATCTATGTATGTTTGGCCAAGGTTTCGAAAAGATATTCGAGAAAGCATTCTTACCTATACACAAGGCCACGCTCATGGCTATTTTTCTGAACATTTTACAGGAGGACTAGCGAATAAAATTGCAGAGTTACCCCGTGCATGTGCCCACATTTTAGATATTTTTATATCTAACTTTTTCTCTACTATACTTACTTTTTGCATTTCATTGGGACTGCTTCTACAGGTACATCCTCTTTTTGGACTCATTTTATTGGTTTTTGTAGCCATTTTTGTGGCAGTAACCATTTTAAACATGCAAAATATAAATCATACAGCCAAAACGCATGCAGAAGCCATTTCTGAACTAGATGGCCAAATAGTAGATAGCCTGGGTGCTATGTTGGCCGTACGTTTATTTGCACGCACATCCTACGAACTCAAGTATCTAAATAAATATCAAACAGATGAAATAAAAAAATCTGAGCAAGCCTCTTGGGCCATTGAAAAAGCTAATTTTTATAAAGGGTGGCTTACCCTTATTTTTGTGGTAATTACATTTTCTACATTGGTTTATGGATGGAACAACCACTGGATTACCATAGGGGATTGTTCACTGGTTACCATGACTTTTTTTAATCTAATGGGATTAGTTTGGCATAGTGCTTTTCATATCACACAGATTGCCAAAGAAATTGGTATTTCTAATGCTGCACTTTCTATTTTAAGTGCGCCACACGAGATCAAAAATTATCCCAACACACGTCCCCTACTTATTAGCGAAGGAGCTATTTATTTGGATAGGGTCACTTTTTATTATAAAGAGAAGACGAATATGTTTAACGAAATTTCTGTTCAGATTAAAGGTGGAGAAAAGGTCGGTTTAGTGGGTCTATCTGGCTCAGGAAAAACTACTTTCGTCCATCTAATATTGCGTTTGTATAACCTAAATAGTGGGAAGATATTAATAGATAATCAGGATATTTCAAAAGTATCCCAAGATTCTTTACACGCACAAATCGCCATGATTCCTCAAGATCCGATTCTTTTTCACCGCACGATTTTTGAAAATATCCAATATGGTCGTTTAGATGCCGGAGAAGCAGAGGTACTGGAAGCAGCCAAATTAGCACATTGTATTGATTTTATAAAAAATATGAAAAAAGGATTTCAAACGATGGTTGGAGAACGTGGTGTAAAGCTCTCTGGAGGACAACGGCAACGTATTGCAATTGCGCGTGCGATTTTAAAAAATGCACCCATACTGATTATGGATGAAGCTACTTCTGCACTAGATTCTATTACGGAAAAGTGGATCCAAGAAAATTTGAAAGAAGTAACCCAGCATGCAACTGCCTTGGTTGTTGCACATCGTTTGTCTACCTTAAATCATATGGATCGGATTTTGGTTTTTGATAAGGGAATCATTGTTGAAGATGGAACTATACCAGCATTACTAGCTAAAAATGGACATTTTGCAAAACTTTGGGAACGACAAGCAAATGGATTTATATCGGAATAGGTATTTTTTTATACCTTCTTAGGTTAGTATAAAAAGATTTTTATAACAAATACTTTTTTACCTCAACAAAAAACTTATTGAACAAATGTACAAAAACTACATACAATTCCCATTTAAGTCAGATCCACCGCTTCTTGAAATGCTTCATAGCTTCCAGGAAATACCTTTACTTTCTTGTTTTCGATATACCAAATTTTATTAGCCAACTGCTGGATAAAGTTACGATCATGTGATACAAACAAACAAGTACCTTCATATTCGTGTAGGGCTTGTCCGAGTGTATCAATAGATTGCATATCTAAATGGTTGGTTGGCTCGTCGAGTACTAGAAAGTTTGCTTGAGAAAGCAGTACCGTTGCTAGGGCAACGCGTGCTTTTTCGCCACCAGAAAGAACGGCTATTTTTTTATATACATCATCTTTGGTAAAAAGAAACATACCTGCTATGGCACGCAGCTCTTGTTCAGTGCGCTCATTGCTGTTATGGGCATGCAAAGCTTCTATAATGGTATGTTCTATATTCAAAGCTTCTAACTGATGCTGCGCATAAAAAGCCATCTCTACATTATTACCAAAACTTCTTTGTTGTTGCTCGGCTAACGCATGACCAGCTATAATACGCAGCAACGTAGTTTTACCTCGCCCATTTGCACCAATTAATGCGATTTTATCTCCTCTGTCAATTTGTACAGTTGCATCTTTTAGAATATTTACGCCACCATAAGACTTATTTATTTTTTCTATTACGGCAATAATTTTACTTGGATTTTGTTTGACCGTAAACTGGAACTTTATTGTTTTACGATGCACAGTGGGTGCTTCTACTTTCTCGACCTTATCCAATGCTTTAATCCTAGACTGGACCAGTTTGGCTTTACTAGCCTTTGCTCTAAAACGGTCTATAAATTCTTGCGCGTGTTTAAGCTGTTTTTGTTGATTGGCATAAGCGTTTTCTAGTAACATACTCCTTTCTGCTTTTTGTATGGCGTAGTCACTGTAGTTGCCTACATAAATGGTAAATTTTTTATCACAAACTTCTACAATTTTAGTAGTAGTACCATCCAAAAAGCTTCTATCATGCGAAACTACTATAAAAGCACTATCGTAATTCTTTAAATAGGATTCTACCCACTTAATAGACACCAAATCTAGATGGTTGGTTGGTTCATCCAATATCAACAAAGAAGGCTCTTGCAAAAGCAATTTTGCAAACATAACGCGCATGCGCCATCCGCCTGAAAACTCAGAAAGCGAACGGTCTAAATCCTTGGTCGCAAAACCCATACCCTCTAACATGGCATCGGTCCTTGACTGTATATCATATCCTCCTATTCTTTCAAAGGTTTCTTGCAGATTCGATAGCTGCATCAGCAAATCGTCAGAATAGTTTACTTCCATCTCTTGACACAAAGATTCAATCTTTTTTTGCGTAACCAATGCTGTACTAAAAGCTTGCATGGCCACATTGCGAATGGTATCCTGAGATTGATAAGAAAGTAGGTCCTGATTGAGAAAACCAATGGAACATTCTTTTCTTTTAGTGACTTTTCCACTATCTGGTGCAAGCGTACCCGTAATAATCTTTAACAGGGTAGACTTTCCAGCTCCATTAGGACCTACTAGGCCAATTTTATCCTTGGGTTTAATATGTAACGAAGCTGAATCATATAAAGTTCGTTTGCCCAAATGATAGGTAAGATCATTGATTACAATCATGTAATTTTATTTGGTTTTTTTAGCATATTTTAGGGGAAAGTATCGCTTCCAAACAGAAATTATACCGCTAAAAAGGCAATTAAACGGTTTTTTCTATCTTAATAGCATGCAAATATAAGATAATTTTCGATATATAATATGCCCACTATGCCATGGACACTGAATGGATCAGCTAGAAGGTATAGCCTATATTTGGGCAAGCAAACTAAATATTTTACAAGTTTTAATATATTGAGGTGGTATAGACTATGAAGCTTTAAGCTATTTTTTAACCTTTTGTATGAAACAAAAAAAACCATTGATTACACCCATCCAACGGCCAGATTGGTTGCGGGTTAAGTTACCTATAGGTAAGCACTATACAGCTGTGCGTGACATTGTAGACCGGTATAAACTACACACGATTTGTACCAGTGGGAACTGTCCCAATATGGGAGAATGTTGGGGAGCGGGTACGGCTACTTTTATGATATTGGGCAATATTTGTACGCGCAGTTGTGCCTTTTGTGCCGTGGCTACCGGACGGCCTACCACCTATGATGAGGAAGAACCAAAACGGGTTGCAGAAGCCATTCATTTGATGGGGGTTAAACATGCAGTTATTACTTCAGTAAATAGAGATGAACTAAAGGATTGTGGGGCAGAAATTTGGCATCAAACGGTAGTAGCCATCAAAGCTTTGAATCCTACTACCACTATAGAAACATTAATTCCAGATGTAAAGGCCATTTGGTGGGCATTAGAGCGGATGATTAGTGCGGGACAAGACGTGGTTTCTCATAATATAGAAACGGTAGAACGTCTTTATAAAACCGTTCGTCCTCAGGCTAAATATGCACGAAGCTTGGAGCAGCTTAGACGGATTAAAGCATATGGTAAACGCTCTAAATCGGGTATTATGCTTGGATTAGGAGAAACAGATGGAGAGGTTTATCAAGTAATGGATGATCTACGCGAGCATGGATTAGATGTTTTAACGCTGGGTCAATATTTGCAGCCTACCAAACAACACCTTGAAGTAGCTGCTTTTATACATCCAGATAAATTTGCCCATTTTAAAGAGGAGGCCCTCAAACGGGGCTTTTCCTATGTAGAATCAGGTCCACTTGTACGCTCCTCATACCATGCAGAACGACACGTACAAAAATAAAGCTTATAGTGGACAGAAAAATTAGGACAGAAAAATAATTAAATTGTTTCCTATAGTTTTAATTGGCCCTCTCGTGTCTGTAGATGATTTTGTATAGGCATCTGTCTTATCCTCAATTTTGGTTATTATGCGACCATAAGTTTAGAAAGGTGAGTTAAAAGTAATACAATCATTGACTTCTTCTTCGACTTAGTAGTCACTCAATCCATACCAATGCTCAAGCAAGAGCATTTTAAATAAAAAAGGGAACTATAGAGGTTTGCCTGATAAACGTAAGCCTTTAGGATAATAAAATTGAATTATTTCTATTGTCTTCCCTATTTAAAAATTTTCATGATAGATGGTACTAATTGATTATTTTTAATTTTTTTAATTTTTTTAATTTTCATCATATCTATTAGGTCATTGATAGCTTCTATAACCTTTGATGCTAATAGTATATTATTTGTAATTTTTGCTTCCTTGAAATATGATTCTAAATCATGTTTGCTTATTTCTCCATTTGTCTTGTTTATATTATCATTGATTTTACTATAAAATCGAATAACATTCCGGAATGAATCGTATTGCCCTGCATGCTTTATTATAAGTTTCAGTTCCCTTAATTTTTCTTTTTGTTTATCTCTTAGTTGACCATCATCATCTTTTTTACGTGTATATATTATCATATTTATACGATCTTGTATTGTCTTTAGCGTCTTGTCCATATTCAATTCTTTTATACGGGGTATATGTTGATGTACATTGGCTACATTTGATTTGAAATCTGACGTAAAGAATTGTATAGGTTTTATAGAATCTCTTTCGGAAGTTGGCCTGATATTTGGTATTTGTTTTCCTTCTGTTTTTTCAAGAATGGTTGATCTACTTGCACATTGAACCATCTCATCATTATATGCATCGTCTTTAGCCATTGTAGATGTACTATGTGGTTCCACTCTATTTTCTCTACGATCTAATGATCCTAGTTTGGTGAGCCATTCCTTCAAACAGACCTCCATTTTACATGCCTCTTCTATCGTTATATCTATAGTTTTTAAGATACCTTGACCTTTTACTTTATTTTGCTGCCATATTTGGTGGTTATTTAATATACGATCAGTATGTATTGGTTTTTTAG
Source organism: Candidatus Cardinium hertigii (assembly GCF_050864855.1). GTDB lineage: Bacteria > Bacteroidota > Bacteroidia > Cytophagales > Amoebophilaceae > Cardinium > Cardinium hertigii_C. The sequence continues at coordinate 34,917 of NZ_JBOZWW010000048.1, forward strand.
TGCTTTTAAATTTAGATGGGATGGCTTCTTTACATGCACGCCCTGTTAAAACTAGTGTGGCACAACACACGAGGCCCTTAGTTAATAAACGTTTCATATAGTTTTTATTTTATGTTTAGTATACTAACTCGTTTGCTTCTTTTTTCGATTACAATTCGGTAGTCTGCTCTTTAACTAAGTTTCCATAGGTATGACCTTCAAATAGCTCCGAATAGACATGCTCTTCAGGATTCTCTTCACCTATGGTTGCATAGATAGGCTCTTCAATCTTTGTATCAATAGGATCTGAATATATAGATTGCTTTTTGATGTTTTCAAATGGCTCTGCATAGATGATAGGATGGTTATAGGTGGGATCCAATGATGGCTGTGGTATAGAGGATATCTCTTCGGATAATAGTCTTCGTACTGCTTTAGAATTACTTGCTAGCCTCTTAAAGGCATCTTCTAGCGCAGCGAGTTTCTCAATTGTTTCTTGTTTTTTCTCTGGGTTAGATATAATCGAAGTATATGCGCTATCTGGTTGTAGCATTTTTTGCTGAGATGACGAGAGGGTCTTCGAGGTACACGTATTGCTATTTAGTATCAGCATTCCGCTGCTGGTTAATAACCATTTTGCAGTATGAATTGTTTTGTTTTTTATGAATTGCATATGGTTATTTTTTTTGTTTTATTTGTAGATCAGTGCTATAAATTTGCTTAATCTATCGGATTAAGCTTAAGCGTTGTGTTATTAAAAATGATAAGCAAATTCTGATTTATATCCAAATATATAGTAGGGCTTATTTTTATTTTTTCTAGATCGATGTATTGTAATGCACGGGGATCGTATAGAGGAGTATCTACAGCCTTTTGGGATACCACTAAAAATGGTTTTTATTTCCATCTTCTATGTGACCAAAGCCAACAGGCTGGATTGTTCAAAATATCTGCTTCGAGTCTTTGAGTATAACGTTCTGCAATCTCTTGAACCGATAGTTCGACAGGTGTTTCTGCTAATAATATAGGCCTTACTCGATATTGTCCCCGTTTGATGCGCTCTGTTTGAATGTAAAAAATGGGATGGTTATACTTTTGGGCTAGTTTGGCGGCGGTTAAGGTAACAGTGGTCGATTGGGCTAAGAAAGTAGTACCATAGCCGTTTCGCTTATGCAATGGAGCTTGGTCTATTAAGAGTGTAGTAGCCTGAGGAGACCCTTTGTAGGTAGTCATATGTCTGAATAGGCTAACCATCGGAATGGCTTTTCGTTGAAAACGGCTTCTTATACGCAGTGCCATACGATCTATGCCTTTATGGTGTAAGGGTTGATAGCCTGCACATATGGTATAAGATGTCTGTAACGCAAGGGCGTTTGCAGCCCATTCCCAATTGCCAAAATGACCCGAAACCAATATAATCGATTGATTCCTTTTATAAAATTTTTCTATAGCTTCTATATCTTCAAGGGTAATGTGTTGCAAAAGTTGTTGAGACGTTATCGTGCAAGCTTTTATTTGTTCTAATAGTAGCTCACATAGACATCGGTAAAAGAATTTTTCTATTTGTTTACGTTCACGAACCGTTTTAGTAGCAAAAACATACATTAAATTTTGTACGACTACTTCTTTTCTATAACCGATCAGGTAGTAGACTATTATATAGCATAAATCTGATACACAATATAATAGAGAAAGCGGTAAAAAAGAAAGTAGATAACATAAAGCGTATACAATAGACATGACCAAAAGGAAATTTTTGGAAAACAATTATCCGTAATACATTTTACATTTACTTTGCTTTAAGCAAATAGTAAAGGGGTTGTTAATCCTACTTATAGTAGCAATACAAACCAGCTATAAAGATTCTATCGAGTTTGTTTAATCAAATAACCTCAATATTGGATCGGGATTAGCAATTAAAAAAGGTTAAAAATTTTTATGTTTTAAATTTGAAAATGAAAAGAATAAACAAATTACCAAATAAGCTGATTGTGAATATATCAAAATTAGTTGCAATATACGGTATTTCCATTTCATATAGAGCAATAACATAGACCAATAACAAAATTACCTCTGCTTATGAACAAAATGCTTTAGGCAGTTAAATGATAGGATAATGCATAGAAGCGAATTATATTTGTCATATTTTTAATGCTTAAACCTTTTTCCAATCCAAAACCAATGGCGATACCTTCCTTACCTAAGGATTACAATTTTTTAGAACGAGAAAAACATTGGCACCACTTTTGGGAAACAGAAGCTTTATATAGCTGGGACCCCACATTACCTCGTGCAGATACTTTTGTTGTAGACACCCCCCCTCCTACCATTTCTGGACAGCTGCACATAGGCCATATCTGTAGCTATACACAAGCAGATTTTATAGTCCGATTTCAACGTATGTTGGGTAAAAATATTTTTTATCCTATGGGATTTGATGACAACGGTTTACCTACGGAACGATTGGTAGAAAAACAAAAAGGGGTCCGTGCAGCCCATATGGATAGAACTGATTTTATAAAATTATGTGAGGAGGTAGTAGTTGCGGAAGAAGAAAAGTTTAGACATATTTTTAAATCTATAGCTCTTTCTGTTGACTGGAGCTTAGAATATCAAACCATTAGTCCACTTTCGCGTAAGCTTGCACAGCTTTCTTTTTTAGCACTTTTTGAAAAAGGTGCACTATACCGTAAGGCACAGCCTATGTGGTGGGATCCAGTAGATGGTACTGCTTTGGCACAAGCCGATATGGAAGATAAAACGCGCATGTCCCATATGAATGACATCCTATTTGTCCATGAAACAACGCAAACACCTCTTCCTATTGCTACTACTCGACCAGAATTGTTGCCAGCTTGCGTCGCTTTATTCTATCATCCAGATGACTTGCGTTACCAACATTTGGCGCATACCCACGCAATTACGCCTATATTTAATATCAGGGTCCCTATTTTATCAGATGAACTGGTACAACCCAATAAGGGAACAGGCTTGGTAATGTGCTGCACCTTTGGAGACCAAACAGATGTAGTATGGTGGAAAAAACATCAACTGCCTACTGCTATTATTTTGAATAAACAAGGTAAGATAACCCATTCTGGTCCATTAGAAGGGCTAAAGGTAACAACAGCACGTGAAAAAATTATTCAAATCTTAAAAGATCAGGCACTTTTGGTCAAACAAACGGCCATACATCAGTCTGTAAAATGCGCAGAACGCTCTGGTGCCCCTTTAGAAATCCTTACTACCCCCCAATGGTTTGTACGAACCATTGAGCACAAAGCAGCCCTTTTGGCTAAAACCAATCAACTAAAATGGCATCCTACTGCGATGCAGCATAGACTGGAAGAATGGATCAATGGTATTGCTTGGGATTGGTGCATTAGCCGTCAACGCTATTTTGGTGTTCCTTTTCCTGTATGGTATTCTAAAAGACCTGGTGAAGAAGGGAAAATATTGCTACCCAAATTAGACGAATTACCTGTAGACCCACTTCAGAATCTACCCACAGGCTATACAAGAGAAGAGGTAGAACCAGACTATGATGTAATGGATACTTGGGCCACCAGTAGTATTTCGCCACAACTTTCTTCCCATGCGATTCATAAAGACTTCAGTGTAGACTATAAGAGGCACCAGCAGTTGTTTCCAATGGATTTACGGCCCCAGGCCCATGAAATTATACGTACTTGGGCTTTTTATACTTTACTAAAGTCTCATTTGCATGAAGACAGTCTTCCTTGGAAAAATATTATGATTAATGGATGGTGCCTGTCTCCAGATAAACAAAAAATGTCTAAATCTAAAGGAAACGTACTCCTTCCTGAAAAATTGTTGGCAACATATGGGGCTGATGTAATCCGCTATTGGGCCGCCAATGCCCGTTTGGGAGTAGATACTTGCTATTCTGAAGATGTGATGAAAAATGGGAAACGACTGGTTACTAAATTGTGGAATGCTGGTAAATTTCTCTTGAGCCATTTTGATAAAGTAGACTTATTACATCAGCCTCTGCCATTTAATCTATTAAAGATTACCCATACTTTAGATAAATGGCTTTTGCAGTCACTAGCTGCCTTAACTGAAAAGGTCTCTCTACATTGGCTGGCCTACGGGTATGCAGAGGCTTTAGAGTGTGTAGAAAAATTCTTTTGGTCTGTTTTTTGTGATGACTATATCGAAATTAGTAAAACTAGGGTCTACAATGCTATGGAGGAGGATCATCAAGGTCAGACTAGTGCCATTATAACGCTTTACCATGCGTTTTATGGTCTATTACAACTTTTTGCACCTATTTTGCCCCACATTACAGAGGAACTTTCCCATGGACTTTATCCACACAAAGGCTCTATACACCAAAGGGGTAATTGGCCCAAATGGCCATTAGCGCTTTCTGTAAGTCAAATACAACTGGATCAAGTAGCGCACCTTAGAGAAATTATTAAATTGGTACGCAAAGCCAAAGCAGATGGTAAACTTTCTATAAAAGCTCCAATTGAGCTACTAACCATTCAGGGTATGGCTTTGGAAGAAGATTTAAAAAAAGAGCTAAAAGCCGTCACAGCTGCTACACACATAGTATTTAGTGACGCACTATTGGATCATACGGGCGTACAAGTAGTAGGCAAACAATGCATGATATGGATCATATGGAGCTAACCAAGCTATTATCAATACCACCCCAAGGCTTATATGTATCGCAACCAACTTATACCATTGATCTCCATACAAGAAAACAGTCATGCAGCCATCTATTTGCACATTCCATTTTGTAAACAAGCATGCCACTATTGTGCCTTCCATTTTAGCACAAATTTAAAGCTTAAATCATTGGTAGTCAAAAGTATGCTTAAAGAAATTGTGCTACGTCAAAATGATTTACAACGTATGCCCATTACCAGTATTTATTTTGGAGGAGGTACGCCTTCTTTATTATCTCTTTCAGAAATAAACCAACTATTGAATCAAGTGATACGCTATTTCCCTATAGCGCCATCAGCAGAGGTTACGTTAGAGGCAAATCCTGATGACATCACCTTAGAAAAATTGCAAGGATGGTACCATATGGGTATCAATAGACTGAGTATAGGGATACAGTCTTTTAATGATACTGTATTGCGTTATATGAATAGAACCCATACGGGTGCAATGGCCCAAAGAAGTATAGCGTGGGCACGTGCTGCTGGTTTTAATAATTTAAATATAGACCTTATGTATGGGCTTCCTGCTACTACTACACAGGATTGGTCTGCCGACTTAACGCAAGTTCTACTTTTGGAACCAGATCATATTGCTGCCTATTGTTTAACCATTAAACCCAAAACCGTATTGGGTTATTGGCATCAAAAAGGCATCATGGTTGAAGCAGATGAAACACTAATGGCAGAACAATTTGAATCAGCAATAGAAACTTTCTCTAAACAAGGGTACGTGCACTATGAAATTTCTAATTTTTGCAAGCCAGAAAAATATTCCAGACACAATACCAACTACTGGAAATCAGGTCCATATATAGGTATAGGACCCGGTGCACATGGCTACAATGGGTCACAAAGACAATGGAATATTGATCATAATCCACTTTATGTTAAGGCGATTCAAGATGGTAAAATTCCCTATACCGAAGAAATATTAACCATTGCCAATCACATCAATGAATACATTATGACCAGTATTAGAACCTGCTGGGGATGTGATTTTGATTGGATTTATAAAAAATATGCTATTGACCTGATGTACATACAAAAAGATTATTTAGAAAAAATTATACTATGGGGATTGGGTTGCATAAGCGGTCATACACTTTATTTAACAAATAGTGGTAAATTAGTAGCTGATCAAATAGCTAGTGATCTTTTTGTGGAGGATTGATAGTTGAGATGGTATCATCCAATCTAATTTTTATGGTTAGATCAATAAGCGTAATATTTATTTTCAATGCGCACTTATTCTAGGATTTTAGATTACGCAGGGCCTTTGGGAAGACGCTCTTTGTATTACTTCTTTGCGATCCTTTTATCCATTTTTTTTGGATTGGCCACCTATGGCTTAGTGATTCCTTTGCTTAAAATATTATTTAATCAAGAAGCGTTAAACCATCTACTGTTAGACCAGCCATCCTTTCCAAAACCGCACCTTGATACACATTATTTAACCAAATTATTTAATTACTGCTTTATAAGCATCATTATACATCAAGGTAAAATAGGTGCACTCTTTTGGTTGGCATTTTTATTTATGTTGTCTAACGCAATTAGTGGCTTTTTTAGGTATGTAGCAGATATTTCCATGGCTAAAGTACGCATAAATCTAGTGCATAATTTGCGTCTTTCACTCTTTAAACACATCTTATCCCTTCCTACTCAATACTTTACCCATCAAAAGAAAGGGGATCTAATAGCACGTATTACTGTTGATATTCAAGAAATAGAACATACAGTAGCGGATACTTTACGGGTATTCTTAAAAGAACCGACCCAACTCTTTTGTTACATAGCTGTTCTATTTTACATGTCGCCAAAACTTAGCCTATTTACCCTACTATTTTTACCGATTGCTGGATGGAGCATAGCTGAAATTATACAATCTTTGCGTAAATGGACCGATCAAACCCAAAAGTCACTGGGTAACTTAATGAATGTAACTGAAGAAACGATAAGCGCTATACAGGTTATAAAAAATTTTGGGGCCCAGAAATATGCTATTGATCAGTTTAAAAAAGAAGCAAAGTGGTATGTCCGTACCCATATGGCGGTAGCTAAAAAAAGCTATATGATTGCGCCTATATCTGCATCATTGAGTGTAGGAGCAGTTTCCATTATACTTGCTTACGGTGGCTATTTGCTTCTTTTAGATCGTAGCATCATGCTTACAACCAGTTCTTTTATTGCCTACATTATTATTTGCTCCCAGACACTTATACCGATTAAAATGATTGGAAGATGTATGGGCCATATTCAAAGAGGCATGGCTGCTGGAAGACGTATTTTTGATTTACTAGATGAAAAATCTGAGTCGAAAAAAAAATTAAAAACCTATACCACTACCACATTCAAAAGTACAATCATTTTTAACAATGTTTCTTTTGCTTATAAGGATGCAAAAAAGGTTTTACATCGGGTTAATTTTACGATTCAAAAAGGTGAAACAGTTGCATTGGTTGGTGCTTCTGGATCGGGAAAATCTACTCTTTTATCGCTTCTATCAGGCCTTTATCAACCAAGTGATGGAACCATTGAAATAGACCATCTACCTATTTCCCATATTAATCAGCCATCATTACATCGTTTAATGGGCATTGTTTCACAAGAATCTATTTTATTTCACGATACAATTTTTAACAATATTACCCTCAACAGAGCAGAATTTAGCAAGAAAGAGGTGATAGAAGCGGCTCGAATAGCTTGTGCGGATCATTTTATTATGCGTTTGCCTCAAGCATATGATACCATTATTGGAGAAAATGGAAATAAACTCTCTGGTGGTCAAAAACAATGTATTTGTATTGCAAGAGCGATATTAGGCCATCCACCCATCTTAGTTTTCGATGAAGCATCTTCAGCTTTAGACACTGCTTCTGAACGAAGGCTACAAGAAAGTCTTGAATTATTTATTAAAGATAAAACCTCTATCGTGGTGTCCCATAGGTTAAGTACCATCTGTCATGCTGACAAAATTATTGTATTAGAGCAAGGAAAAATAGTAGAACAGGGCACCCATTCAAAACTATTGGCACAAGAAGGACTTTATAAAAAATTATTTTTAGGACACCAAGGTTAGATTAAATGTCTTTTCAAGATAATTTTTAACCTTTAATACTACATTCAGGTTGCTAAACATTATTGGTTATGGAAAACTTTTATATAGATGATTTTATCATATTTTATACGGCAAACCTGTTTAATCTTCTAACGCCAGGTGCTAATTTTGCCATTATAACATGTCATAGTAGCACCATTTCTAGAAAAGCAGGTATGATGACTATTATAGGGATTGTCTCTAGTGCCTTTATATCTAAAGGATGTGCCATTTGTGCCATTGGTTTTATTACTACTAAACTATTTTGGTGCTTCCAATTGGTCAAATATATGGGTTGTATGTACCTATTTTACTTAGGAATTGGATACTTGTGGCATTCTATAACTATGAAGACAGTGCAAAAAAAATTAGATGCTATTGTATTCGACAAAGCTTTAAGCAAATCTTCTATGCAGTATATACCAATCTTTCGCATAGGATTTTTAACAGACATGTTCAATCCTCAGGCATTATTTGGTTTTATGACTATTGTTTCTTCTACCCTCCATCCAGAAACTACTTTTTTAATCCGACTTTGCTATGTACTAATATTGATTTGTACATCTTTTATTTGGTATACATGTATGGTTTTTCTTTTTTCTCATCCCATGTTGACAAAGAAGCTATATAGTTTTTTTCCATGGATCAGGTGGTTAAGTGGCATTAGTTTGATAGGTATTGCTTTTAAAATACTATTTATAGGCTAAACTAAAGTAGATACGTTAATATGACCAGACGATTGCAGCAATAGATTTTTAATTTTTAAGCTAAACAGTTAGATAGCATCTATAGTATTGCCAGATGCATATATTAAAATGGGTTACGAAATTAGAGGGTATTAACCCATATAAATGGCTATATTTAGGATATTTTATGTAAGCGTATAATTCAACATTAAGCAATATGAAAAAAATACTAAAAAACTATTACAGTCAAGTGGGTATATTATTTGCATCTGTATTCTGCATGAATTTTACTTCTAAAGTAGTATACTGTGCGTTATTATTTACTTTTTTAACATTTATTTTAAATAGCATAGCAAATGGCCATGGCCATCGAAAAGCAACTACAAGCATTCTATTATCAACCACTACTTCATTTGGGTTATTATACCATAAGCAATATTGCATCGCTGGGAAACCTATTGGTGGACTTATAGGAACTTCTTTGTTTGCTATATTGGTTGCTGGTTATATAGGTTTCAAACTTTTCTTAAAGTTAAAGGCTAGATATAGCTTTGTGGTAAGCAATTTTATCAGTTTATTACTTGCTGCATTGGTCGACCATTTGATAATGGCTCTATTTTTCATTAAAGAATTTCCTATAGATAAGGTTTGCCTAATATTTTATAAAGAAACAACGTATACTACCTTCTTTACATGTGTAGTATGCCTATGTTTAGCTGCAATTTTATATGTAAAAGTAGTTTATTCCAATATAAAAAGCCTGTACATCTTTAGACCTTTACCGTCTAAGTAATATAAAATATTTCGATCGTAAGTAAAGCATAATAAATGTGATTACAACAAGATCCAATAATCCCAAATGGTCCTCAATAGATCTTTTTTTATACAAGATACCAATACGGTCAGTACCAATTTAATTGGTAAACTATTATGTTTTCATAAATTTAAGGGAATTATTACTGAAACGGAGAGTTATATTGGTACAGATGATCCTGCTTGTCATGCAGCTAAAGGTATGACCAAAAGAACCAAAGTCATGTTTGGACTAGCTGGATTTAGCTATGTATATTTTATATATGGCAAATATTACTGTTTAAATATTGTTACGGAAGCTTTAAATTTTCCAGCTGCTACACTTATTAGAGGTATAAAACTAATCAATCCACCCTATACTTACCTAAATGGTCCAGGCAAACTTTGTCAGTATTTAGGCATTAATTTAATGCATAATGCGATCGATGTAACCGTATCAAAAACATTATATATTAAAGATATAGGTTGTCAATTAGTTTATCACTCAACACCCAGAATAGGGATTTCAAAAGGGTTAGATAAAATATGGCGCTATGTTGTGACAGATATAGATTGTATACCAGCTATGCCACCTAAGCTAGTTTGTACCACTATTTTGTAATAATAGGACCTAACTTTTTCATTAAATTGTAGCACATAGTGTGTTGCATTAAAGATTTAATTACCTACACGTAGATGAAAAAATACAAAACGCAAATGCAACTTAATTTGCTAGACATTGCAAAAACAATAGATCTCTTTTGGGAGGAACAAAAAACATTTGCATGCTCTATGCAGCAACGTGAAAGCAATGAGCCTTTTGTTTTTTTTGAAGGGCCTCCTTCAGCCAATGGTGCACCAGGTGTACACCATATTTTGGCCATGACCGTTAAAGATCTTTTTACTAGGTATAAAACCATGCAGGGTTATTATGTACGTCGCAAAAGTGGTTGGGATACGCATGGTTTGCCGGTAGAGCTCCAAGTAGAAAAAAAATTAGGTATTACCAAGTCAGATATTGGTAAAAAAATTAGCATAGCCGATTACAATCAGACATGTCGCGCAACGGTTATGTCTTACAAAAGCGAATGGGAATTATTGAATAAGCAACTAGGTTACTGGAAAGACAACCTAAATCCTTACATCACCTATGAACGCGATTATATTGAGTCGGTTTGGTACGTACTGAAAGCACTTTACAATAAAAAACTGATCTATAAAGGCTATTCTATACAACCCTACTCCCCTCCTATTGGCACAGGACTAAGTTCCCACGAATTAAACCAGCCAGGCTGCTATAAGTTGGTCAAAGACATTTCGATTGTAGCACAGTTTAAACGACAAGACAATGAATATTTTTTGGCATGGACGACTACACCATGGACCCTTCCTGCAAATAGTGCGCTAGCGGTAGGGACTACGATTCACTATGTGAAAATAGCCACCATTAACCCCTATACCCACCTGCCTATTTACGTTATTTTGGCCAAAGATGCTGTTCAACGTTTTTTTACAGGTGTACCTACTAGTTTTGATGGCTACCAGACTGATCCTACATCGGATCACACTACTTTACCTTGGGAGATTGTCGACAGCTATATAGGATCGGATTTAGTAGGCATGCGTTATGAACAACTTTTACCTTATGTACAGCCGAAAGGAGATGCTTTTAAGGTAATCGCAGCTGATTTTGTCAACACCACAGAAGGTACTGGTATTGTGCATATTGCGCCTACCTTTGGTGCAGATGATTACCGAGTCGCTCAAAAAGAAAATATTGCCCCTATTATGGTGACCAATGCATCAGGTGCATCTGTTCCAATTGTAGATAGACAAGGTCGTTTTGTACCAGAAATTACTGATTTTGCCGGACGTTATGTAAAATCGGCTTATGAAGAAACATCCAATTTACCTCCTGTAGACCTATTGATTGCTACGAAACTAAAGCAAGAAAACAAAGCTTTTAAAGTAGAAAAATATGAGCACAATTATCCCCATTGTTGGCGTACCCATAAACCAATTCTTTACTATCCACTAGATGGCTGGTTTATTAAGACAACAGCTTATAAAGAATTATTGATTGAGTTAAATCATACCATTCAATGGAAGCCTGCTTCTGTAGGAAAAGGACGATTTGGTAGTTGGCTAGAGCATTTGGTAGATTGGAACCTAAGTCGTGAACGTTACTGGGGTACGCCACTCCCTATCTGGCGTACAGCTGATCAAAAAGAAGAAAAGTGTATCAGCTCCTTAGCCGAACTAAGGTTTGAAGTAGAGCAAGCTGTATTGGCTGGTTTCATGCAACAGCAGCTACCAGAAGATATTGATTTGCATCGTCCTTATGTAGACGATATTGTCTTAGTAAGCAGCAATGGATTGCCTATGTATCGAGAGGCATCTGTAATAGATGTTTGGTTTGATTCTGGTGCAATGCCCTGTGCACAATGGCATTATCCATTTGAAAATCAAGAAATATTTGAAAAAAATTTCCCTGCTGATTTTATTGCAGAAGGGATAGATCAAACCCGAGGATGGTTTTTTACCTTACATGTTATTTCCACATTACTTTTTGAAATTCCTGCTTTTAAAAATGTAGTAGTCAATGGACTAGTATTGGATAAATATGGTAATAAAATGTCTAAAAGCATTGGTAATACTCTTGATCCAACGGAACTATTGACACAATATGGTCCAGATGCCATACGTTGGTATATGATTAGTAATGCCAATCCATGGGATAATTTAAAATTTGATGCCACAGGCGTAGCAGAGGTAGTACGTAAATTTTTCATTACGTTACACAGCACATATAATTTTTTTGCACTTTATGCCAATCTAGATCAGTTCTATTTTAATAAACGTCTACTTACGAATAGCGACCTAACCCAGAGTGACAGGTGGATTATTTCTCGCTCACATACATTGATTAAAGTGGTAACAGAGGCCTATGAACACTATGAGCCTACACCAGTGGCCAGAATGATTCAAGATTTTGTAATAGATGATTTGAGTAATTGGTATGTACGGCTGAATAGAAAAAGATTCTGGAAAAACCAACAAGATAAGGACAAAGAAGCTGCTTATCAGACTCTTTATCATTGCCTGATAACGGTTGCTAAACTAATGGCACCTATAGCGCCTTTTTATGGAGATTACCTCTATCAAGCATTGAACCATGTTACCGAAAAAGAAAAGCATGATTCTGTCCATTTATCAGATTTTCCAGTAGCAGCATCAGAAGCCTTAGATCCAAGTCTAGAAATAGAGATGGCACAAGTACAAAAAATTGTCTCTTTGGCACATGCTTTACGTAAAAAACATAGCATTAAGGTGCGCCAACCTTTATCTAGCATCAGTATTGCAGGTCTTTTTGTTTCAGCTGGATGGCCTGGTTTAGAAGCGCTTATTAAAAAAGAAATTAATGTAAAACAGATCCATTACTTAGATAATACCCAGCATCTAAAAAAAGCAAAACCTAACTTTTCTCTTTTAGGTAAACGGTATGGTCCTAAAATGAAACAGCTTAACGAGGCTATTATTGCCTTAACACCATCTGAAATTTATGCTTTAGAGCAAGGTAACACCCATCTATTACACTTACAAGATGAGGTAATTCCCCTTACCTTAGGAGATATATGTATTCTTACAGAAGATATACCTGGATGGTGTGTGGCCACAGAGGGTGAAATAACCATTGTACTAGATACTACCTTGGATAACGCGCTGCAAGAAGAAGGCATGGCACGTGAATTTGTCCACCGTATTCAGCAATTGCGTAAAACCCTGAACTTCAATATTCAAGACAAAATTATCATTGATATAAAACAATATGAAAATTCTATAAATCAGGCTATTATCACCTATAAAGATTATATTTGTACAGAAACACAAGCCATACAACTACAATTTGTATCCGAACTAGTAGGCTTCGAAAGCCATATAGAGGATCTAAACATAGCGGTTCTACTTACCAAAGTGGAATAGATAGATAGATAGATAGATAGATAGATAGATAGAATTTTGGCAAATTTGATTTTAAAGATCTATTTAGTATCATTATAGTAGATATAGCTGCTTATAAAATCGGGTAGTTAAACGGCCCCTTTAAAATAAGTAGCATACATTATGAATACCTAAATAAATAAATTATAATTATGAAAATAAAAAAAGGTTTTGCATTGCATTTGCTACTATTAGCCGGATGTGGTGGCATAAATCATACCCATAAAATTTCCCCAAATCTTATAGAGGATCATAGTAAAAAAGATAAGGAACTTACATCAACGAATGCTGCCTATAAGGCTAGATAGTGTCGTCATGAAATATTTTGTATATTTGTTTTGTAGTTCATATTATATTTTTAGATCATAACATCAATTATATTTATAGATGTCTAAATGGATTCACCGTCATGATATTTCAGACAAAGTATGGTCTATTTTATCACCTCTACTTCCAGGTCAACAAGGAGGTTGGGGAGCTGTTGCCAAAGATAATAGACTGTTTATTAATGCAGTATTTTGGATTTTACGTACAGGATCTCCTTGGCGTGATCTTCCATCGAGCTATGGAGATTGGAAAAACACTCATCGTAGATTTTCTCGCTGGAGAGATAATGGTATATGGGAGAGGATCTTAGAAAAACTGATTAATAATACTGATTTTAAATGGCTTATGATTGATGCTACTTATATTAAAGTACATATACATGGAACGGGTGCAAAAGGAGGCAACCAATCTATGAGTCGAACAAAAGGGGGCTTAATACGAAGCTACATTTGGCCGTGGATGCGTCTGGTATGCCGATCAGAGCTATTATCACAGAAGGTACCAGAGCTGATTGTAGCCAATCTCCATATCTTATTGAGGGGATAACTCCAAAGCATTTGTTGGCAGACCGTGCCTATGATACCGATAAAATCATTAAATATACTATAGAAAAAGGTATTGTTCCTGTTATCCCTTCCAAGAAAAACAGAAAAACAAAACGTTATTTTGACAAGAATTTATATAAATTCCGACATCTTATTGAGAATATGTTTCTCAAAATTAAGCAATGGAGAGGAATCTCCACTAGGTATGCAAAGAACACAGCATCCTTCTTGGCAGCTGTCCAAATTAGATGTATCCATTTATGGGCTAACTTTTTATGACGACACTATCTAGACTTCCGAAATAGACAAATTAGAGTCTGGGGACTTTCACCCCATTTGTTTCACACCTGTACCGGCGTGCCATCAGAAATACCATACATATGACTGATAATAAGGAGACCTATAATTAAACGAATAGGCAAAGGAGGCTGACCAGGTCCATAGCTAAAACCGCGGTCTAAATCTGATGCTAAGGAGTGCCAAGGAATCGAATTAGATAACTGGAATAATGGATGTTTCGAGTTAAGAAAACTAGACAAGCGTTGCTCAAACAAACGCTCAAGGCTATGATTTATTTTCTTAGATTTTATCCTTATTTTGCAAGCTTTTTATACAAAACAACGTAAAAACTGGTTATTAACCATATATAAATTCAACCATTTATTTGCTGATTAACAAATAACTATATGGTATTTCAGGACTGACTAATTATATGGTATTTTAGGACCGACTAAATAGCCTGATGCACTTACTGTTGAGTTAGTTTGTTTATTTTTTTTTTAAATTGGTTGCCTCTATCTTCAAAATTTTTAAATAAATCAAAGCTAGCACATGCTGGGGATAAAAGGATTATTTCTCTAGGCGATGCAATGGATAGTGCCATATGTATGGCCTTATCTAGGTTATCGGTTTCTTGTATGGGCAATTCTATCAGACCGAAAGCTTTTATAATGGTCCGGTTGTCTTTTCCCAAGCAGATGATTGCTTTTACCCGCTCTTGTAGAATGGGCAATAGTAGGCTATAGTCGTTTCCTTTATCTACTCCCCCTGCTATCCAGATAATAGGTTGGTTAAAACTAAGCAATGCTGCCCTTGTAGAGGCTACATTAGTGGATTTTGAATCATTATAACAGTTTATGCCTTGTGGGGCACCACACCATTCTAGTCGATGCGATAGCCCATGAAACTTAGGTAAAGCAGCAGAAATGGTTCTAGGTGCTACCCCTGCTAATGCTGCTGCTGTAATGGCAACCATAGCATTGTATGCATTGTGTCTACCTGGTAAAGCGATTTGTTCCCTGCCAATAGAAAAAGAAGTGCCATGCACATTACACTGGCATAATCCATCGTTATTCCAAATAGAGCATGGATCAATAGGGTGCAGTTTGGGCAAAATATTTTCTGGTTGAAGATATGCAGCAATGATTGGATCCGCTTTGTTGTAAATAAAGTGGTCTAATGGAGTCATATTGCGCAATATATTCAATTTAGCTTTTGCATAGGTTTCTATAGAATAATTGTATCTATTCAAATGGTCAGGTGTAATATTTAATAGGCAGGCAATATTTGGTTTAAAATTTTTAACGCTTTCCAGTTGAAAGCTGGAAAGCTCTAATACATAGTAATCATAACTACCCTTTGTAAGACATTTTGCAAAACTATACCCCATATTCCCAGCCAAAGCTACATGGTATCCTGCTGTATGGAGCAAATGGTAAATCAGATGTGCTGTAGTACTTTTTCCATTTGAACCTGTTATAGCTATTATACTACCTTTTGCATAGGGTGCTGCAAAGGTTATTTCATCTATAATGGGTATACGGCATGCATGGAGCTGCTGAATGATTGCAGCTTCATCGGGTATACCAGGGCTTTTGACGACCTTGTCAGCTCTTTTTATTTTTTCTATTGTATGGTGGCCTTCTTCAAATGGAATGGCATAAGTTTTCAGTAAATGTTTATAATCACCTTTAATGATACCTATATCCGAAACGAATACCTCTATGCCTTTTTGTTTGGCTAGTAGTGCTGCACCTGTGCCACTTTCTCCTCCACCTAATATAACCAATTGCATACTTGTATGGTTTAAATAGTATTTTTTGTTTTTGGCTGAATCAGTCTATAGCTTACATATTGATACACTCCTAAGAGAGCGCCAATTGCTAGTATGATACGTGTTACAATTGTTAAACTATTTATGGCTAAATCTAATCGCTCATCCCATTTGAAATACATGATACATGTGGCGCATAAATTGTGTAGTCCATGCGCGATAATAGGATAAATAATGTCTTTGGTTTGGTAATATAGATGGCTGAAAAAGCATCCCATCACAAAATACAATAGGTTATTGCGCATATTACCGTGCATCAGACTAAAAGCTAGCGCACTAGTTAGCGTAATCCATAATCTGGTAGAAATGACTTTGTAGAGTAGTTTTTCTAAAATACCTCGAAACAGCAGTTCTTCTAAAATAGCAGCCAGGCAAGTTATTTCTACAAGCCCACGGTATACAAAATCAATGTTGCTACTAAAATATCGTATAGGCTGTACATTAGGATGCCATAATGTTGCTTGAATACTGCTTAGTAATAGTAACCCAAATGTCATTGTGAGTTGCAATAATACGGTACGAATCATTAATTTGTAGCGATGCATAGAGGGTACTATACCATTTTTTGTGCCTTTGTTTTGTTGCAGATGTAAATAATAGATACAAGCAATGCAACAAATGATGATGCGCAATATACAGTGATCAAGTGCGTAATGATGCCATAAAGGTTTATTCGTTGACTTGATCCATAGAATGAAAAACTTAATAGGCAGATAAATTCCTATACAAAATAGGATTAATCGTTTGAGTAATCTGATTTTTAACCACATTTTTGCTATTTTTTATGTATATTCTTCATTGAGTTAAAGTTAAAAAAATGGAGCATGATCTTATCAATGGCCCCTGTAGCGTGCTTAAAAAACCAGAAGAGCAACTTGATAAAGCCTTACGGCCTCTTCAATTTAATGATTTTTTTGGGCAAGAAAAATTAGTCCAAAATATTCAAATATTTGTAGCAGCTGCCAAACAAAGAAAAGAAGCTTTAGACCATGTGTTGCTACATGGTCCCCCTGGTTTAGGTAAGACAACACTGGCCTATATTATTGCCTATGAACTGAATACCAATATAAAAGTTACTTCTGGACCTGTATTGGATAAACCAGGAGATTTAGCTGGTATTTTGACCAGTTTAGAGCCTTCTAATGTACTTTTTATAGATGAGATTCATCGTCTGAATCCCATAGTAGAAGAGTACTTATATACCGCCATGGAGGATTTTAAAATAGACATTATGTTGGACGCAGGTCCTAATGCACGTAGTGTACAATTGGCACTTAATCGTTTTACATTAATTGGGGCGACCACCCGCTCAGGTTTGCTAACCGCACCACTACGGGCCCGTTTTGGTATTAATGCGCGATTGGATTACTACCATACCACCTTGCTGACTAAAATTGTTCAGCGGGCCAGTAGTATATGGGGTAGTCCTATTGATCAAGCAGCTGCTTATGAAATTGCCAGGCGCAGTAGAGGCACCCCACGTATAGCCAATAATCTGCTGAAACGTACCAGAGATTTTGCGCAGATTAAAGGGGATGGACATATTACCAAAGATATTGTCGCATTAAGTTTAACAGCTTTGAATGTAGATGAGAATGGACTCGATGAAATGGACAAACGGATTCTTACCAATATTATTCAAAAATTCAAGGGTGGTCCCGTAGGACTTACTACTATTGCAACGGCTTGTCTAGAGGAAGCAGAAACCATAGAAGAAGTATATGAACCATTTCTTATTCAAGAAGGATATATCAAACGCACTCCACGTGGAAGGGTTGCAACAGAAGCTGCCTATAAGCATTTGGGATTGCCTTATACCACTGAGCTTTTCGACAAATAGCGGCCGTTTTTGCCTTTGTGAGGAACAAAATTCTTTAAAATAGGGCAATAATATGGGCGTAATAATAAACTACTAAAGTTTTAAACTAAAAACTTAATTTAAACCTTTTTTAGACAGACAGGACAGGACCTTCTTTATAAAAAAAGGGTTAGCTTTTAACAATGGATGAAAAGCTAACCCTTAAGTGAAACAAATAAAATACTTAACCTGAAACACTACGTCCAAAAGAACGAGACCTAAACCGATTAAAATTTGTGCTTTGTCTAAATGGCCTTTTTGCCTCTTTTTCTACTGGATCATTATGAATAATACGCCAGAGCCTCCTTTCTTGAGGAGAAGAAATCATAGACAAAGCAAAGCCTGTGGCACCTGCTCTACCAGTTCTACCAATTCTATGGGTATAATCTTCAGCAGCTTGGGGAAAATCATAATTGATTACATGCTTGATATGATCAATATCTAATCCCCTTGCAGCCACATCAGTTGCTACAATAATCGTATAATGCTTATTTCTAAAGTCCTTTATGACACGCTTTCGTTGGTGTTGTTTTAATCCACCATGAATGGCGCAAACTTTAAAATTTGCTTGCTGTAATTGATAACTGATGCTATCTGCCTTTATTTGAGTTCTTACGAAAACAATAATAGATCCCTCCCGTTGATTAAGTTGCTCCAATAAAACTTGGAACTTTGCAGCTTCTGGCACATAAAGAGATTCTTCTTGTATGTTTTTAGGTTCATCATCAGAAACTTCTACATTAATCCGTTCCGGTTGTCTTAAATAGGATCCAGCCAATCGCTCAATATTTCTATCCAAGGTAGCTGAAAACATCAACGTTTGTCGTTCTATGGGCAAACGCTTAATAATTTTATCTATTTGAATAGAAAAACCCATATCTAACATTCGGTCGATTTCATCCAATACCAAAAAGGTAGTGCGATGCAAGTGAAGTGAGCCCCTACATAAATGATCTTCCACACGACCAGGTGTACCTACAATAATATTAGGATCCATACGCAAACGCATTAACTGTTTCCCAATGGGCTCACCTCCTATCAATAATACCGTACGCAAGTGGCTACAACCACGCACCATACTGGACATCACACCTGCTACTTGCTCAGCAAGCTCTCGTGTAGGGGCCAATACCAGTACACTGGCCTTAGGATCATTCATAAGCTGTGCAACTACAGGTATAGAAAAAGCAGCTGTTTTTCCACTACCTGTTTTAGAAGAACCTAAAATGTCTTGGCCGGTTAAAGCTATTGGAATCACTTGGTCTTGAATAGCAGTAGGACAATCATACTGCATCTTGGCCAACGCTCCCAAAAGAGCTGATGGCAAATTATATTTTTGAAAAGTATTACGCAATGTATATTAAAGTATAATATTAAAATTTAAATCATTCTTCTTCTGTTCCTTACACATCAAGTACCTTAATGTTACTAGCTACTTCCTTTCCTCTATCACTGGTTATTTCAAAACCTACTGATTGACCTTGGTCTATCATGCTTACTCTAGAGGCTACAAGTGCACTTATATGAACAAAAACATCTTTACCGCCATTTACTGGCTTTATAAATCCATAACCTTTGGCTGGATCAAACCATTTTACTACTCCTTCCATCATGGAAAACAAAAAAACTATTATTAAAAATTAAACGCGAAGCACCTTAATCTACCTTTTACTTATAAAATTGTTAAATGAGCAACCTATAGGCACCTTGACTTAAGGTTAGAAAAAAGGCGTGGTGCAAGGTAAATATTTTTATTCAAAAAATAAAATTTTTCTTACGAAAATGGTACCCAATTAAGTAAATAGAGGCTATACTGGTATGGATACCAAAGCGCTATTCAAAATTTTTACCTAAACAACATTTAGTCTTTTTAAAAAATTTTGAATCAATATAGGTTTAGGCAAAGTTTGAATCTGTGAACGATTAAATG
Organism: Candidatus Cardinium hertigii; assembly: GCF_050864855.1. GTDB lineage: Bacteria > Bacteroidota > Bacteroidia > Cytophagales > Amoebophilaceae > Cardinium > Cardinium hertigii_C. Next base: position 54,946 of record NZ_JBOZWW010000048.1, read on the forward strand.
ATACTAAGGAAAATTGATTAAATAGATCGTTGGCTGCTTCCAAGAAAGCTGAGGTAACTTCGATCTTGTGAAATTTTACCAACAACTTCTGATGGGTAAGCAAATGGCACGCTTCTTTTTCAAAGCTAGTAATGGACAAATGATGGTTTTTAGCTAATTTAAACAAAGGATCTTCCATCTGATCTACCACCAAACGCTGTTTATTTTCTAACAAATAGAAATCATACATCCCTTGCCAAATATCTTTTTTTATACGCTTTTTCATATATATAACTTCCTTATACTGAAAAATGAAATAGTCGAAATAACGGACTCGTTTATGTAGTTTATTGGTTTTCACAGGCAATACTTTTTGTTTATCGGTATAGAAGGCTATGCAATAGCTGTTGAAAATACAGGTAGTACAAAAAGGAGCTACTGGGGTACACTGGAGTGCACCAAAATCCATAATCGCTTGACTATATGTGTCGGGTTGTATAGGATCTACTAATAGGCTAGCAAACTGATGCATTTGTTTTCTACCTTGCGAGGTACCTATATCATAGGTTAACCCAAAAATACGTGCCAATACGCGGTAGACATTTCCATCTACAGCAGCTACTACTTCCTTAAAAGCAACAGCAGCAATCGCTGCGGCTGTATAGGGGCCTACTCCCTTCAATGTAAGGAGTGATCGGTAACTAGTAGGAAAGATGCCATTGTATTTTTCAACAATAGTTCGCGCACAATGGTGTAGGTTGCGCGCTCTACCATAGTAACCCAACCCTTGCCACAAACGGAGCACATCCTGCTCTGCAGCACGGGATAGTGCGACTACAGAAGGATATTGGGCAATAAAGCGCTCATAATAGGGGAGCCCTTGCACAACTCTTGTTTGTTGCAGAATAATTTCTGATAACCAGATTTTATATGGATCTTTAGTAGTACGCCAAGGCAAAGAACGCTGATGTAACTTATACCAAGCAAGCAATAACTTACGAAAAATAAGATGGCTAATGGTATTAATTAACATAGACGATACCATAATAGAAAGTGTAATGTATATTTTAATTATATTTGACAAGCAGTATTGCTATACACTTAATAATTCATAACTATTGCGCAATATAGGCAAGCATAGACAAATGTAAAGGGGAGCAAACCATTTTTTATGTAAAAAAATAATATCCTTGCAAAGACAAGCGTCACGAAAAAAACTACTATGCCTTTACAACTAACCAATCCACTTGTTTTTTTAGATTTAGAAACTACAGGTACCAATGTGGTACACGATCGCATCATAGAAATTGCAATGATTAAACTTATGCCCAATGGTAATCGCTTGACCTTTTATAAAAGAATCAATCCAGAACAAGCTATTCCTATTGAATCTAGTTTAATCCATGGGATTTATGCGGAAGACCTAAAAGATAAACCAACGTTTAAACAAATAGGAAAAGAATTAATGCTCTTTTTAAGAGGCGCTGATCTAGCTGGTTTTAATCTGCTGCGTTTTGATATACCTATATTAGTAGAAAGTTTTTTACGGGCAGAATTAGCATTTAAAGTAGAAAACCGTAAAATTGTAGATGTTCAAAAGCTTTTTCACTTAATGGAAAAAAGAACTTTAAAGGCAGCTTATCTATTTTATTGTCAAAAGGAACTAGAAGGCGCTCATAACGCTATGGTAGACATAGAAGCTACGTTAGAGGTATTGATGGAGCAAATAAAAAGATATGAAAATCAGCCAGTAGTAGATGCGTTGGGTCATTCATTGGGTATCGTAAAAAACGATGTGGCTACCCTACATAATTTAACCAATACGAACATGGTGGATTTTGCAGGTAGAATGGTCTACAATGAGCAACATATACCCATCTTTAACTTTGGCAAACACAAAGGAAAAAGTGTATCAGAGGTGCTAAAACTGGAACCTTCTTATTATAAATGGATGATACAAGGTGATTTTTCTTTGGATACCAAGCGGAAGTTAACCCAAATTAAAATGGGTATAATAGACTAAAAGTATAATAGACTGAAAAAACCAGACAGGTTTTTAGAAATGTTGTTTCGTAGGATATTTCTATAAGACTGAAACAGTCTACAACTAACTATTTTTTCTTTCCTCTTAACGTCAATTCTGGATTAGACAGTAATAGAAAAAGGTTAAAAAAGCTCCTTTGTCTTTTAAATTTGGAGATGCAAAAAACCAAATTAGCAAAGGAGCCAATTATGAATGTATCAAAACTAGTAGAAATATATTATACTGTTGATGAATTTTTAAAAAAATTTGTTCCATATATGGAAAGCCAGTTATTAACTACATCTCAGAGAAAACCTACTAGAACATGTTCACTGACTTTGAGCGAAATAATGACCATACCAATTGCTTTTCATGTAATTGGCTTTAGAAATTTTAAATTTAATTATCTTCATTTACAATAATTTCATTCTAATGACGGCCCCATTCTGGGGAATATTGTTATGGTAAAACAGCTATACAAACTTGGGACGATAGTAAAAATTAGTATTTGAAAAAAATAATCAAATCGCATATATTAAAGGAACATCTGACAATCTAAACTTAAACGACAACTATAAACTATAATTTTTTTACTGTCTGTAAGATTAAATCTTTACTTCTACAGATGCTTTTAAAATGTATGGCACTTGAAAAAATTCGTAGATATTATACTCCCCTTGCCTATTAAACCTTTAACCTACGCTATTCCTTCTAAGTACCAAGATAGATTAGAGATAGGTAGTAGTGTACTTGTGCCATTGCGCAGCAGCAAACTCTTGCCTGGGATTGTAATCCGCTGCCATAATACCCCTCCTTCCTATCCTACAAAGGATCTATTAGCCATCGCAACCCCTTTATGCACTGCTCAGCAACTGGCATTCTTAGAATGGATGGCCGATTATTACCTATCTAATCTTGGTGAAACGCTATCGATGGCATGGCCTAAAGTACTTAACCTGAAGAACATAAGTTTTCAATACAAGGAGGCTATGGGCAGCTATACACCATCTGCAATGGAACAAATTATTATCACTGCGCTACAACACCAATCTTTATCTTATGAATCTATTGTGTCATTAATAGGGGAAAAAGATACGAATAAACCACTTATAGCACTACTTTCTAAAAGATTGGTAGAAGCAACCATCAAGATTATGATTGATCCGTCAGAGCATGACAACCACTACGTTACCCTTTCTCCCACTATCCACCTAGATCCATTTACCATAACCAAGCTAGCACCACGGTCACCCAAACAACAAGCGCTTTTATCCCATTTTTTACCGAATAAAGAAAACTTTCCTATATATATTGCCAAAGAAGTACTGTTAGGCTATTCTAAATCAGCTTTTCATGCATTATACAAAAAAGGGATTTTAATAAAGACAGATCAGTTAGCTCCATCAAATTTTACGGCACCCTGTACACCATTATCTACTTTAACAATCTATCAAAAAAAAGCGCTTATAGAAATTGAAAAGCAATTTGCTCAAAAAACAGCGGTACTATTATATGGTGCTATAGGAAGCGGTAAAACAGAGTTGTACATGCATCTAATTGCATCTGCACTCTGCCAACAAAAACAAGTATTGTTTTTAGTACCAGAAATAGGTTTAGTAATGCATATAGTAGAGCGTATCAGACCTTTTTTGGGAGAATGGTTGATGGTACACCACTCGAAACAATCGAATAAAGAACGTCTAAAGACATGGGCACGTTTGCTAAACCCTGCTCCATTATTGGTTATAGGCACACGGTCTGCCCTTTTGCTACCTTTTAAAGCGCTACAACTGATTATTATAGATGAAGAACACGATCAAGCCTACAAACAGATCGATAAGATGCCTACCTACCATGCACGAGAGAGTAGCATTCTATTGGCGCAACAACATCAAGCAAAAGTTTTACTGGGTTCAGCCACACCTTCTATAGAAAGCTACTACAATGGCAAAACTGGTAAATATGGCTTGGTAAGATTAAGCCACAGATTTGGTACAGCAGGGCAGCCTAAGTTGTTTTTTATTGATCTGAACATAGAAAAAAAGCGCAAAGCTATGCGAGAAAATTTTTCTCTGACGCTACTATCTAAGCTTGAAAAGAACCATATGGAAGGTGGTCAAGCAATGATTTTTCAAAACAGAAGAGGGTATGCACCATACTTTTTATGTGCAGGTTGTGGATGGATTCCACGTTGTCTTACTTGCTCGGTAAGCCTTACCTACCACCAAGCATCGAATCATCTCCGCTGCCATTATTGTGACTATACTAGGTCTCCTTGTTCGACGTGCGACCATTGTGGATCGAAACAACTACACAATATGGGCTTTGGTACAGAAAAACTAGAAGAGAGCTTGCAACTTATATTCCCCAAACAAAAGATTGGTCGGATGGATTTAGATAGCATAAAAGGAAAAAATAGTTTCCCATCTTTATTGAAAGAGATAAACGATGAATCAATAGATATTTTAGTGGGTACACAGATGATGGCCAAGGGATTGGATTTTGCCAATATGCGTCTTATAGGTATACCCGATATAGATGGATTACTTTACTTTCCTGACTTTAGATCCAATGAAAAATGTTTTCAATTGATTACCCAGTTGGCAGGAAGAGCAGGTAGACGCCACCAACAAGGCAGTGTATTTATTCAAACCAGACAACGCCATCATCCTTTATTTGAATATTTATCTAATAGTGATTATGAAGGAATGTATGATGCTGAATTAGCAGAAAGAAAGCGGTTTCTATATCCTCCTTACGTTAGACTCATTAAAATACATTTAAGTAGTATAGATGGATCTACCTTACAATCAGGAGCCATCAAATTAAAAGAAATATTAGAAAAAAAATTTGAAGGTATGGTACTAGGCCCTCAACAACCATTAGTGGGAAAAATCAGGGGTGATTTTTTATTAGATCTATTTTTAAAAATAGGTAGTAAAAATTTAAGTACATTACACGATACAAAAGAGCATTTAAGAAACAGTTGCAAATATATACTAAGTAAACCACCCTATAGCAAAATCAAAATAGTATTGGATATAGATCCGATTTAGTTAGTGAAGATATTCTAGTTGGTTTTCTCTCAGATGTAGTTAATAACTGTCTTTCCATATATGGAACAATTTTTTTTAAAATTGATCAACAGTATAATATATTTCTACTAGTTTTGATACATTCATAATTGGCTCCTTTGGTAATTTGGTTTTTTGCATCTCCAAATTTAAAAGACAAAGGAGCTTTTTAAAACCCTCTTTTTACTATCTAATCCAGAATTAACGTTATTTTATTATATTTTTATAAACGGATTATCGGTATAAAATATATATAATCCCAAATTTATGTTAATAGAATAGGATCATTTAATGGTACAGATAGATCGACTATCTTCTTTAAATGGATGGGCATCACCTGTAATTTTCTGGTTTATTTTACCATGGTAGCTCCATACAAGTCATTATATTTGTAACGTGAGTATTAAAAATAGCAATATGGTAAATCTTTCGATTGGGTGGCGGTATAATCTATTTCTTTTGGTTCTGATGCTATCATTTAGTGCCTATGGAAACGAAAAAGCCGAAGAGGTCTTTGAAAAAACGCAAGAAGAAAAGGTAGAAGCAAGTACTACTTTTTTCATAACACCACGTGCCATAAAACAAAATTACAGGAAGTATCATCGCATCGACCGATCGGTGACGAAGATGGACCATTTTACAGTTGCAGAACGTCATCACTACAATTTTCAAGATCTTGGTAACCACTGGACAGCGGCTCAACATTTATTTTACAGATTACCCCAACATATAGGTGCAACCTATGGCCTTTCAGCCTATGATTTTTACTTTCAACCACCTCAAGACATACGTTACTACTACACTGCCAAAGCATATGCCTATTTTAACATTGTACTGGCCAATTTAGGTAGTTTCCTCTTTGATGGCTGTTATACGCAACGGCTGCTTAAAAACTGGCACATAGGCATCCACTTGCACGGTGCTATGACAGAAAAAGAATGGCCCCACAGCAAAGATGATAAAATCATTAATGGCTTCCCCCATTTTGATATTTTTACCCATATAAAAAGTTCAGATGAGCGCTATCATCTATTTATGAGTGGATCGAATAAGCAGTATCTGACCAAAGAAACCGGTGGCGTACGTTCAACGAAAGACAAAACCCAATTTAAGTTTGATGAAAAAAATCCAAGTAAGCGCTGTGCCTCTTCTTTGCCTTTGTTACAAGAGGAATATATGCAAAACAAAATAGACAAAAAAGTAATGCATAAAGATCTTAGACGTAATTTTTATCTCTACCATCATTATGAATTCAGTAAACCACTACAATTATACCATGAGCTAAACTATGACCGTAGAAACAATCTATGTACCATTAAAGATTTAGACGACAAACTACTGCCGTTTATATCTGAACAAAAAGATAAAGAGAATAAAGAGGAAAACTGTGTGGCCATGCAATCGATTGGTCATGAAATAGGCATTAAAGGAGATATAGCGCGCCCTAATCTATTTTATGCCATACATTATACAATCAAATCGATTGATCTAGCATATAACTTTTTTGCGCCTGATGGAACAACATATGATCGTCCTTTACAGGACAAAAAAGCAGAAAAAGAACACTATTTAGGGGCCAATACGCGGTTGCACTTTACCAACGATCGTACGCTTTATGTAGACGGCGCTTACCTATTGGAAAAAGAAGGCTATCATACCTTAAACATAGCGTACCAAGATACATTTTTTAAAGTTTCCTGTCATACCGTTAAACATAAAGTGCCTTATATAGTATCGTGTGGTTATAGCAGACACAGGCTATGGAACAAAGATTTTGTAGCGCCATCTGCACAAGCAATAGATGCAGCCATATGGCATAAATGGCCCCATATAACGATTCATCCCATTTTATCGCTTAAAAAGCTCAACAACTATATTTGCTACCGGAAAGCCATACTACCAGGTAGAGCCGACCATTGTATATCGGAACCTATGCAGGTCACTACCCCTATTTACCTCTTCTCTTTAGAGGGGAACTTAAATTTTTGTTTTTTTTCATATTTCCATTTTGACCACAACATTACCATACAATGGGACATCAGCAAGAAAAAAAAGCCTTTTAAAGGCTATATACCTCCCTATATGTACACAGGTCGTTATTATTATGCAAACCAGCCCTATGATAAAAAAATGGATATAGAAACAGGTGTCAACGTACATTTTAAAGAGCTTTGCTATGGAGATGGCTACGATGTAATTGCACAACAATTTTACCGCCAAAACCAATTTCCTACACAAGGGCGGCCCATTATAGACCTATTTTACAATATCCGTATTAATAACTTAAAGCTTTCTTTGAAATACAGCTTTATCAACGATTTTATGGATAAGCCATCTGCCTATTTTGCCACACCATTTTATCCTGGTCTTAAAAAGGCAGCAGACATTGGCATCCACTGGTCTTTTTTTGATTAATTGCAACTGGCCTATATTTGCAGTAGTGTGCTAAAGTGAAATAGATGATCACGTAATATTTTTTGAAAAATCGCTTGCAACTGCGTATCTTAGGATGGATCAATATTTAGCCCCAACCGCTTATGTTACCGTATAGATTATTTAGCCTATTGCATGCCATGCTAAAAGAGCAAATGACATCAAAAAAAGTTGCTTGGGTAAAATACCTATTGGTTTTTATCTTATGTTGGCCATCTTTTAGTGGCCATGCCACACCGCCACAAGCTGAAAATCCAGTTATGGAACATGTAGCAGATGGCCATAGTTGGCACTTTGCCACCATTGCTGGAAAACATATTGAACTATCTCTACCGATTATACTATACTCTGCAGATAAAGGTATAGAGTGTTTCTCCTCTGCCCATTTTTATGATGCAAACCACCAGCCTACGCCATTTCGTGGCTACTTTCTTTCGAATCAAAAAATTCATTGTCTGGATCCAAGCCGATCTATCTTAGATCTCTCCATTACAAAAAACATAGCTGCTATGTTTTTAAGTATGCTACTCCTAATAAGCGGATTGCTATGGATGGCAAGAGGCTATCGACGGGCCCCACTTGCTCCACCCAAAGGATGGTTGGCTTGTATAGATTTGATTATATCTTTTATAAAAAATGAAATAGCCATGCCCAACATAGGCCCGCAACACTGTAGAAAATTTTTACCTTATCTATTAACCATTTTTTGCTTTATATGGCTTAATAATCTTTTGGGACTACTCCCAGGTGGTGCCAATGTAACAGGAAGCATTTCAGTCACCTTGGTACTAGCTGCTTTTACCATGCTTATTACTATTTTCAACGGCAACAAATCCTATTGGCGCCATATATTTAAGCCAGAAGGAGTCCCAAATTGGTTGTTGCCTATTATGATTCCAGTAGAAATTTTGGGGATTTTAACAAAGTTTTTTTCCCTTATGGTCCGGTTATTCGCCAACATTACAGCCGGTCACATTATTTTATTAAGTATTATAGGACTTATTTTTAGTATGAAAAGTATAGCCATCGGCTTTGTCGTCAGTGTACCTTTTGGAGCTTTTATGTTTTTGCTAAAATTGCTCGTTGCATTTTTACAAGCCTATATTTTTACACTGCTTTCGGCCATTTACCTAGGACAAGCCGTTGATGAAGGCAACCATTTATAGGGTTGTATTGCTTAATATTTTATATATTTACGTATCCTATTTAACAATTAAACAAAATTTTTTATGTTGGTTCTATTAGATTTATTTAGTGCGGGTATTGGTGCAGGTATTATTGCCTTAGGTGCAGGCATTGGGATTGGTAAAATTGGAGCCGCTGCGATGGAAGCTATAGCCAGACAGCCAGAGACCAGCGGAAAAATTCAAACTGCGATGATCATTGCTTGTGCACTTATTGAAGGAGTTGCCCTATTTGGCGTACTAATTTGTCTTTTGATCGCTACCAAATAGTATGGTTTTAGTCAACTTGGCTAGTCTATTTTTTTACAACTATAGCTTTTATGACTTTAATAACGCCAGATTTTGGTATTATATTTTGGCAAACCATAACCTTTTTAGTTGTCCTTTTGGTATTATCTAAATTTGCCTGGAGGCCTATTTTAGAAATTTTAAAAACACGAGAAGATGCAGTGGCCCAGGCGGTATATAAAATCACTGAGGCAAAAGTATTAATCAAGCAACTAGAAGATGACCGAGCCAAACTTATGGAAGAAACCCGTCTAGAACGGGCACGTATTATTGCTGAAGCGCTGGTTGCCCAACAGACCATTATTGACCAAGCACATCAAGAAGCCTTAGTGGTAAAAGAACGTTTATTAGCAGAAGCTAAAATAGCCATAAGTAGAGAAGAAGAACGTGCACTTGAAACGGTTAAAGCCAATGTTGGCGCACTAGTCGTTCAAATTGCTGAAAAATTATTGGTAAAAGAATTGAGTCAAGATCCATCCCAATGGGCGCTCATAGAACGGCTCATGGCAAACGAAGTGGTTCATGCATACAAACCCTGATCTAATCTATGTTAAAAAAAAAGAAAATAGCAGCGCGATATGCTAACCTACTTTTAGCCCAAGCCATTCAAGAGAATCTACTCACCAGTATACATAATGATCTTTCTTTTTTGCAAAATCAGTTTAAGGACTATCCTCTATTAGATGGGTTACTCAATAATCCTACTATACACCGTTCTGGGAAACGAAAACTACTTGAAAAAATTTGTACGCACCCCCTTATCCCTATGGTATGGAGGTTTATTGAAATAATCATTGATCAAAATCAAATTGGTTTATTAAAAGAAATTTCAACTGCTTTTGGGGTAGCCTACCGTAGCCATATGGGCATTCAATCTGCCCTTTTAACCACTGCCACTGCCTTACCAAAAGCTTTGATCAAACAATTGGCAGAAGAGGTAAAAAAATGGGTATCCTGTAAAGAAGTAATAATGCAACAACACATTGATCCCTCTATTATTGGAGGCTACATTCTTCAAATGGGTACATTAAAATTAGACAGAAGCATACAGCACGCGCTACATACCCTACAAAAGCGTTTGGGATAGCACATTATATTTATAGTATATAGATTAGAGAGGCCTAGTTACATCTTTATCTACTCTATGGAGCAGACAAAATTATATCATTGAACCAATGGCACAAATCAATACAGATGCGGTTACTGCAATACTCAAAACACAACTAGCCAATTTTAAAACAGAAGCTGAACTAGCAGAAACAGGTATCGTCGTTCAATCTGGTGATGGCGTAGTACGTATCTACGGTCTTTTACATGCACAAGCAGGAGAGTTGCTGGCTTTTTCCAATGGATCCAAAGGATTGGCCTTAAACTTAGAAGAGCATATGGTAGGTGCCGTTATTTTAGGAGAGGCCCATTCCATCAAAGAGGGGGATGTAGTCACCCGGACCAAAAATGTCGCCTCCATTCAAGTAGGGGAAGGATTACTAGGTCGTGTGGTAGATACCCTTGGCCTACCGATAGATGGCAAGGGTCCTATTGTTGGGGAAACTTTTGAAATGGCGCTAGAACGGAACGGTCCTGGTGTAATCTACCGTCAGCCCGTAGATGCCCCCCTCCAAACAGGGCTAAAAGCCATTGATGCAATGATTCCAATTGGCAAAGGACAAAGAGAACTTATTATTGGAGACAGGCAATCTGGTAAGACCTCGATTGCCCTAGACACCATTATCCATCAACGTAGTTTATTTGAGCAAGGGAAGCCTATTTATTGTATTTATGTAGCCATTGGTCAAAAAGCATCGGCCATAGCCAATGTAGTAGACACCTTAACCCGACATGGTGCCATGGCCTATACCACCATCGTAGCAGCCCCTTCTTCTGCTTCCGCGCCTATGCAATCTTTTGCCCCCTTTGCAGGCGCAGCCATTGGTGAATTTTTTAGAGATACAGGCAGAGATGCACTGATTATCTATGATGACCTTTCCAAACAAGCTGTTGCCTATAGAGAATTATCCCTACTATTAAGAAGACCACCGGGCCGGGAAGCTTTTCCTGGTGATATTTTTTACGTACATGCCCGTTTACTAGAACGATCGGCAAGGATTATTGCCAACGATACAATGGCTGCCTCTATGGAAGGGATTCCTGATGGTTTAGTAGGAAAAATAAAAGGCGGCGGATCACTTACCGCATTGCCCATTATAGAGACCCAAATGGGTGACGTATCGGCTTATATTCCCACCAACGTAATTTCCATTACGGACGGGCAAATATTTTTAGAAATGAATTTATTCAATGCAGGCATCAAGCCCGCCATTAACGTGGGCATTTCTGTATCCCGCATTGGTGGTGCGGCACAAATCAAAGCCATTAAAAAAGTGGCCGCTACCTTAAAATTGGACCAAGCACAATTTGCTGAGTTGGAAGCTTTTTCAAAATTTAGCGCCGATTTAGATCCCACTACCAAAAAAGCCATTGACAGAGGTCGTAAAAACCAAGAATTGCTTAAGCAAAATTTGCATACGCCTATGCCGATAGAAGCGCAAGTGGCGATTCTATATATAGCTATGAATGGGTATTTGGATACTGTTCCATTAGATCAGGTCAAACCATTTGAAAAAGAGTTTTTAGCCCTATTGCGCAGCCAACATCCTGCTATGCTTGCCACCATTACAGCAGGAAAGTGGGATACAGAAATATCCGAAGTACTGGTAGCAGCAGCAACGCCTCTTGTAACAAAATACAGTGGTTAAAATAAAACAAGGGCAATGCCAGTACGTTTCCAGATTAAATAGATTAAGCGCAAAGCAATCCGATTACTATGGCACATCTTAAAGAAGTAGTAGACCGCATCGATCTGATCGCCTTTACCCAACAAATCACTAAGGCGATGAAAATGGTATCTGCTTCGAAATTGCATAAGATTCAGCAGGTACTATTGCCTTTAAAAGTCTATACCAGCCACCACAATACACTGTTGCATGCTGCACTACAAAATAGAGATGAAACCCATCCACTCCACCCTTTGACCCAAAAAAAGATAGGGAAAGGGCTATTATTGGTAGTAGTTGCCTCCAATAGAGGATTGTGTGGTGCATTTAACAAAAATGTACTCAGAGCAGCATATGCACACATTACAAAACGCCAACAAGCCCCCTCTATCCCTGTAGCCGTATTGACCATTGGGAAAAAAGCCCTTCAGTTTTTTAAAAAGTCCAATATACCCATTATAGAAGACTATGTTGATCTTTTAGCAAAACCGCATGATCAAGCCAGTGCTGAGCTGACTGCCTATTGTATAAAAGCCTTTGAGCAAAACAGCTATAGTGAAGTTATATTGGTCTATACTGCTTTTAAAAATTCTGGCAAACAAGAAGTAACTATGGTACCCTTTTTACCGTTTTTACCTAATATAGAAGCCAGGTATAAAGAACCTGTCCTCGAGCCACGCCAATATATCTATGAACCTTCCCAAGCGCTATTTATCGCACAGCTTATCCCCGAACTGCTTAAACACAAAATCATGCATATGCTGATTGAATCCAGTGCCAGTGAGCATGCCGCAAGAATGGTTACGATGAGCCAAGCCACCGACAACGCAGACGACCTTTTAAAAACACTTCGCATCAGCTACAATAGAACCAGACAAGCCTTGATCACAAACGCACTAGCAGAAATCACCAGTGGCGCAGAAGCATTGGCAGAAGCTTAAAAAAAGAAGCCATAGACTACTTGTAACCAAAAAATGATCGCTTCTTTATTTTTGATTGCATCAAAAAAACAGGTAAAAATTTGAGACCGTTGCAATAGGTTTTTAGATTTTAGGATAAGAAAGTAATTGTTAATTTTATTAAAAGCTTAACTTGTATTTATTGTTTAGGTTTTGTAATAAAAATTTTATGATATTATTATGTCAATAAAAGTAAGTGGTCAGTTAAGTTTATCAGATATATCAGCTAGTCGGCGTAAATGCAAGCATACGTTTTTTGATCAAATCAATAATTTGATTAACTGGTCATTAGTAGAAAAAGAACTGCGTATGTATTATCCTAAAGGTTTACGTTTATCAGGCAAGCCTGCTTATAGCCCGCTTCTTTTGTTTAAAATGCTATTGCTTGAGCAGTGGTATGGACTGAGCGATTACCAAGTCGAAGAAGAAGTAAATGATCGTATTACTTTTAGCAGATTTTGTGGTATATCGATGGATAATTCTGTTCCAGATCATAGTGTATTAAGCAGATTTAGGACTGCGCTTACAGAAAAAAAAGCTTTAGATAGATTGTTAAAAATTATAAATGATCAACTATCTAACCATGGTGTATTGGTTCAGCATGGTGCAGTTGTTGACGCCTCTATCACCCCTACTCCTAGATGTCCCAAAGGTAAAAAGAGCTATGATTTACATGAGGATGGTACTATATCGGTATCCCAGAGTTACCAAAAAGGGGTAGATCCAGAAGCTAGTTGGACCAAAAAAGGCCATAATCTTTACTATGGGTATAAACGACATGTCCTTGTAGAAAGTAAAGAAGGTTTAGTTCTGTCAGTCAGTACTACAAAAGCATCTAGTCATGATGGTGCCCATTTACCTATATTATTGGATAAAGTATCGCTAAAAGCAGGAAGCAGGCTCTATGGAGATAAAGGCTATAGCGGTTTGCCCAACGAAACTTTACTAAAAGACAAGAAATTAAAATCAGCTATTCAAAAGAAAGGTAGTAGAAATCATCCTTTATCACCTGCTGCTAAACGGTTTAATAAATTGGTATCTAAGACGCGCTATAAAGTAGAAAGGGTATTTGGAAGTATTAAGAGGTGGTTCCGTAGTGGAGGGACTAGGTATATAGGCCTTGATCAAACGCATACGCAACATGTTATGGAATCTATAGCCTATAATTTATATAGAGCTCCAAATATCATTTTAAAGGGTTTTTAGGGGGATGGTATATCTAAAATATACAAAGATTAACTTGAAAATCACTAAATAACTAAATTTATGCATCCTTAACATAAAAACTACTAAAAATACAACTACAACCTTATCAAAAATTACAATAACTATCTATCGCAACGGTCTCATTCAGATCATACAAAATCAAACAAAGGCACATCTAAAAATTTAGATACTCCAAAAGGAACCGAAGCAGAAGCAAAAGGAGCAAACGAAGTACCAACAGCACCAACAGGAGCAACAGGAGCAACAGGAGCAGAAACAGCACCAACAGCACCAACAGTACCAGGAGATACAGGAAATACAGGAAATAAAGGAGATAAAGGAGCAGAAGATAAAGGAGCAGCAGAAACAGTACCAGCAGGAGCAGAAGCAATAAGTAAGACTAAGCCCAAGCAAAACGATACAGAAAAAGTAGACAATACAGAAAAAGTAGATGATACACAGAAAGTAGATGATACACAGAAAGTAGACGATACACAGAAAGTAGACGATACACAGAAAGTAGACGATACACAGAAAGTAGACGATACACAGAAAGTAGACGATACACAGAAAGTAGACGATACAAATAACAACATCAATCTAGACTAGAGCGATAAAGTTTCTTTATACTTTTTAGAAAAATATAATACAACAATTATTCGTTTATAATAAAAACACCCCTAAAACCTATTCGGAAATTCTATTTTCGAATAGGTTTTTAATTCGCAAACAAAATTTTTATAATATTCCTAAAACAAAGTAAAGGCACACAATTGTAATTTACGTTACTCTACCATATGGCTAAAACTACTCCTTCTAGCTACACTAACGAGATATACCACCTGTCTCATTAAAATTAAAATTAACATAAATAAAAGTAAATATTTGGATTTTATTAGAAAAATGCTTAGTATTGCTTTCTGGAAAAAGACTGCAAATAAAGTATACAATATTTTAAAATATTGTATATGTAATGCTTTTAATTATACAGCTGTACTTTCACAGCTAAGTAAATTAGGCGCTTAAACATATAAACACCTATGAAAAATAACATAAAAACTTTCCTATACGGCTCTATACTATCTTTAACCACATCTAGCTGTTTTGATAAACCGACCCCTCCAAATAAACTTAGAGATTCTCGAAGTGCAAAATCGAAACAAGATACATCTAAAACCCTAAACGCTTCAAAAGAAGCAAAAGAACTAGGACTAAACGAACAACGAGAGCCGCAAGGACCACAGGGCGCACCAGGACCACAGGGCGCACCAGGACCACAGGGCGCACCAGGACCACAGGGCGCACCAGGACCACAGGGCGCACCAGGACCACAGGGCGCACCAGGACCACAGGGCGCACCAGGACCACAGGGCGCACCAGGACCACAGGGCGCACCAGGACCACAGGGCGCACCAGGAGATAAAGGAGAACAAGGAGATAAAGGAGAACAAGGAGATAAAGGAGAACAAGGAGATAAAGGAGAACAAGGAGATAAAGGAGATAAAGGAGAACAAGGAGAACAAGGAGATAAAGGAGAACAAGGAGATAAAGGAGATAAAGGAGAACAAGGAGATAAAGGAGAACAAGGAGAACAAGGAGATAAAGGAGAACAAGGAGATAAAGGAGAACAAGGAGATAAAGGAAAACAAGGAAAACAAGGAGATAAAGGAGAACAAGGAGATAAAGGAGAACAAGGAGATAAAGGAAAACAAGGAAAACAAGGAGATAAAGGGGCACCAGTGAAATAAAAAAGATAAAAGAAAGATTATACGAACGAAAAAAAGCTTACTAAAAATAAATTAGTCTTTTCCAAAAAGCCAAAAGTTCATAGACTTATGAATTTTTGGCCCATTTTTCTTTTTCAAAGCTGTAATAAAAAATAAGTTTCTTTTATATTAAAAAAGCCTCCCTAAAAATTATCGGAAATTAAATTCCCGATAATTTTTTAATTAACAAGCAAAATATAGATATATTGTTTGGTTATAAAGTAGTGAAGATTATATACGCATACCTTAAAAAACGCATTGAATATTAAAAAAACGTAACCCCGAAATTGTTTTAGCTTATCCCTTAAGGCTAAATTCTATCACAATAAATAGCTATCATAACCTCTTCCAAAACCGCTGTTTTTTAAAGCCTTGCTTTCCTATCGTTAAGAAACTATTTTGAAGCCTTCTAAAACAAATCCAATAAAGACAAAAGTTTCCGCCCACAAAGCCCTAAAATTATAGTGGACAATCCATGGTAGAGCAAGTCAAATTTTATTTGACCTAATCCTATCATATAGCTAACCCTACTCCTTCTGCTACACATCAAGCAGGTACACACTTTTTGCTATAAAAGCAAGTATAGATCAAGATACATATTTGGATCATATCAAAAAAATACTTAAATTTACTCCTTTGCTCTTAAGTAAGATGGCTTTAGCTCCAATAAGCATAAAAATAATGTTGACTCATAGACTTGTACTTTACGTTAAGGAAATAAACCACCAAACATAGATTAAAGCAATGAAAAACAACGTAAAAACCTTCCTATACGACGCTATAGTATCCACATCTAGCGGTTTCCATACACCACTCCCCCACATAAACTTAATCATTCAAATAATAGAAAATCAAAAGAAAGTGCGTAGAAAAACCTAGGTTCTTCCAAAGAAATAAAAGAACTAGGATTAAACAAACAACTAAGACTACAAAGGATACGAGGATCTGATGGCTTAGTCTTTATTAGTTGTATAAGCTAGCGCACCTCTATTCATTATAGATATGACCTATAACATAACCTTTAAAATTAAATCTATTATGAAAAAACAATTAAGTTTAAACATGATTTTTGTAGCAGCTTATATTTTATTTAGTGCAAAAATGTGCCATTCGCTTCCCAATAATAGACCAATCAACCAAGCAAAACCGCGTATCAATAAGTATACTTGGAAAAATACAAAAATTGATAATCCGTCAGAAAATTCTTATAAATACCTTAAGCAATCAATAGATACCGACAACAAAACAGTGCAACAAACCCATACTACGCTTACTGATAATAAAGAAAAAAGAAACGCAGCACCATTAAAAGAAAATAATACCTCTATTCCTACTACTTCTATAGATAGAAATATGGATAATCATTCAAAAAAATATAATCAACCAAGAACTAACACAGAAAAAACAAACAAATCAACTTATATTCCTAGACTTGCTGATAATAAAGCAAACAATCCAAAACCAGTACAAGAAAAAAACACTTTTAGTCCTACTCCTACTCCTACTACACCTAAGCCGGTAGCAATTGTTCAACCTATTTCAAATAATTCCCCTATTGTTAATCACTCAGAAGTTGATTATAAAAAAACTGATCAATCAAGAACCAACACAAAAAAAATAGATAAAAAAATTTATTATATTAAACTTGATCTTAATACTAAACTTTCTTACGAAGAAAAAAATGAAAAATTAAACGAATTAATACAAATAAATAAAACTATAGACGAACAACAAAAAAAAATATTAGCTTTACAAAATAAATTAACACAATTGCAAGAAATTAAAAATAGAGAAAAAGAAATAATAAATTTACAAGAAACATTAAATTTGTTACAAGAAAATTTAAACAGATTACAACAAATAAAAGAAAAAATCGATAATTCTGTTAAAAAAACATTAATGAAATATCATTATGCAGTAGTCAACAAAACGCGACAGAACCAAAATTATAGCCATTAACTATAGGCAATCAATGTAGGTTTGGGCATTGTTTTATTTTTAAAGTGACCAATAGAAAGCTGAACCGATGGTACGACCTTCTCTAACAAAGGGCTGTATCCTATTGTACATGCTAGTGTGGGCCATGACATACGGACATGTTCCAATTGTACCCCTACGCCATACCTGTCTACCCAAGTCTGGTTCAATAGCTGATTGCTTTGATTGTATAGCCCAATAAAATGGGTAAAGCCAAGACAAACCAAACGGATGGTTTGTATAACGATTGGCTGATGCAAGGTGCTCTGTAACTGCACATTAAGCCGTCCATAAATAGGTTGTTGCAAACGGTTATATTGGTCAAGTGGTGCCAATGATTCAGGATCACGGATCCGGATGCCTAGTGCACGTTCTTGAGGCATACGGTAACCTATTATATAGTTTATGGCTATAGATTGACGCATCCCATTACAGGTTCGTATGGGCGGACCTAAATAGGCCAATGCAAGTTTCAGTATTGCTTCTTCTAATCTTTTTTTATATACAAAAGCGCCTGACTCAAAGCTTACATGCAAATATTTAAAGGTAGGATGGGCAATATTTTTAATACCATTGATGGCTATATAATGTCTGTTGTTGTATGCGCCATTTTGGTAGCCATATAGCACTTCTATAGACCCACCATTGGGTAGCCTTTCCAACGCATTCAGTTTGTACACCCCTCTTATAGTGGTGTAACCATCCGCTACCCAACCTACTTTACCCAAAATCAGTCTATAACTATGGTAAGGACTATGGGGCCTATCCGAAACGGGTGGAGATGCGCTAAATTCTTTTACATAGCCACTTAGTCCAGTGATCCAATAGTAAGGCAAAGAAGATCTCTTTGCTGGTATAGCCCATAACTTACCAATCCATAGATTTTTATGATTAAATTCATACGTATCCTCTATCTGATTGTAACATTGACCTCCGAAAAAATAATTTCCATGGAGCTTAGGCAGTTCATACATGCAGCCGTATCCCCATCTCTTTTTTAGGAAAAACTCTTGGGTAAAGCCATGGCCATAGCCCCATGCATTATGATGCGTTATGGTCAGCAACGGCCCCTCATCTAGGCTGAAACCAAAGGTTATAGGAAATCGATCCTTGGTTTGTATCATTAGGTCCGATAAAGGGCTATTTCCATTTGAATCAACCACTTTACGGATAATAGATACAGTTGAAAAGTAAGGCAATTCCATTAACCGCTTTTTGATAGATAATACCATTTTTCGATCAAAAATTGCGCCTGATTCCAAGTTAATCGCGCTATAAATTAATGAAACATCAGTGGTAGGCGTCAGCCATTTAACCAAACGTAAGCAAGGATATGGTTTAACACTTATTGGGTCTATAGCACCTGTAGATGAGATATTTATGGTTCTAAGGGTATAAGAAACAGCGGTAGAATCACTGGCCTGTACCTTATATGGTATACAAAAAGCAAGTACCAATCTAACCGTTAAACGTATATATTGATCTCTATATTTTTTGCCCATCGATACAACCCATTTAAACTATTATTGTCCTATATGTATGAATGGTCGATATAAATCATAGCTAGGCTAAGGTGTTATGATAAAGCATAACACCTTATTACCTAGAAATGATGACCACAATCATGTAAAAGCGGTAAGATAAACCAGATTAAATTACTGGTTTGATAATAAAAACCAGTAAAAACTTATTTATTTAACTGTAAATCAAATAAATAACTTGGATTTTTAAGTTATTTTGCGATTTTACTTACCATCGATCAATATTCATCTTCATTAAAAATGAAATCATCACCTGTTGGATAATCGGGCCATATTTCTTCAATAGATGTATATGGATAATCGTCGTCATCCAATTCTTCTAAATTTCTAATAACTTCAAAAGGAGCGCCTGACCGTTTGGCATAGTCTATTAATTCATCCTTAGTGGCTGGCCAAGGCGCATCTTCTAAATGGGATACAAGTTCAAGTGTCCAATACATAATATAAAAAGTAAAAAATAAATTAAATTTAAGCAGCGTTGGTAGCTTGTAAACCAAGCTTTAAGCAGCCAAAAATAGAGTAATTTCTAAATTTATACAAGAAAGTTCCTCTATGGTTGCTGTTGCTATGTATTATTTAATTTTTATGATCTTACCTTTAAGGTTAAAACATTGACTTGTATAATGAGGCCATTGCAATAGGTTTTTAGATTTTAGGATAAAAAAGTAATTGTTAATTTTATTAAAAGCTTAACTTGTAATTATTGTTTAGGTTGTGTAGTAAAAAATTTATGATATTGTTATGTCAATAAAAGTAAGTGGTCAGTTAAGTTTATCAGATATATCAGCTAGTCGGCGTAAATGCAAGCATACGTTTTTTGATCAAATCAATAATTTGATTAACTGGTCATTAGTAGAAAAAGAACTGCGTATGTATTATCCTAAAGGTTTACGCTTATCAGGCAAGCCTGCTTATAGTCCCCTTCTTTTGTTTAAAATGCTATTGCTTGAGCAGTGGTATGGACTGAGCGATTACCAAGTCGAAGAAGAAGTAAATGATCGTATTACTTTTAGCAGGTTTTGTGGTATTTCCATGGATAATTCTGTTCCAGATCATAGTGTATTAAGCAGATTTAGGACTGCGCTTACAGAAAAAAAAGCTTTAGATAGATTGTTAAAAATCATAAATGATCAATTATCTAACCATGGTGTTCTGGTGCAGCATGGTGCAGTTATTGACGCCTCTATCACCCCTACTCCTAGACGTCCCAAAGGTAAAAAGAGCTATGATTTGCGTGAGGATGGTACTATATCGGTATCTCATAGTTATCAAAAAGGGGTAGATCCAGAAGCTAGTTGGACCAAAAAAGGTCATAATCTTTACTATGGGTATAAACGACATGTCCTTGTAGAAAGTAAAGAAGGTTTAGTTCTGTCAGTCAGTACTACAAAAGCATCTAGTCATGATGGTGCCCATTTACCTATATTATTGGATAAAGTATCGCTAAAAGCAGGAAGCAGGCTCTATGGAGATAAAGGCTATAGCGGTTTGCCCAACGAAACTTTACTAAAAAACAAGAAATTAAAATCAGCTA
>NZ_JBOZWW010000068.1:0-6829 GCF_050864855.1 Candidatus Cardinium hertigii
ACAGCGCATCGCAAGTATGCCGTATTCAACGATTGTACACTTTAAACAATTAAAAAAATCATGCTAAGCACTTTTAATAACTTGCTGGAAAATGGGAAAAATAGTATCTGAAAAATGTTGTCTATCACGTCAATTGATATAATAACTCGGAAGAAAAAACAACCCAAAGCTAGTACAGAAAACAGACCTTAACGTACAATAATTTCCAATATCCAAGGCGACCCCTAGTAGGTTGGTATTTTACCAAACCGCTCCAAGAAAAATTACATAGACAATTTCGTTATAGTGCTGCTAATACTTCTTTTCTTACTGAGACTATTTCTGGTGCTGAGACCATTAAAAGTTTAGCAGTTGAACCATACTTGTATCGGCGTTGGGAAAATCAAACTTGTGACCTAGTTAATGCTAGTTATCAAGCCCAATTATTATCTTCTTTATCGGATCAATTAGTACAAGGTATTGGTAAAGTAACCAGTGCTTTAATATTATGGTGTGGCGCCAGCATGGTGATTAATTTGGATATTACACTAGGACAATTAATTGCTTTTAATATGTTATCCCAACATTTTTCCCATCCTTTAGGTAAACTGGTTGAGTTATGGCGTAAGTTTGTCCAAGCTAGAATATCGGTAGATATATTGGGTGATACACTAAACCTACCAGTTGAGCAATCTAAAGAACAGAAGCTAAATTTACAAGGGACTATTACACTTCGAAAAGTAAATTTTCGGTATCAACCAGGTTCACCTTTAGTATTAAAAAGTATTTCACTGCATATTCCATATGGAAAACGAATTGGTATTGTAGGTGAATCAGGTTCTGGCAAAAGCACTTTAGCTCGTTTATTATTACGACTATTTTTACCAGAAGAAGGCCAAATATTATTTGATGGTATGCCATTAAATAATTTAGATACAAGATATTTACGTAAACAAGTAGCAGTAGTATTGCAAGAAAACTATCTATTTAATAGAACGATTCGTGATAATATAGCGATTGCACAACCACAGGCCTCTGTAGAATCGGTGATCGAATCTTCAAAATTGGCAGGTGCACATGATTTTATTTTACGTTTGCCACTTGGATATGATACAGTCATTTCTGAAGGAGGCAGCTCTTTATCTGGTGGTCAAAGACAACGTATTGCCATTGCTAGGGCGTTATTAATTGATCCAAAAGTATTGATTTTTGACGAAGCGACTAGTTCCTTAGATGATGAATCTCAATCAGTTATTCAAGCTAATATGGCTAAAATTTCTAGTGGCCGAACCGTTATTACTATTGCCCATAGGTTATCAACCATACAACAATCTGATTGCATTATCGTATTACAAAAAGGAACTATTATTGAACAAGGAAATCATAAAGAGTTGTTGCAATTAAATGGTAAATATGCCCATTTATGGCAACTTCAACAAACATTTGGCGTAGCATCATGATGAGCATAATCGTAAGAATGATGTCCAAAATCAAACTTATCTGGAATAGAATTCGATCTATATATGGATTCTGTTTACATCGGTCTGACTATGATCGGTATGAATTTCTTCCTTCTTATTTATCAATCATGAAACGTCCACCTACTTCCAGTGCAAGAATCACTGCAATTATGTTGAGCGTTTTCGTATTATTGACCTTTATTTGGTCTTATTTTGGACAGCTGGCTATTCATGCGACAGCTACAGGTAGGCTGATTTTGCCTAGTCGTTCTCAGACCATTCAATCATATGAATTATGCGAAGTAGCTGAAATTTTAGTTCAAAACGGACAATCGGTTAAAAAAGGGGATAAGCTATTGACTTTAAATATAGTAGGACTTACCCAAGACATCAAACGTTTGCAGAAGCAAAAAACTTTTCAGCAACTAGAAGTTGCTCTTTATAGCGCATTGCTTAGCGATAATCCACTTAATCCTTTGGTCCTATCAAGTGATATTGACGCGAGTATATTAAAAATAACCAGTTCTTATCTTACCAGTTCTTGGCAAGAACATTTATCCATTTTGTCTAAACTTGATGCTGATATAGATACTAATAAATATGAGCAAATGGTGCTTAAAAAAAGACTAGATGGGCTTCAAAAACTAAAAAATAATATTCAGAAACGTTTATTGCCTAGCCGTAGACTAGCTAAATCCAACTTTATGGCTAAGATGACTTTATTAGAAAGGGAAAAAGAAGCACTAGATAACCAATTATCTATAGATTCTAAGGAAGAAGAATTAAAAGTATTACAGGCACGATCCCATACCTTGCTTGAGTCTAAATTTAGTTATATCGCACAAAAAAAAAGAGACTGGAATGATAAATTAAATAAATCAGTAGTTTCATTGTTAATAAGCGAACAAGAATTGGCTAAAGCAGAAGCACGTAGCAAACTGCAAATTATTCGGGCACCTATAGATGGAATCGTTCAGCAATTAGCGGTATATACCATTGGAGGGGTGGTACAAGGGGCCCAAAAATTAATGCTGATTACGCCACATGATGGTGCACAACAAGCAGAAATAGATATTGCTAATAAGGATATAGGATTTATTAGATCTGGACAACCTGTTACCGTAAAAATTGAAGCTTTTCCATATAGCCGATATGGAACTATAAATGGAAGAATTCAAAGTATATCTCTAGACTCCGTTAAACGAAGCGAATCCAGCCCAGAATTAGTATTTCCAGCTCAGATCGAACTAGAAAAAAATTATATTATGATCGATAATCAACCCGTTATCTTAACGCCTGGTATGACCATTGTTACTGAGATTAAAATCGGTAAACGTAGGGTGATTGATTATCTATTGAGTCCTGTAAGAGAATATAGATCTGAAGCTTGTAGAGAACCTTAATGAATCAACTAATTACTTCCGGAACATATGGTATTCCTGCTATTATACGAGCTGCACAATCATTTCAGATCGTAGTAACGGAAGCTTTATTAAGTCATAAACTAGGAAAAGATTGCCATAATTTAAGCTGGATGGATGTGTGCATGGCTGCTAAAATAGTTGGTTTACAATCTAAATATTATAAAGAAATAGATTTCGATCTATCTAATATACCATTACCTATTTTAGTTTGCTTAGATGGAAAATGGAGCGTAATTGAAAAAGTAGAAGATGGTTATTGGTCACGTTATGATCCAGATACTGATCAAGTGTATAAAGAACCTATAGCTAATGATACATTATCCGTTATATTACTAGCTGAACAGGAAATACAAATCAAAGATGTTAAATTTGGGTTTAATTGGTTTTTACCCTCTATATTACGACATACCAGACAGTTACGTGATGTATTAGCGCTATCTTTAACCCTACAGTTTATGGCTTTAATGGGGCCAAAACTATTTCAAAATGTTATTGATCGTGTATTAGTGAGCAGAGCTCTATCAAGCTTAAAGGTATTATCTATTGCTATTCTATCCTTAGCCATAACTGAACCTATATTTAACTACTTTCGAGGTAAGTTTTTTACTAATCTAGCTAGTAAGATTAATTCGGAGCTATCTTCTAGGTTATATCAACATCTATTAATGCTTCCATTGGATTATTTTTCGAAACGACAAACTGGTCAAATTGTTGCACGTGTTCGGGAAATGAATCATATTCGTCAGTTTTTAACTGGATCCGCTTTAATGTTAATCCTAGATAGTATTTTTATTTTGATATTCTTAATAGTCATGTTTAACTACTCTAGTATACTGACTTGTATTGTAATGGGATCATTGGTCATATATGGATTGTTTTGGCTCACAATTGGCCCGATGTTGCGCCAACGTGTTAACAAAGAATACGATGCCAGTGTGTTAGCTACCGCTTATTTAACTGAGACGATTACTGGAATTGAAGTACTTAAAACGACAGCTACTGAGTCAGATTTTTTAAAACGTTGGAAAAAGATTTTAGCTTGCCAATTACAGTCAACCTTTTTAGCTAAAAATATAGCTATTGTAGCTAGTCAAGGCATTAGCTTTATTCAAAAATTAACCTCTGCTCTTCTCCTATGGTTTGGAGTAAAGATTGTGCTAGCAAATCAGCTTACTGTAGGGGGATTGGTTGCTTTTAACATGTTAGCCAACTATGTTACACAACCTATCCTTAGATTGGCACAAATATGGCAAGATTTCCAGCATACCCTAATCGCACTACGACGTATTGGAGATATTTTAGATACTACATCAGAAGTTGGGGGAAAAGGAGTAGATACGCTACCAAAATTAGTTGGTAAAATTGAATTTCAACATGTACGTTTTCGATATGAGCCCGATACACCAGAAGTAGTAAAAAATTTGTCATTCGTAATACAGTCAGGAGAGTTTATTGGTATTACGGGTCCATCTGGTTCAGGTAAAAGTACGATAACCAGACTATTACAACGGCTCTATATCCCACAAAATGGACAAATTTTAGTAGATGGAATGGATATTGCCATTGCTAATCCCACTTCACTGCGTCGCAATATGAGTATAGTCTTACAAGATAATATGCTTTTTGCAGGTTCTATATTGGAAAACATTAAATTATGTTGCCCGTCGGCCAGTGAAGAAGAAGTAGTAAGATCTGCAACATTAGCTGGAGCTAATAATTTTATTAATGAATTACCACAAGCCTATCAAACAATCATTGGTGAAAAAGGAAGTGGTTTATCTGGTGGTCAACGTCAGCGTATAGCTCTAGCCCGTGCTTTATTGATCAATCCAAGCATTTTAATTTTAGATGAAGCTACTTCCGCACTCGATTATGAATCTGAAGCGGCCATTATGTCGAATATAGATCAAATTTGTCAAAATCGTACCGTTATTGCTATCGCCCATAGGTTAAATACTATCAAATATGCCAACCGTATTTTAGTACTAGATCAAGGAATGATCACTGAGCAAGGTACGCATACAGAACTTTTACAAAAAAAAGGATTATATGATAAACTATGGCGTATGCAAACCAATAGCATATAAATAAATAGTCAGATCTGTAAAATGTTTTAGTAAATTTTTATAAAAGTGTTAGTAAGAAAGATATGGACCAAGGTTTTATACCTAAATATTACGTTTAGTACGATATTTTTGATATATAATAGCGCGTATGCTTCAACAACCAAACCTATTAGGTTGAAAGAAGCGATAAAAATTGCCTTAAAGGAAAATTTGAATATTAAAATTGCTAAAAATATTAGAAAAAAATCTTTGTTGTCTAATAAAATTAATACTATACATTTATGGGCCCCTAAGGCTAATTTTTTAGTTTCACAGGATAATCACTGGGGGAAGAAAAATACTCATTTACTACAATCAAACCCTATTTTTAACTTATCATGGGACTTGCAATCTGTTTTTAATAAACTTTTTAAGTTTAAAAAACAGAACCATGAAAATAAGATATATGTTTTAACCTCTACAAAATCAATAGAAAAAGAATTACAAAAAGTAGTCACCTGCCATTATGAACTAGCATTGGCACAAAAAAAAGGGGAACTGTTTAATACTTTTATTAGGATCGCTTATACTAAGTTAAAAATAGAAGAAGAGCGATTAAAACTAGGATTTTCATCTAAGATAGATTGTTTAAATGCTGATTTAGTACTTAAAAAATCAAAATTAACTTTATTAGAACATCAAGAAACGCTTAAAGAAAAACGAAGAAATTTTAACCTAATACTTGGTAAATCGTTAAATGAAGAAACGTTAGTAGAATCAAATATATCTTTTAAACC
The DNA here is from genome assembly GCF_050864855.1 of Candidatus Cardinium hertigii. Lineage (GTDB taxonomy): Bacteria > Bacteroidota > Bacteroidia > Cytophagales > Amoebophilaceae > Cardinium > Cardinium hertigii_C. The sequence goes on from NZ_JBOZWW010000068.1 coordinate 5,706, forward strand.
TGTATGGAATATTACAGCTGTTACAAAAGAAAAAGTAGTGAATCTGAAAACAGCTATACAGGAAAAAAAAGTAGCTATAGCTAAAAATGAACTCACTAAAGTTAAACTATACCCGATTTCTTGTCTAAGCCTATTAGGTGAAATTCAATCAAATGGTTACACGTATGATTTAAAAGATAGTACATGGAGGAATCATCCGTCTAAAGCAGGTCTAAGGATTTGGATAAGTTTAGATATAGGTAGATTACTGATTATGCCTTCAAAAATTAGAAAATCAAGAATGGAACTGGATAGTGAAGTATTGAACTTAAATAAAGAAAAACTCGCAGCAGAGGGTAAATTAGAAAATAAAAAATGGAAATATCGTCATATGTTGGGCTTGTACAAACTAGTAAAAGAGCAAATGAAAGTAAGCAACGAAAAATTGCTACTGGTAAAAGAAAATTATAAAATGAATCAGCTAAAACTATTAGACCTACAAGAAGCAGAGGAAGAAGTACAAAAAGCAGAAATTAATTTAATAGAGTATGCTTTTAAAGTAAAACAAGCAGAGTTCGATCTTTATAGACTTATCGGTAACGTTCATGAACAGGTAGAAGAACAAAACGAAAAATAAACAAATGTTTTAGCAAATATGTTGCGTTTGTTTAGAGTATTTTGATTTAAGTATAGAAATCAATATTTAATCTTACAGGCAGGATCAGCGGGCCCGAATCGACAGAAAGTTACGGTTTTGATTTAAGTTCCTAAATTCATTATAGAACCCTTAATAAATTTCTCCTATTTGGACCAGTGGGAGCGGGTGAACAGGAAATTACGGTTTCGATTTTGTACCCAACTTCGTTAGTAAAATTTTGGAAATACGTGAATTCAGGTGTCTTAAGAAACGGTCGTTTGTTGAAACATCTAAAATACCTCCCTAAAATAGTCCATAAAATGTATCATATTTCTATCTCAAAAAACAAAATATTATAAACTCATTATTTTTAATACTATTGAGACAATACGGAAAAATTAATATTCCGGTTCCATCACAAAATAAAATTGTAAGAATATTTATATTTTTAAAGCTGTTGATTCATTCTAACCTATTGATGAGATGAGCAAGAAAGAAAGCAAGGAAA
>NZ_JBOZWW010000069.1:0-5743 GCF_050864855.1 Candidatus Cardinium hertigii
GAATCGAATCAGATAACTGGAATAAAGGATGTTTCGGGTTAAGAAAACTAGATAAGCGTTGCTCAAACAAACGCTCAAGGCTATTATTTATTTTCTTAGATTTCATCCTTATTTTGCAAGCTTTTTATACAAAACAACTCTAAAACTGGTTATTAACCAATACAAATTTAACCATTTATTTGCTGATTAACAAATAATTATACAGTATTTCAGGACCGACTAATTATGCTGTTCAGTATGCTAATGCCTCCAATGATGCTGCTAAGAGTTCTATGCTTGCTTCTAGTTATGCTATTCGTAATTTGACGTCTGCTAAAGATTATGTTAAATAGAAAAGTAAGGTATAAATATAGGACCTTGAGAGAGAAGTGGCTTGGTTTCTTTGGTTTTGTGGATTAGTTTTCGATCCCTCAAATTTAAAACACAAAAAATCTTCCTTAAACTCAAAAATTAAATTCTAATCCAGAGTTCAGGTTAAACCATGGGAAATTCTTCTCCCTTTTGCTTGATTGTAGGTTAACAAAACCCAAACATACCGATTTTAGGTGGACACACTTTACGGAGTAAAGTATAGTGTGCTATACTATACCCCCTATAGTGAAATTTTTATATAAACTTTAGGGAAAAAAGTTTTAATAAGATATTGATTTTACGCTTCTAAATGTGCTTCTTGCACTTCACATTCCCAGTTATCTACCATTCTGGTCGATTCATTGAAGTTGATGCCTAATAGTATAATGACTTTTTGTCTGAGTAAGTAAGGTCTATAGTATTCATGCTCTTTGATTTGTGCTAAAGCTATTTTCCCACTAGATTTGTACTTAATTTCTATAATATATATGACCGTTTCTAATTCTAGAACGATATCTGCCCTCCCTTGACTGGATAATGCTTCACTGTGCATGTACATTTTTCTACCACCTAGAAAGCCCAACCCTTGCAATAGCATGTGCAGGTTACTATGGAATTGTTTTTCCTGTTTTGTATCAATGTAGTAAGGAAGAGTGGCAAAGGCCGTATTGATACTATCTATAAAGGTTTTGATTTTTTTACTGGCTAGTGCATGCCTGATCTTTTCTCTCTCTTGTATAAAATAATCCTTTATGCTCTTTTCTAGGCTATATCTTATACTCCTTTGAAAAGACTCTTCTATTTCTTTATTAGGGAATTTTAAGGTGTACAAACTACTAGCTTCATCATAGCTATCAATGGTTAAATAGCCCGTTTGAAACATTAATGATTTTAAACTAATCTCATTTCTACTCCCAGTATACATTAGCTCGTCTCTAGTTGCTTTGATTTGAAGATTGTCCATATTAAGCTCAAATCTATCAGGGTCTGCCAACATTTGGTTAATAAGTATAGTCGGGCTACCTGATTCATACCAGTAGTTCTCTAGTTTACCAGAATCTAAAAATCTTAGAGTAGACCAAGGATTATATACACTTGCTCCATCCTCATAAAACTTATAACCATTGTAATAAGTTGCAATGCGCCCCATCACTGCTGATTCAGTTATTTTTTTATTTTCTTTTTCACTCCATTTTTTAGCAATAGTTTCTAAGTTTTCTGAGAATATGGTTTCTATTTCTTCTTGGGTATATCCAAACATAGCATCAGAAGATGCATCAATAGTGATGTCTTTTAAATGATTGGCTCCTGAAAATACATCAGATAAACTAAATTTGCTTACACCAGTGATAAAAGTGAATTGAAAATGTTTATTGAGTGATTTTAAAGTCATAAAGAAATCTTTCATAACTTTTATATTAGCCTTTTCTAGGTCAGAGCCTTTTGGTAGATTCACAATTGGTGCATCGTATTCATCTATAAGGACTACTATTTTCGATGCATAATAGCCACTTAATTTAGTCATATCTTCAATTAAAGAAGAAACCTTTGTTTTTAAAACCTGACCTGTAAGAGTTAATTTGTATGATGAAGCAATACGCGTAAGTAAATCTTCTAAAGATAACTCAAGTAAATCAGGTGTATTATTATTTAACACTGAAAAGTCTAATCTAATCACAGGGTACTTTTTCCAGTCATACCCATTTTCTGGTTTACCTATATGACAATTTTTAAAAACTTCTTGTTCTCCGCTACATATAGTATCCAGTGTATCAATAAATAGTGATTTCCCAAATCTCCTAGGACGAGCTATGAAGATAGGATTTCTCTTTTCAATCAAATCTTGTGCATACCGAGTTTTATCTACATAATAGCCTGTTTCAATCACTGATTTAACATCTGAATACCCAATAGGTAGTGCATGTATCTTACGCATAGCTTATTTTTTTCTATTTCGTTTCTTTGGGAACCATCCTGATTCAATTTTACAGCTTTTTAACCTAAGTTTTGTATACAGTCTATTTTATTTATCCTGATCTTATTGTAATCTGCTTAAATGTATTGGTTCATTCATGTATTTATAAAATAACTTTAGAACATTTTTGTAAATATATATTACAAATATTGTATATTTAAGATCAAAATTTGATTGATAAAATACAAAAATGTCCATAAATAGATAATGAAAAACCAAGATATTTTACTATATAAATTTGAGCGCTATTTAACGACCAATCGAAAGGCAAGCCAGCATACGGTTATAGCTTATAAAACAGATCTCATCCAATTTGTAGACTACCTAGTAGACAATACAGATCGAAAAATACTTACACAAACAAATAGGAACGATATAATGGGGTGGATCGTCTCTTTAGTAAAAAGAGAACTAGACGCTTGCTCTATCAATAGAAAAATTGCAGCTATACGTAGGTTTTATACCTACTTACAAATCATGGATTATATTATCGATAATCCTACTTCCCTGATTCGATATTTCAGAACCAAAAGTATGTTACCGGTCTTTTTGCTAGAAAAAGAGCTATTATATTTCTTAGATCATTATCCATTTGATGCTACTTTTACTGGTTTACGCGACAAGTTAATATTAGAGCTTTTATATGGTACAGGTATGCGTTTGTCTGAGCTTTTGTCAGTTCGTAGAACCCACATTGATCTTGTAGATGGTACGATTCATATTCTAGGCAAGTGTCATAGATCCCGTATTATTCCTTTTCCAAAGCCTCTAAAACCAATCATACGCTCCTATTTGTCTAAAAAACGCAGATTGGGTCATGATGCTACTGAAGCATTATTGATAACAGGTCGGGGAAAGCCTTGTTACCCCAAGCTTATCTATCGCATCGTTAAAAAATACCTGTTGTCAAATGTTCAATCTAGTCGACACAGTCCCCATGTATTGCGCCATAGTTTTGCTACCCATTTGTTAAACAGAGGCGCTACGCTATTAAGTATTAGATCCTTACTAGGTCACGCAAATTTGGCTACTACTCAGAACTATAACCAGGTCCATTTTACACGATTAAAAGAGGTATTGAACAAGGCACATACCAGGGCCTAACTATTTATTGAGTTGTGTTAAATAGGCGCATTTAGAATTTTATATTTTATGATGAAAATCAACTATATAAATACATTTTGTTAAAGTTCTATTCCAATACTTTTATCGATAACTTCTTGCTTTCTTTTTGCCTTGTGCGCATCATCATCAATCGAGTAGTTTGATCGAACATCCCTAGCAATAGATCTCTGTAACTGTAGCAGGAAGTTAATCGTCTGACTGCCTAAGTTTTGTTGAAGTTGTTCATTCCAGTCTTTACCTGATTTTACAGCTATTTTAATGGGGGCTATGCCTACTGGTTTAGCCAGCTGATCTACCATCGTTTCTAGTTTTCTTCCCGCTTGATCTCCATCGAAAGCCAATACCACTTCTTGATTATTATGGCTAGCTCCTTCTAGTAGTTTACTGATTTCATTTGCTATACTGTTAGAAATAGTGCCACAAGTAGCGATATACATCGTACTATCTTTTTCTCCATACAACTGTTTATGGCTTAAGCCATCTATAGGGCTTTCTGTTATCACAATCTTTTCTACAGATACTTTAGCGCTACTTAATACAGCCAACCCACGAGAAAGACCTTTTTGAAAATATTGCTTACTCGATAGTCTACCCTCTTGATTCCTAAAAAACTGGTAAGAAATCGTGCTACACATTATCCCATTGCCATGACTGTCCAGTCCTTGGTACAAGCCAAATACAGCTTTTGTCCCTACTTGTAAAGATCTCCCAATATAAGGTTCATAGGTCGATGCTGCAATACCACGAGCCGTTAAGTAATTTTCTTCTCTTTTGTTTTCAATACCATAAAAGTATGCTTTTGCTAACTTTTCTTGTACCGATAGCTCTTTTAAATCATTGGATAACAAAAATTGATTTTTTAGCACCTGGTCATCCAAGTGAATGCTACTTAAACTTCGAATACAACGGTAACTAAATCCCCTATTTAGCATAAAATCCACTATCGTCCCTTTATCTTTATCATCTACTAAAGAGCTATACATCCAGTGGCCATGATTATTTAAGCTATTCTTAATCAATATTTTATCACCATCCTTGTGCATTACTGCCCATAATCTTGAGCTTTTATTTTTATCCAGTTCATAACCCATAGAGCATGCATGTTGTATTAAATTTACTTCTTGTTTGACACGATCTAAATCTGATCGTATATTGTCTTTTATAAGATTACTATAGGTTTTTTCTGTCTCTGTAGCTTTTATCTTTTGTTTTTCAGCTTCTTGAGCATACTGATACAGTTGACCAACAACCACTCGGTGGACTTGTTTGAAGTTTAATAAATGGGGTTGGGGTATGGCATCTTCGATTGATAGCCTCATGTTATTTTCTTTGTTAAGCGTATCCCTTTTAAACTGATCAATCGGTATATGGGTACGTCCCGTCAGATGTTGAGCTATGCCTCTACTCAAACCAAACCGCTCCATAGCGTGCGCATATTTATCTTGATAGGCCATCATCATGGTAGACCCGCCCATAAAGCTTTTGCCACTTAACCGGCCATCTTTACAGATGGGGACTACTACACAGTGTATATGAGGGGTCTTTTCATCTCTATGTAGCGTGAAGCGAACTATATTTTCCGATCCAAACGTTTGACACGCAAATTCATAATTCGCTTTTTTCCATTCATTGAATAATTTTTCATCTTGTTCTATTGATTTCATGCGTTCATGGCTACCGGTCAGTATAATTCCTAAAGCTTTAACCGCATCTTTTCTGATTGACTTATGCCCTTTGTACCCTGATGCTATTCTATCGTTAATATCTTCTATCAGACTTCCTTTTTTTAAAGGAGATAATTCTTCATTAAGACTCGTGAATTTGACGTCAATATGGGGGCCTAATAGTTCACCTATTGATGGATCTATACCGCTTTTAAAGCGTGTTGTATTTTCTGGTAAATTTTTTCTATCTATATGAGTGCCTATTCCTCTTATTTCTTTATATTTGGCTATATGCAGTATAGCATATTGTACACCTTCCATAGTCTATGGTTCATTAAGTATAAGATTAAATACATGGGAGATTTATGCCCCTTGTGACCAAGGGGTGTGCACAAAATGTGCACTATATAGTCGGCCCTGAAATATTATTTTTGAATAAATTTATTGAATGGATATTTCTTTATAATATATATGGTTTATCAGGCGCTCTATTTTTCTTACCCAAGATATAGGTATAACTGGTTTTGGATTAAGAATTTTAATTATATAGGTTTTAATTTATTTGACTGTGAGGGTATTAAGAATAATTTTCTTGTAATCAGTCGTAGGTTATGAGCAATAGCACATA
>NZ_JBOZWW010000062.1:0-63733 GCF_050864855.1 Candidatus Cardinium hertigii
GATAAAACCCATACGCAACATGTTATGGAATCTATAGCCTATAATTTATATAGAGCTCCAAATATCATTTTAAAGGGTTTTTAGGGGGATGGTATATCTAAAATATACAAAGATTAACTTGAAAATCACTAAATAACTAAATTTATGCATCCTTAACATAAAAACTACTAAAAATACAACTACAACCTTATCAAAAATTACAATAACTATCTATCGCAACGGTCTCATAATATAAATTATTGATTTTAGATGCAAATTTCTTTTTTTATTGCCAAACGTTATGTTAAAAAACAGGGCAAAATTACACTAATATATAGGCTATCTAGACTTGCTTGTTACAGCATGGTATTGGGTACGGCTATTTTATTACTCGTATTGGCTACCATGAACGGCATGCAAAAGTTATTATCTGCTTTATTTTATACCTATACACCTGTATTAAAAATAGAACACCAAACAAGAAAAACATTTTTATCTGATAAAGAGATAAAAAAACAAATTATGTATGTTCCTGGTGTAACCGATATAGTAGAAGTATTAGAAGTGACTGCACTGATCCGTTTGCTTGATCAGCAAGCTATTGTAACGATTAAAGGCGTCTCGAATAATTTTACCGTAAGTGATTTTTATAAAAATTGCAAACGTATGGATGGGGTTGCTTTTTTAACGAATGAGAGGCCTAAAGCTACGGCAGGTATAGGCGTTGCCCAATTTTTAAAATGGACTACGCACAACAATAAAGTAGAGGTTTTTTATCCAAAGCAGGATAGCCACCATCTCAATAAGCCCTATAAGCGTACCACTTTAGAGATAGATGGTCTCTTCTCTATAGCGCCTCCAATAGATGGCAAATATATCATTGCGCCTATTCGCTTCGTAGAAGGACTGACCAATGGTTTAAATAAACGTACCCATTGGGAGGTGGTCATACACCCTACAGCCGAGGTTCGTAACACGCAAATAAACATAGAAAAACTACTACCACATGGCTATAAAGCAACCAATCAAGCTGAGCAAAATGCAACACGACGTAGGGCTATTTTCATTGAACAGCTTTCCGTTTGCTTTATTTTTGCTTTGGTATTGCTTTTAGCTTCACTGCATATTTTCTTTATGCTGTGCATGTCCATATTACAAAAGCAAAAAGATATAGCAATACTGATTTCATTAGGCGCTACACCAGGAGATATAGGTAAAATTTTCTTATATAATGGGATGCTGGTAGCCTTAAAGGGTATTCTATACGGCCTTATGCTTGGTGGGGGATTAGGCTTTTTACAGCAAAAGTTTGGAATCGTTACTTTTACTACAGTAAGCCATAAAGTGGCTTACCCTGTAGCAATCCATGCGTTCGATTTCCTATACACCGCTATGCTAACTACTTTATTTAGTCTACTGGCTACCCTTTGGCCAGTCAAACGCGCCATGCAATTAGCAAAAAATCACTAGATGCCATCCCTACAGTCCAATAAACGGTTCTATCGCGTTTTCTGTCGTAAATAGGTATTAAGATTCTTTTACTATATGCTATAAAAAGTATGTATATTATAGCGTCTAATTATATTATATAAATTTGATTGGAAAGAAGTAGATAGAAAGTGTTTATGGAAAAAATTACGCCAAAAGTAGACCTAGCCTTCGTGTGACATGAGGTCATCAATTGAATTGTTTAGCGGATTTAACTCTGACTGAACCAAGTGTTTTGCCACTTGTACCCTACTAAACTACGTACCAGCAGTAATGCTTTACGTAAAGCGTTTAGGACAATGAATCCCACCCATTAGGGAGAAAGAAGAATCCGTGAGGAAGACAAGATACTGGTAGTGTCAATCGGTATGGGAGCTAGGGTGTGCGGTATGGATAGCAGACGCGAATGATTGTAAACATCGTAAGGTCGTAGCAAGCCAAAGACACTGATAGGCTTGAACCAAAAGGTGTATGACTAGGTTATCAGATTGAATGCTTCTGATACGCAAACGAAACAGTCATCGGTGTATAGATCAATCCTAACCCGCATTATTGTTTAATTGGTGGAACATGGAAAACCCGTATATCGTCTTTCAAGCAATGTTTTTCGGTGTGCGGGCATGGGATAGTGGAAAAAGCGAATGCTTGTTTGTAATGAATAAGATACAAGTTTAAACGTTACTTGGTTTGAAAAAGAGCCCACTTCCACTTGGTCATCTTGGATGAGAGCGTTTATAGAACCTTTGAAGAAAGGAAAGCAAATGATTACAAATAAAATTGTAAGTGCATCTTTCAATGAAATAACCAGTTGGCGTCAAATTAATTGGCAACAATGTGCTAAAAACATTAGAAGGCTACAAACTCGTATTGTTCAGGCAACACAATCGAAAAGATGGAATAAAGTAAAAGCTCTACAACACATCTTAACTCGTAGCTTTAGTGGTAAAGCTTTAGCAGTACAACGCGTTACAACCAACAGAGGGAAATGTACAGCTGGAGTAGATGGTCAGCTGTGGCAATCCTTAAGTTCAAAATGTGAAGCTATTACTGAATTAAAGCATATAGGTTATAGGCCTAAACCATTAAGGCGCATATATATTCCTAAATCAGATGGGAGTAGCAGGCCACTTGGCATACCAACCATGAAAGACAGAGCGATGCAAGCGTTACATCTCATGGGACTAGCACCAGTAGCAGAAACTACAGGTGATAACCACTCATATGGATTTAGAGTTGGTCGCTCTACGGCTGATGCTATGAGCCAAATATTTAAAACTTTGGCTGGAAAGAATCGTGCAGAATGGATTTTAGAAGTGGATGTCAGGAAGTGTTTTGATGAAATTGACCACAACTGGCTACTAAATAATATTCCTATGGAAACAAGGATATTAGAAAAGTGGTTAAAATCTGGTTATATTGAAAAACAAATGTTTTGCTCTACGAAATGGGGTACTCCACAAGGTGGTATCATATCCCCTACACTTGCTAATATGACGCTTGATGGAATAGAAGCTATTATATCGAAGCAATTTGGTAAGAAAGGAGACAAACCACGCAAGAAAAGTGGAGTCTACTTGATACGTTATGCAGATGACCTTGTAATCACAGGAAAATCTAAAGAAATATTAGAAATTCAAGTCTTACCGTTATTGAAGGAATTTTTAGAAACAAGAGGGTTAAATCTCGCATCTAAGAAAACAAAAATAACGCATGTAAGGTCTGGCTTTGATTTTCTCAGCCAAAATGTGCGTAAATATGGTGCAAGTATAATCATTAAACCATCTAAAGATGGTATTAAGAGGCTGCTGGATAGAGTGCGTCAGACAATCAAGAAAAACCAAGCGCAAACCCAAGGTTATCTGATAGATCTACTCAATCCCCTAATTAGAGGATGGGCATATTATCACCATAAAGTATGTGCAAGGAAAGTCTTTGAGAAGGTAGACCACGAAATTTTTAAAATGCTATGGAGATGGTCGAAAAGGAGGCATCCTAACAAAGGGCTTTATTGGATTAAAGAGAAATACTTTAAGACAAAAGGCACACGCAGTTGGTGTTTCTTATCCAAGACTATAAAAGAAGGTAAACTGGTAATTAAAGAATTATTTAATGCAACCAGCCTTCCGATTCGTAGACAGATAAAAATAAGAGCAGCAGCTAATCCATTTTGTAGGGAGTGGTTCGCTTACTTTAAAGAGCGTTATCCTAACGCTGAATAGTATATAGAGTTAATGATGGTAAATGAAATTAAAAATATTACATCAGAGCTAGTTGCCGGTGCTTATAGGAAGTACTTTAGATGGCTCGAGCTGAATGAACCGAAAGGTTCACGTTCAGTTCCACGAGGAGGGGTTTAGAATGTTATCAATCTTAATGTCATAATGTTATGTTAATTATACCATTCCGTAGCCCCTTACTCTACAAGAAAATATTTGGAGTAGAAGAAAATAAAGATCTATTGCTTGCGCTGATCAATGCTACGGTTTCCAAAGAAGATCAGGTAGTAGAGGTTACGCTATTAAATCCTTATAACCCAAAAAGTTTTAGAAGCGACAAACTCTCTATCCTAGATATTAAAGCCTTAAGTGAAACAGGAAAAAGGTTTAATATAGAAATTCAAATTACAGACGAAGCGGATTATGATAAACGTGCTTTATACTACTGGGCCAAGTTGTATACCGATCAATTAAAGGTTGCTCAGGACTATGCTACTTTAAATAAAGCAATAGGAATCCATATTCTTAATTTTGTATCTATAACAGATAATCCTAAGTATCATAATGTATTTCGTATCACAGAACAAGAGACTGGATTACCCTACTTTAGGGATTTAGAATTACACACTGTAGAGCTGACTAAGTTCAGTAAAGATCCAGAAGAAGATCTAAATAGTTTATTAAAGAAGATCAAAACTTCTTTAGACATTTGGACGGCCTTTCTTACCCGTCATGATTTACTCAACAAAGATAACTTACCAGAACCATTAGCCATCCATACACTGAAAAAAGCCTTGCATGTTTTAGATACGCTAAACTTCACTGATGAAGAGAGAATGGCGTATGAAGACCACTTGAAATGGTTGAGAATAGAAGCCAATACAATAGAAAAATATAGAAAAGAAGCAGAACAAAAAGGGAGACAAGAAGGAAGACAAGAAGGAAGACAAGAAGGCATCCGAATAGGTCAAGAAAAAGGTAAACTAGAGGGCGAAAAAGAAAAAGCCATTTCTATAGCTAGAGCTATGGTTAAAGATGGTTTCGAATTAGATAGTGTCGTCATGAAATATTTTGTATATTTGTTTTGTAGTTCATATTATATTTTTAGATCATAACATCAATTATATTTATAGATGTCTAAATGGATTCACCGTCATGATATTTCAGACAAAGTATGGTCTATTTTATCACCTCTACTTCCAGGTCAACAAGGAGGTTGGGGAGCTGTTGCCAAAGATAATAGACTGTTTATTAATGCAGTATTTTGGATTTTACGTACAGGATCTCCTTGGCGTGATCTTCCATCGAGCTATGGAGATTGGAAAAACACTCATCGTAGATTTTCTCGCTGGAGAGATAATGGTATATGGGAGAGGATCTTAGAAAAACTGATTAATAATACTGATTTTAAATGGCTTATGATTGATGCTACTTATATTAAAGTACATATACATGGAACGGGTGCAAAAGGAGGCAACCAATCTATGAGTCGAACAAAAGGGGGCTTAATACGAAGCTACATTTGGCCGTGGATGCGTCTGGTATGCCGATCAGAGCTATTATCACAGAAGGTACCAGAGCTGATTGTAGCCAATCTCCATATCTTATTGAGGGGATAACTCCAAAGCATTTGTTGGCAGACCGTGCCTATGATACCGATAAAATCATTAAATATACTATAGAAAAAGGTATTGTTCCTGTTATCCCTTCCAAGAAAAACAGAAAAACAAAACGTTATTTTGACAAGAATTTATATAAATTCCGACATCTTATTGAGAATATGTTTCTCAAAATTAAGCAATGGAGAGGAATCTCCACTAGGTATGCAAAGAACACAGCATCCTTCTTGGCAGCTGTCCAAATTAGATGTATCCATTTATGGGCTAACTTTTTATGACGACACTATCTAGAAAAGGTCATGCTATTTACTGGGTTATCTAAATCTGATATTCAAAAAATTAAATAGAATAGACAAACCTAAAATAATCGAATCTACAAAACAGGTAGCTACTTTTGATCATTTCCCTAAACCAATCGCCGGATCATACCCAAAATTTAAACAAAACAAAGATTTATATACAATAAACTTTAGATCCAAAAAAGCTATAATTTTATCTATCCATCTATGGTTGCTATAGAAACCCTTTATCAGAAATATCTAACAACGCGGTCTATCACCACAGACAGCCGCGATTTTGCACCAGGTGCACTTTTTTTTGCCATTCGGGGTCCTTCCTTTAATGGGAATGCTTTTGCTGCAGAAGCCTTAGCAAAAGGGGCTTCTTATGTAATTATAGATGATCCTGCCTATGCAAGGCCATCATCTGCTTATATCTTAGTTAAAGATAGTCTTGCTACACTTATTCAATTGGCTGGTTACCATAGGTCTCAATATGGTCCTCTTTTTCCAGTTATAGCCATAACGGGCTCTTACGGTAAAACGACTACCAAAGAGCTTATCTATCAGACCTTGCGGACCACTTACAGAACAGTAGCCACCAAAGGCAACTTAAATACACTTATTGGAGTCGCTTTAACGATTTTGTCCCTACAACAGGATACACAAATAGCAGTTATAGAAATGGGTGCTACCCAATTAGGAGATATTGCCTTGTGTTGCAACTTAGCACGACCTACACATGGTATGATTACGGCTATTGGCGCTGCGCATCTTGAAGGATTTGAGGATATCACAGGTGTTATCCAAGGCAAAGGAGAGTTATATAATTATCTATATACTACAGGTGGTACTGTTTTTTTGAACACCTTAATGGCTCTATTGCGTAGCATAAGCAAGCAATTTAGTCAACCCATTACCTACCCCCAACCCAGTGACTTTGCACCACTGGAGTTGGTTGGTGAAACGCCCTACCTGCATTGTAAAACCGCAGAAGGGAAAATTTTTTCCACCCATTTATTAGGGAAAGCCCATATACACAATATAGCAGCGGCGCTTTGTGTGGCCAAATACTTTAATATAGCTACTGCAACAGCCCACGCAGCCATTGAAGCTTATGTTCCTACCAATCAACGGATGCAATTAGTGATTAAAGGAAGCAATCAATTGATTATAGATAGCTACAATGCCAGTCCTGCTTCTGTTCAGGTCGCGCTTGATGCATTGGTGCAATTAAAGGTACAATACCGTATCGTTATATTAGGTGATATGGCTGATTTAGGCAATCAGACTACTGATTGGCATAACAAAATAGTTGAACAGCTTTGCCAACCCCATTATGATCGGGTACTGCTATGTGGTCCTTTTTTAACCCTTGCAGCCCACCAACGACCCCATGCAAAAATATACTGTTTTACCAATAAAAAAACATTAGCCGACTATTTAGATAGACATACCTTTCAGCATAGTGGTATTTTATTAAAAGCAGCCCATAATCTAGCCATGCATACATTGGCAGAACGATTCAAAGAGCCATAGACCAGTTAAAATTAATTTTATATCCAATTTAGTCTGTTTTTTATAAATTATATGCACGTTTTTAGTATAATTTCAGTAAATTTACTTAGCTTAATAGGTAAAGCGCTATAGGGATAGGTGGGTGAGTGGCTTAAACCAGCAGTTTGCTAAACTGCGGTATGGATTATTCTGTACCGGGGGTTCGAATCCCCCCCTATCCGCTTTTTATTGTAGATTCGGGGCGTAGCGTAGTTCGGTTATCGCGTCTGCTTTGGGAGCAGAAGGTCGCAGGTTCGAATCCTGCCGCTCCGACTGATAAGTTGATAGCCAAATATCAACTAACTTTATTTAACTTCTTTTGCACTTAGCTTCTATCTCTTTAGTAGCGCAAGCTTGCCAAATAACTAAAACTAAATAAAATCATTTTAGGTTCCGTAGCTCAATGGATAGAGCAACTGCCTTCTAAGCAGTAGGTTGAAGGTTCGAGTCCTTCCGGGACCACTGGTTTGTACAGCAGGGGCTTTATCGCGTCTGTGGTTGATTTTATATAGGGTTCTCCCTTATACCCAATTTTAGGTATTATGCGACCATAAGTTTAACAAAGTGCTCAAAAGTAGATACCTGTTTTTAGATCCGATTATTTGTTTTTTTGAAAGATATAAATGTTTTTTATTACTGAAATGGCCATGCTAACAGGATAGACAGGATTAAATTCTATGCACGGGGTTGATCTATTTTTTAATAAAAATTTATTTTAATAAATCAGGATGCTAGATCATTGAATGAGTCAAGCATCATTATAAAACTTAATAACTTCTCATCTTCTTTGTTTTTATTATTTACATCTGTTTCTATTTCTGTTTTATCATTTTTAGAAGAATCATTTTTTTAATTCAACTTACTAGAATGAACAACTGGCTTACTTTTCGTGTTGCTGGTACAATCCATAGCTACACATGTTAATAATAACATAGGATAATATAATTTTTCATATTTTGAAATTGTTTTTTACATATCTAAATTCCATATTAGGTCACTTTTAGATTATATAAAACTAGAATAACCATATTGAAGCAATAGCAAACATTATCACTAAGCTTTAAACCTAAAGATTAATTTCATACATCCTTTAAAAGAAAAGCAACAAAACCAATGTACTAAAATCACTAAGATACTTTCATTTTAAACCTTTTTTGAAGCCACTTAGGTAGCAAAATGGCTCCTAAAATCAAGTAAATATAAAAAGTAGTGATACGCCATAGCAGCACAATTAGTAAGGTATAGTCTCCTAGCATAGGTTCAAAAAATTGCTGAAACAAAAGTTCAGCAATGCCACTGCCACCTGGTAAAGCAGGCACCAACATCAATGTCCACATGACTACTTGTTTGCCCAAAATAGCCAGGTGTTGGCCAAAAGAAGTAGGACAATAGGCAGCAATTAAACAATTCATTAAAATATACCGAACTGTCCAAATTAAAAAGGTGCAAAGCAACATCTTACACCAAAAAAGAAGGCTTTTCCCTCTAAATTCATGTGAAGTCACTATAATATCTTTACTAAGCTGATAGGCCGATCGACGCCATCGCTTTAGGAAAGCGATACTGGTCACATAGATTAAAATCCACTTTAATAACTTGGGGTTTACAAAGACACCAATGGCCATTACCAAATTATACAGGAAGAAAAAAATATAAATAATAATAAAAAAGTGCTTGATGCTACTACAGAATGATCCTGCCATAGCAAAAATGGGATCATATATTCCCGCCAAACCAAATGAACCTGCTAAAAGAAAGCAAAAATTATCCATCATCCCCAGCACTACAATATAGGCCATAGATCTACCCAGTGATAATCCTTCTTTAGATAGAAGAAAAATAGCCACTAATCCTCCCCCTACCACAGATGGAGTTACAGCAGTCCCAAACTCCCAAAGAATAGCTACATAAAAACAACTGGTCCAACGCAAGCTACGATTGCTTAAGACACGTAATCTATATATATGACCAACTTCTCGTAACAGAATAGCCAAAAAAGCCATATATAGATACTTCCAATTAGGGTCACACAATAATGTAACTATTTCACTCGAAATTTTACCAGATCTATAAAATAGAAATAGGGTAACAGCTAGTCCACCCAATATGGGAAGCCATACTTTTTTAACATTTAATGTTTTAGGTGGATCTTGTGCATCCATCTGGGTCTGATTGTTCATTTAAGTTGATTCAGATAATTCTACAGAAGCCGTTATGCCTTTTACAGAGGGTACCCTGAAATAATTTGAATCACTACTGGGCGCAAGCGCTAAGGCTTCTGCATGGGAAAGTGAATTCGATACCACATCTGAACGGAGGCTACTAGATTCTAGTTTAGAAGGTTTTTCTCCCAGCATAACATTATTGTCTACATCTAGCTCATCTAATTGTTCTACCCAATCTACCATTGCATTTAAGTCATGGAGCATTTTCTTCCGCTCATGTGGCAGCAATTCAAGCCGACAAAGATAGGCCAATTTATTTAAAAGGTCGTCATCAATGATCATATGTACTTTACATAAAAAGTTTAATAAATAGTAAAACCCGTTTATAAATCAAATAAAAAAATAGTGATACGATATTGTATGGGGAACTATACCACAACAATAGATGGATACCATGTGCATGTTACATCGATTCGAGGCTATACTATTTATCTGTGTAATAACAATTGAACCACGACATCATTCTGTTTAGCAACATCCAATGGAATCTGATTCTTTTTATCTTTTTGATTCGGATCCGCACCTGCGGCTAAAAGCGTTTGGACTATTTCTTTATTTCCCTTCTCTACTGCGTAATACAATGAAGTACAGCCATCGTTATCCGGTTGATTGGGATTGGCACCTTTACCTAAAAGCGTTTGGACTATTTCTTTATTTCCCTTCTCTACTGCGTAATGCAATGGAGCACAACCATTATTATCCGGTTGATTGGGATCGAATCCTAATGACAATAAGTAGGCAACCATTTCATTACTATTTTTATCACCTTTACACCCAGCAGCCCAGTATAACAAAGTTTCACCATATTGGCATGGGATAGGTTCTATTTTCAGATCTATTACGCGTTCAATCAATGCTTTCATAGGAAGTATATGATTCTGCTTGTATGCCCAATCTAAAGGGGTACAATCATTTTTGTCTAAGGCATCTACCTTTGCACCTTTCTCAAGCAACTGTCTGGTAATAAGACCATCTTCATCGCAATAACCAGCCCAATGTAACACAGTATTGCCATATCGATCTTTAATATTAGGATCTGCACCTCCATCCAAACAGCCACATACTTTTTCAAATTCACCTTTTTTGACGGCTACCATTAAAGGCATTAACTCCAATGATGCGGCAGGTTTCTGGTGGCAGTTGCTGGCTATCAAGTATTCGAAAATTATAATACATAAAGCTAGATATTGCATATAGTAGACCAATAACAGATGGATGAGTAGACGAAAAATAGTCCAATAGATCGACTTATAGATCTACTGGATATTTCTATACACACGCAAATAAAATAGCTAATACACACTCGAAAGTGAATAACAAGCCAGATCTATTAGCCAATTGTCCATGCAACGTAACAAACGTGCGCCTACCATGTAGGATCTGAATAAGTTGCCACGCATGAATCTAGCAAAGATCTACCACTTCTACTTCAAATAATAGAATTGCATTTTCAGGAATGGCACCTTTTACACCGTCATGGCCATAGGCTAAAATAGATGGTATAAACAAACGTGCTTTTTCATGCTTTTTGAGCAATAATAGACCTTCTTCCCATCCTTGAATAACACGACCTTCACCTACTCGAAATTCCAATGGTTGATAGCCCCTGTGTGGATTATAAAGGTTATTGGCTTTGGCAACTTCCTCTACACTGGTATCAAAAATAGTACCATCTAATAGTCTACCGGTATAATGGACTTTAATGGTTTGACCCTTTACTACAGGCGTACCTTGAGAAGGTTGATCAATTGTATAAAAAAGACCAGAATCAGTTGAAGAAGCTTGAATATGATGGGTAGTTAAATAATCTATAATAAGCTGCTTGTCTTTGGCTAATTGCGCACTACGACATTTGGCCAACATTTGGCTATACTCTTCATGGTTCATAACTTTATCTAATTTAATATCAACTAATAATGTATCTTCTTGGTTTAATTTATATTGCTTTAAAAGTTGCGCCAAACGGGCTGGATTTTCCTCGTCTAAATAGTATTGAGGGGTACATTTAAAAACCATTCGCTGCTTTTCTTGCATCATACCCATCATCTCAGCTATTTTTTTATTTTTTAAGTGAAAATCATTATTAAATGGGAATATGTATTTTTGTTGATTGATCCATATGCTTTCCTTATGATTGTCCCCGTTTGCTTCTTTTTTATGAATGACTTTAATAGTAATAAAGCCTTGAATCCACTGGCCATCTTGTACCTTTTTTCCACTACTTTTCTTCCCTATGGTTTTATAAGAAAGACCCGATGGCGTGGTTACAAAAGGATAGCCATAGCAATGGTATTGATGATTGTAACAGATTAACCCCAAGGATAGTACCAATGTGATCGAGGTACATACTATTTTGCGTTTCATATAATTGTATCAATAATTAAAGGCAAAACTCTTGCAATATTTTTTCAAAACGATCTACCGTTTCAACTAAACTCAAATGAGAAACGCCTCCTGCAGCATTTTTATGTCCTCCACCATTAAAATATTTTTTAGCAATTAGGTTGGCTGGCAAATCACCAACAGAACGAAGGGAAAGATATACCGTGTCATCCTTTTCCTTTAAAACGGCAGCCAAAGATATGTCTTTTAGAGAAAGCGCATAATCTACCAATCCTTCCGTATCACCACTCTTTAAGTCGTATCTTTTATAATCTTCTTTTTGAATAACAAAATAAGCTACATGTAACGGAGATAGGACAACCAACCGTTGACTAACTGCAAAGCTAAAAAAATGCAACCTACTCAGAGACTTATTGTCATAAATAAGTCGTTGGACATTAAAGGTGTCTACACCATATTCTATCAAATCTGCTGCAATACGATGGGTAATAGCCCTAGTATTTGGATTTTTAAAAGAGTTGGTATCGGTAACCAGACCAGCATACAAGCAAGTGGCAATAGCAGGGGTTATCTTTTCTTTCTGTTCCAATCCTTCAAAAATTTGAAACAGTACTTCTGCACTGGCCGCTGCTTGGGGATCCCATAATAAAAGATCTGCAAAGTTTTCTGGTTCTATATGGTGGTCAATAATAATCTTAAATACATCAGATTGCTTCAATAAATATACCCATTCATCTAAACGACTAAGGGCAGAAAAATCTACACAAAATAGTAGATCTATGTCCTGCATTTGGGCCAACAAGGCGTCCTGCGTATAATGGGCTGCTACTATCACCGTATCTACACCCGGAAGCCAAGATAGAAAAGCAGGATATTCGGTTGGCGCAATTACATGAACAGAATGACCTTGTTCCCTTAGAAATAAAGCCAAAGCCAAGGAGGTACCTAGTGCATCTGCATCAGGCCTAGCATGCATCAGCACGCCAACTTGCTTAGGATTAGCCAATTGTTCTTTTAAAATAGATGTATCATACATATAACAAGCAATCTAATAAAAATTTGTGGTATAGAAAAACTAATTTGATTGTAAAAATAATTATTGAAACCGTGATGGATACAACGCTACACACTGCTTGTTTTATTATATCAAAGCTATGGATAAAAGATTAATCTATTGCTGTCTGAGAAAGGATACAAATGGTTCAATAATGTATAATCATTAGATTACTCTAATCTATACCTTTCATCCTTAATTTGTGCCAATTCTTCCATAGCTTTAACAAAATAATAAGGCTGCATCCATTGCTCTATCTGGTACGTTTTTTGATTATACTTTTCTTGGGCAGCTGCTTCCTGATCTCTATGCTTTACACAGGCAATAAAGATCCCTGTCTCATCCACAATTGGATCACTGATCACATTTAAGGCTAAGCCAAAACATTTTCCTACAAAAGCTTGGGCTTGCTTAAAATGAGGGAGATTATTTTCCAAAAAGCGCAATCGATCTACCGACTGTACGGCTATACCCTCGCCATATGCTTCTGCTATACCTTCTAACGTAAGCCCATCCACTTGCTTTAGTTTATTCAAAATCAATTTGGCTTTTTCCTGATGCAGCACTTTTTGATAAACTTTGTGGCGAACTGAATCCAAAGGAAGTAAGTCCCCTACCTTAACTTGGTCCACCATCGCGCCCAATAGATAGACATCTCCCAAATCAAAAAGGGGAGAAACCTTTCCTACAACCGCCTTATTGTACAACCAACAAACCACCTTTCGAGCAGCTGCATGGATACCAACCGTATAATCTGATGGGACTACTGTCTCTTTTTCAATGGTTAAATGGTTATTAGCAGCTAATTTTTCCAAATCAACCAAATTTTTAACTTGATCAGCAAGATGGGCTACCTGCTTAAAATGGGTATTACGGGTATGGTCACTGATTATTGGTTTTTTCTCAATGACCGCTATTTCATAATGGCCTTTCTCTTCTTTTACCAACTTATACAGGGTATAGAAAGCATTATTGACAACGGGTCCCACTACCATGCCCTCTTTTAGGGTATGCCTTATGGTGGTAAAGGCATCGGGTAATCCATCAGCTGTACAGCTCAAACTAGTATCGGTAACATGGCCATCTGTTTGCTGTTTAGCAAAAGTATAGGGATCCGTTGTAGTGGAAAATTGCACTGTAAGTGAACTAAGTTCTTTGTGAAATTCAGAAATGTCTTTTTCATTTGGCTGAATAGGAAAAGCAATATACTGGATGGTTCTGCTTTCTGATGCAGCAGTATAATCGTTTTTATGGGCAGCCATATAGTCGCGTAATTGCTGATTGGTAATAGGAATCAAATCATCTTGCACCAAAGTAAAAGGAATGTGCAAATAATCTACATCACAAAATAGGCCAGCACGTCGTGCAGCTTGCGCTTCTTCTAATTCAGTAACCAAACAACTGTGTACCATAAGCTGGTCTAACTTATGTTTGGCTCTTTTTAGGGCAAACTTTTTTTCAACCTCACACCACCATGCTTGTTGACTTGTAGATAAGTTACGTAGATAGTTCAATAATTTTTTCTTATCGAATGCAGCTGTTTCAGGATTTTTAAAAGCGTTTATAAGCTCTAGATCAATATGTTCACCCTGTACCAAATCGACTAGTTCACAGTCACCTACCACAATCCCAGCTTGATTTATTTCCTTTGTATAGAGCATATCTTGAACCAACTGATGCCATACTTCATTTTTTAAACGAATTTGCTCTTCTTGAGTTGGCCGCTTACCTCTACTGACCAGATTATGACAAACCTCTTCATAAATCTTACAGTAATCCATATAACTGATTTTATTCCCAAATAGCCTACCAATTTGATCTTTACCACTTAAACAATAGGGGAGAAAATGGGTGAGCTGACTACCCAAAAACAGAATCAATAAAAAGAAGATAACTATAACGACAAAACGATTGCCCGTCTTTCTAATTTTTTTAAGAATGGCCATCTATATAAATGATTTAATTTAAATGCTTTGCTGCACAAACTATAGCTAAGAACCATGCAAATTTACCGCCTAATAAAATAGGATCAAAATAGAACATGATAGAACATTTCATTATTCATGGACAAATTACCTTAATAGCCCTTTTCGTTGCAATACAGTGGTCAAAAATTTGATCTCATTATCTCCATGAAAAATTTTAAATGGAAGATAAAAAAACTGAACTTTAGATAATACCAATAGAAAATACCCCTTTTTTTTATAAGCCTTTGTAATGTCCATCCATGCTATAGGCATTCCTTGTTTTGAATTGATCTGCATCATCAGATGTTGGTTATTGATTTCATAGGCTATGCGTTCAAACATAGCACGATTGGCATCCAAGTGTGTAAGTCCATAAAATTGAATCACCCAAAAAATTAAGTACCCCATAAAAAATAGCAGTCCAACCAACACAAACCAGATCGTCTTTATAAAAAAGGTACTACTCATAAAAAGAACAAGCAGCGGAAAAATCCACCATTGCATGCGTAAAATATTTTGCATTCCTAATTTTATATAAAGGCTACTAGCCATTTTATACTTTTTTGTCTTGACAATCATAATTTTCAAATAAAAACTACTACCCTACAGGTTGCATAGCCGATCCAGCTAAACGATTTAAAATATGTCGTGAATATAATGATTTTAGCTATAACTTAAGTATATTGCCTGGGCTTAGTTGTTACAGTAGGATGACCATAAAATTCAAAATATATGTTTGCTACATTATCATTATCAGTCCATAACACTTCCGTTGCTACTTTAGCCATCCACCAGGGTAGTGGTGCAGGGAGTCACCTAATAACGCCTCCATTTTGGTTGGCTATACCTTTTATCGTTTTATTATTGATGATTGCTACAGGACCAGTTTTTTTTGCCAATTTTTGGCATAAAAACTACCCAAAGGTAGCCATATTGTTGGCTACGTTCGTTATGGCTTACTATTGTATAGTGTTAGACAACAAAATTAAACCTGTAGAAGCAGCAGCGGAATATATACAATTTATGGCACTGATTACTGCTTTATATGTTGCAACTGGGGGTATTGCCATTGAAGTAAATGCCCGTGCTACCCCACTGGCCAATATAGGTTTACTCTTTATGGGCGCCTTATTGGCTAATTTAATCGGTACAACAGGAGCGTCTATGCTTTTTATACGTCCTTATCTAGGATTAAATAAAGGACGTATTAAGGCCTATCATATTATCTTTTTTATCTTTATAGTTAGCAATATAGGGGGTGCATTAACGCCTATTGGGGACCCTCCTTTATTTCTAGGTTTTTTAAAAGGAGTACCATTCAAATGGACTGTAATACACCATAGTTTACCTTGGTTAGCAGCTCTGTTGATGCTATTATCCATCTTTTACTTTTTTGATAAAAACAATAAAGTAGCAGTAGATTGTAACGTATGTCCTACAACTTTATCTATTGCAGGCAGTAAAAATCTAATTTGGTTAACCATGGCTATTGGTGCGGTTTTTTTAGATCCAACCATTTTTGCTTGGTTGCCTACCATTGACTACCATGGCCATTCTATTTCATTTGTACGTGAGTTGATCATGCTAACGATAGCCGCACTTGCATACCATACTGCAAACAGACAAACCTTGCAATTGAATGGATTTAGTTTCACCCCTTTAAATGAGGTCTGCTTAATTTTTATAGGTATTTTTGGCACTATGATTCCAGCACTTGAATTAATTGGGAAGTTTGCTGCATCTGAAATGGGAAAAGCATTGATTACACCCAATACTTTATATTGGGGAACAGGGCTTTTTTCTTCCGTATTGGATAACGCGCCTACCTACTTAAATTTTGTAGCAGCTAGCATGGCGGCACAAGGTGCTAATATTGAACTTATAACTCATGTACAAGCATATGCAGCAGGTGGGATCTACCCCAATTCAGTGATTGGACTTAAAGCGATTTCTTTAGCTTCCGTTTTTTTTGGCGCCATGACTTATATTGGCAATGGCCCCAACTTTATGGTTAAATCTATTGCTGAACAAGCAGGTATCTCTATGCCTGCTTTTGGCCACTATATCTTCCGATTTTCTATGCCTATTTTGCTGCCTGTACTTTTTATAATTTGGCTACTTTTCTTGGCACCCTAAAAGGATACAAATCAATCTAAGCGCATAGCTCTACATTATCTACATGAATCAAATAGTAAACAGAGTAGCTGCTTTGTTTCTAACGATTGGCCTATGGTTGTCTCTACTGTTTGCGAAAGAAAAACATACTAATTTGGTATGCAAGGATATAGCAATATCGATCAAGGCTTATCCAGGCCAATCCCTTATAACGGTCCAAGAAATCCTTGATCTTTTAGAGGCAACACATCCAGTCGCTTTACAAAAGACACACCTCAAAAAGATCGACACTTATGCCATACAAGATCAATTGAAAAGACATCCACTTATAAAAAGTGTATTGGTGTATAAAACTTGGAGCGGTGTTTTAACAATCTCCTTAACAACCAAATACTTTATTGCACGTACCATTAACTTAATGGAGCCAAATGGTACAGACGCTTATGTAGATGAAAAGGGTGACTTGATCGCACTAAAAGGTCTACCATGTCTCCGACTGCTTGTTATAACTGGTAAAAACATAGCTACAGCAAAAAGAAAACTTGCTGATAAGGGATTATTGGCACTCCTACACTACATACATAGCGATCCTTTTTGGCGAAGACAGATGACAAGCTTAGAAGTAGAAGATAACGGTAAAATTATACTCGGCACCCAAATAGGTGGACATCAAATAGAATTTGGGAAAGTAGAAAACATAGAAGAAAAGTTTGAGAAACTCCGGCTTTTCTATAGCCAAGTTATGCCTTATAAAGGGTGGAACGCATACCATCGTGTAAATTTAGAATTTAAAAACCAACTAGTTTGTCAATAATGTAAGGCTTTTCGAGCTTTTTTTGATGAGGTAGCAACAAGATGCAACAAGCAAATTAAAAAAACGAACACGATTAAAACAACTTACCCAACGGAGGAGGGAATGGTGGTAGCTTCTCAGCCAATAACGCAGACCATGGTGCGATCTTAAAGATTTTATGGCGTGCAGTAGCACCACGTACTAAGGTAATATGGCTTTTGGCAATACCAAAGATTTGGGCCAATAGTGCAATAATCGCTTTATTGGCTTTACCCCCTTCAGGAGGGGCCATAATCCGAAGGTGTAATATATATTTTTCGCCCTCTCCTACCCAACCTTCAATTTTATCTTGATGGCTTTTAGGTCTTGCATAGACAGGTAAAAAATATAAGGATGGATCTGATAAGGTCATTTGGGTTTCTATTTATGGGATCGGATCGTTATAGGACGATTCCTTTATGTGCTTCTCGATTAAAATAAACACTATGCATGAAAAGATATGTATCTTTAGAATTTAAATTTGCTGTATGCATTGGATAAATCCAATGGTGCATCACCTGAGCAAAGGTTGCGTTTACCCTAAACCATGAAAGACAGCATTGGATCGTACGCTATTATTTTCTAAATTTATACCGGTGGCCTATTGGCCAACTATTAAAATAGTAAGCTTTAAAGAAAATGAATAATTATATAAACAATCATACAAGCAACAGGTATGCCATAGATGATGGATTACAGCGCTATATGGTTAAAGTATATGCGCATATGGCTTTTGGGCTCTTTATTACCGCCATTGCAGCAGCCGTAACGTATCATTCTCCACCTTTAATCCGTTTACTTTTTGCATTCGATCAGTTCGGGAACATGCTAGACTTTACTTTTTTTGGTTCTGTGGTGCTATTTTCGCCAGTGTTGATTGTCATATATGTACGGTACAAGCTTTCCAGAATAACATTTTCCCACGCTCGTTACCTTTTAGTATTGTATGCGGCACTTTGGGGTGTTTCATTATCTGGACTAATGTTTATTTACACGATTGATTCTTTACATACAGTTTTTTTAGTAACGGCTTGCACCTTTAGTGCCATGAGTATCTATGGCTACACCACCAAACGTGATTTAACTGCTTTGGGCTCTTTTTGTAGGATGGCCCTTTTTGGACTTATTATAAGTGCCCTAGTAAATTTCTTTTTACAGAGTGGTGCAGTTTACTTTCTAACAAGTTTTATAGGAGTAGTGGTTTTCATTGGTTTTGTAGCATACGACACCCAAAAATTAAAAAAACTATACTATGAGGTACAAGACACAGCCTTAGCAAAAAAAGTTGCACTAATCGGTGCGCTTCACCTATATCTCGATTTTATAAATATTTTTCTACATTTGCTACAACTTTGGGGAAAACGAAAAGGAAGAAATTAACATATGCGAAGGAGCTATTCTGGTAAGATACATTATCCCACATTCAGGTTTATAAGCTAAATATTTCTATAAATTGGTATGGCATATTGGCTATCCATATCAATTGTCTATTTGGGACCCCTTCCAAGGTCATTTTTATAAGCTAATTGTTGCTTTTTTAAGTCAAGACAATGCAAATTAATAAAATATATAATTGGTAAATTTTATTTTAAAAACCAGCTCGACTTAATATAAGCCAAAATATTCTTCAACTGTAAAGCGCACTACAAAGCTGGTACCCATTTATGGTTTTCAAAGCAATAGGACTATAATATAGCAACAGGTTTTTTAAATAGCTGAAGTTATTCATGCATATCGATAGCAAGATTATTTGGGATAAATGCCTTCTATACATTCAAGGTCAAATCAGTGCACAAACCTATAAAACTTGGTTTAGTCCTATTATAGCCAAAGATTTCAAAGATGGTGTCTTGACCATTCAAGTACCTAGTCAATTTTTTTATGAATGGCTAGAAGAACACCATTTACCATTGCTAAAGCAAGCAGTACGGCAAGAAATAGGTCCTCATGGCAAACTAGCCTATGCAGTTGTGATAGACAAAGGCAATAAAAAACAGAAGCCGTTGATGGTCCACTTGCCTACCTATCCAGGCCCCACACCAAAATCGACCATTCCACAGCTACCTACCATTTCAGAAAATGAAATTTTTCGATTAAATCCCAATTATATTTTTAATAACCTCATAGAAGGAAGTTGCAACCAGCTAGCCAAATCTGCTGCACAAGCCGTTTCAAAGCAACCAGGAGGAACCGCTTTTAATCCATTGACGCTTTACGGAGGTATAGGATTAGGGAAAACGCATATTGCTCAAGCAATTGGAAATGAGGTTAAAACATTTTTCCCAGATAAAAAAGTAGCCTATGTTTCCTCAGAAAAATTTACCACACAATTTATAGAAGCGCTGCGCAACAACTACGTTCAAGCTTTTACAGGGCAATATCTAACAGTAGATTTACTTATTTTAGATGATATACAATTTTTAGCGGGTAAAGAAAAAACACAAGAAATCTTCTTTCATATTTTTAATCATCTACATCAACTAAAAAAACAAATTATCATTACAAGTGACTGCCCACCTCGTGATTTAAAAGGATTACAAGAACGGCTGCTTTCCCGATTCAAATGGGGTTTAACGGCAGATGTACAGTGTCCTGATTTTGAAACCCGCGTGGCCATTATCCATAGTAAAATGGAAGCCGACGGCATTACCCTTTCCTCAGATTTAATCGATTACATTGCCAGGCATGTGGATACCAATGTAAGAGAATTAGAAGGCGTACTTATTTCGCTTATTGCACATGCTTCATTGACCAAACGCGATATGAACGTAGCTTTGGCACAACAAGTTTTAAAGGATATTGTAGCACAACAGCCTACTGCCGAAACGACTATTGAAGCCATACAACAGCAGGTAGTAGCCCACTATGCGATTTCTTTAGATGTACTTAAAGGTAAATCTCGTAAAAAAGAGCTTGTAATGGCTCGACAAACTGCCATGCATCTGATCAAAAAATATACCACACACTCTTTAAAAACTATAGGCGCCTACTTTGGTGGAAGGGATCATACAACGGTGATACATGCGGTAGGAGTCATAAATGACCTATTGGATAAAGACACGCAATATGCCCAGTTGTATGGATCACTTGAAAATAAAATCAAAGCAACATTAAAATAAAAAGGTATGTACTAGGCTAGTCTATTACCAAACAATAGGCGTCTGGCCTGTGGCCAATAGATAGCTATTTGTCTTGCTAAAATGTCTATTTTGAAAAAATCCCCTATGGGCAGATAGTGGAGAAGGATGTGCCGATTTTAGTACTAAGTGTTGTTGCCCATCAATCAAGCTGCCCTTTTGTTGGGCATAACTTCCCCATAATATGAAAACTACATGCTTCTTACGTTCTGAAATAGATTGTATCACTGCATCGGTAAAAAGCTCCCAGCCTTTTTTTTGATGAGAGCCTGCCTTGTGTGCTTCCACCGTTAAAATTGCATTCAATAACAATACGCCTTGTTTGGCCCAATCATCCAATGAGCCAGATGTTCGCTTTGGACTACCCATATCTGCTTGCAGTTCTGCAAAAATATTCTGTAGCGAGGGGGGAAAAGAAATGGATGAAGGAACGGAAAAAGACAACCCATCTGCCTGCCCTGGACCATGATAAGGATCTTGCCCTAAAAGCACCACCTTAGTATGGGTAAAAGGTGAGAGTTCAAAAGCCCTAAATAGGTTTTTAGCTGCTGGATAGATGATACCATTTTGGTAAGCCGCCCTCACGTAATCGGTCAATTTTTTAAAATAGGGTTTTTCAAACTCTGTAGTAAGTTCATTTTTCCAGGATGATTCTATTCGTATATTCATACTTGCAAGTCTTAAGTGAAAAAGATAAGCTTGTAAAGCTTTAACATGCATAGCGTAGGCTACAAAATACAATTTATTCTAAAAATAAACTTGATTTTATCATTTTTTTTTCACAATTTTGTTTGTGTTGTCCACTATTTAAAGATTGGGAATTATTTAATATAACATGAGACATTACGAAACAGTATTTATACTATCACCAGTACTTTCTAGCGATCAAATAAAGGCATCTATAGATAAATATAGATCTTTCTTAGTGAAGGGTAATGCAACAATAGCACATGAAGAAGAGATAGGTTTAAAACCTTTGGCTTACCAAATCAAGCATAAAAAAAATGGGGTCTATCATTTGATAGAATTTGTAAGTGAACCTAGTCTGATTAAGGAGTTAGAAGTTACTTATGCACGAGATGAGACCGTATTGCGTTTTTTAACATTTGCTTTAGACAAGCATGCATTAGCGCATAACATGGAAAGAAGATCAAATGGAAAAAAAGAATCTAAGAAAGAACTATAGCCCTATGACTTTAGTAAACGAATCAATACAAAAAAAAACAATCACTAAAAAATTTTGTCGCTTCAAGCGGTACGGTATTAAGTATGTAGATTATAAATGCGTTGACTTTTTAATGAAGTTCCTCAATGAACAAGGCAAAATATTACCTAGGCGAATTAGTGGCAATAGTTTAAAATACCAAAAAAAAGTAGCTCGTGCAGTAAAGCGTGCCAGGCAACTTGCTTTGCTTCCTTATGTAGCGGACAATTTAAAGTAAACCTAAAATGGAAGTAATATTAAAAAGTGCATATAAAACATTAGGAAACAAAGGAGATATTGTTTCGGTTAAGGCTGGTTATGCTAGAAACTATCTTATTCCGGAAGGGCTCGCTGTTGTAGCGAATGCTACAAATAAGAAAATTGCATTTGAAAATGCAAAACAAGCAGCACATAAAGGGATAAAACTAAAAGCCGATGCAGAGGCACTTTTACCACTGCTCACATCCGCTAAGGTAGTAATAGCTGCAAAAGTAGGTGAAGGTGGAAAAATATTTGGCTCTATTACCCCTTTGCAAATTGCTAAGGCACTTAAAGCAAAAGACATTGGTGTAGACCATACTAAGATAAATATTGAACACCCTATTAAACAAATAGGAAATTATGAAGCCGTTTTAACTTTACACGAAACGGTTTCCTACACATTAACTTTTGATGTAGTTCCTGCTTAGGGACTATTCTGCTCCTGGGGGCTTCTTAATAGCGTGTGAAAGGGGAATTGTTGCTAAAAACTCTTTTGCATTATCATTTTTTTGTTTTTTGTTTTTTTGATAAAAGCTATAGAAGCCCCTTCCCCATTTATGCTTAAATATTATAGGCCATTTTATCCTTTCTTCGAATAATACTATATTGGATATCTCGGTAAAGATTTTGCCTTTAAATTCACAAAGTCTTTTAACTGATGCTTATAGGCAGCTGTAATGGCTACCATGGCTGCATTATCTGTACAATAGGCCATAGCGGGTATAAAAACCCTCCAATGATGTTCTATAGCCATTTGCTTCAGCTGCTCACGCAAATGGCTATTCGCAGCAACACCACCTGCCAATGCAATGGTGGTAATACCGCTTTTTTGAATAACTTGGGTCAATTTAGCCAATAACATACGCACCAACACTGCTTGAATACTGGCACAGATATCAGCCCGATTCGCTAATACAAATTCAGGAGTTTTACTTCGAATAAAAAGTGCAAAAGCTGTTTTTATACCGCTAAATGA
This sequence comes from Candidatus Cardinium hertigii, assembly GCF_050864855.1. Classification (GTDB taxonomy): domain Bacteria; phylum Bacteroidota; class Bacteroidia; order Cytophagales; family Amoebophilaceae; genus Cardinium; species Cardinium hertigii_C. The sequence continues at coordinate 23,252 of NZ_JBOZWW010000062.1, forward strand.
AAAATCAAAATTGGGCATATGCGTAGATGGAAAGGCAAAAACATTCGGATCACCTTCTTGGGCATAGCGATCTATCAAAGCACCACCTGGATAAGGCAATCCCATTAAATGGGCTATTTTATCAAAGGCTTCTCCTACAGCATCATCTTGGGTTGCACCTAATACCTCCATAGCACAATAATCCTTTACCAATATAATCTGCGTATGTCCTCCACTAACAGCCAAACAGAGAAAAGGGAAAGTAGGCTTAGGATCATCGATAAAATTAGCCAATACATGGGCTTGAATATGGTGGACACCTATTAAAGGAATGCCAAGAGAAAAAGCCAATGATTTCGCAAAACAACTTCCAACCAAAAGGGGACCTAGTAACCCTGGACCTTGTGTAAATCCAATAGCATGTAATGCAGATTTTTCAAGGTTAGCTTGTTCGAGTGCAGCCGTTACAACAGGAATAATATTGGTTTCATGTGCACGTGCAGCAAGTTCTGGAACAACACCACCATATTTTTCATGAATCAATTGACTCATGACCACATTACTGACTATTTTGCCATTATGGCTTACAGAAGCAGCTGTTTCATCGCAAGAGGATTCAATACCTAAAATAGTCAATTGTTTTTGCATAATCTGTTCTTTTAGCTCAAACTTTGGATACTATACCACCATTGGCCAAATAATCAAACGTAACAATTTTTTTTTAGCGCCAATGATTTGCCCTTATAATTCTGGTAAAGTAAACGGATCAACCTTTGCTTAATATATACGATAGGTTTCAAATCGTTATAAGATAACGAAAAACAGTATTTGACCTATATAAATCACACGCTTACTGCTGCTAAAAAAGCCTAGAAGTATAGCAAAAATTAGGGGTAATACCAAAAATAATAACTGCTTTTTAAGTAAAACTACTTAAACATATGTTTAATATGGATGGAATCGTACCTTTCATCCAGGAAAAAGTAGGTAAATGGCTTTACCCTTCCTGTAGTGCTTCTATAATTTTTTTTTGTCTTAACCATTTAATCGCAAAATACAATGCAACAGAAAGGGTCGAAAATATCAATAGATTAGGAAATAAAATGGCTTTCCAATGGGTATAAATGGGTACATAACACATATAGTAGAGGGCTGGTTCAAGTGTAATACATCTATAGTGGGCTTGCAAAAAAGACAAACCTAAACCTAAAATGTTCCCATAGAGCAGGCCTCTACACAGGGTACGCAGACTATTATACAACAAGATGGCATATACTTGCCCATCATAAGCCCCTAAAACCTTTAATAGGGCTACCATATAACTACGCTCCATAAGTTGAACGATAAGGGTAGCTACCATAGTGCATCCTGCTACCAATAGTATAAAAAGGATAAAAATAGTTGTATTTTTTTCAATAATAGCGAGCCAATCATAAAAATTAATATACTTACGTTGGGTGGGTATAAGACGTAAATCATAATCTATAAGGTCTAAAATAGTATCTCGTAATGTTTTGGTCGGGGTTACATGGTCTTTTAAAAAAATGGTATATCCATTTACTGTTTCTGAAGACCAATTATTTAACCGTTGCATAAGACGCATATCACAAAAAGCTAAATTTTCATCTATATCAGTTAAATAAGTGCAATAGATACCTACAATCTTTAATTTTCGGTAGCGTACTGTAGGATGAACGGTATGCACCACTACACTATCCCCTAGTGCAATGGATAATCTTTGTGCAAGATGATGGCTAATACACCATTCATTTTGATAGGTAGACTTGGTTAGATCGGGCAGTCTACCTACGACCAGATACGCTTCCAATGCGGTATGGTCGACCATAGGATCTATTCCCTTACACCATATGCCCTCCACCCCTACCTTTGTATGGGCCAGCATAAGCATTTGGGTAAATGGTGTTATTTTTTCAATGGCACTTGGTAAATTAGCCATTAATCGGCTGATTTGGCCACCTTGGAGAGATGTGGAGGACGCTTCCACACTATATTTGGTAATTTCAAAATCTCCTACAAAAGTGGTTATTTTTTTGGTAATTTCTTTTTGAAATCCAAGAAGTACCATTGAAGCGATTAATATAGTTGCCGTACCTATGGTAATGCTTAAGGTAACGATTTTAGATATAGTAGCAGAAAAAACACCACTGCTGCGTTGTCTGACTCGGTTTGCCACAAAGACAATCCAAGAAATGGTCTGAAAAAGCAAGATGCACAGAGTTAATAAGCCTGAGCAAAAACCACTCGTCTTACAGAGGGTTTTCCCGAATAGATACAACGGCCCAGCTCTTCTTGCGCGTCCAATGGTATACAACGAATAGTCGCTTTTGTTTCAGCTTTAATTTTTTCTTCTGTTTCAGTAGTACCGTCCCAATGGGCCAACAAAAAGCCTCCCTTGGAAGCAATAAGCTTTTTAAAAGTTGTATAGTCATCCACTAATAAGACACGCTGTTGGTGTAGCCTAAGCGCACGCTCGTAGATATGGGTCTGGATCGTTTCCAACCAATGGATCACTTGTTCGAAGCAATGGTCCATAGGAATGGTTATTTTTTCCTTTGTGTCCCTACGGGCCAATTCAACTGTTTTATTTTGCAAATCATTAGGCCCCAGCGCTATACGAATAGGAACACCCTTTTGTTCATATTCAGCAAATTTATAACCTGGCTTGCGGACATCGCTATCATCTAACTTTACCCGAATACCTTGGGGTGTTAATGTAGCCTGTAAACTAGCTAATTGGGCCACTATTGCGCTACGTTGGGCTTCTGTTTTATAAATAGGTATCATGACGACCTGTATGGGGGCAATTTTAGGTGGCAATATCAAGCCATCATCATCTGAGTGGACCATAACCAATGCGCCCATCAAACGGGTCGTAATACCCCAAGAAGTACCCCATACATATTCCCGTAGACCCGCTGGATTGGTAAAAGTTACGTCAAAAGCTTGGGCAAATCGTTGGCCTAAGTAATGGGCTGTACCAGCTTGTAAAGCTTTGCCATCCTGAAGCAAGGCTTCAATGGTATAGGTAGTTTCTGCACCGGCAAAGCGCTCATGTACGGTTTTAATACCTTTTATCAAAGGTATTGCCATATAGTCTCTAATAATGCGCTCATACAAATGCAACATTTGCAAAGCTTCTGCTTGGGCTTCTTCTTGCGTAGCATGAGCGGTATGGCCTTCTTGCCATAAAAACTCTGTAGTACGCAGAAAGAGTCTGGTACGCATTTCCCAACGGACTACATTACACCACTGATTCAGTAAAATTGGAAGATCTCTATAGGATTGAATCCAATTTTTATAGGTACGCCATATAATGGCTTCAGAAGTGGGTCGCACAATAAGTTCTTCGTCTAACTTAGCAGTAGGATCAACTTCTACACTACAACCATCTTCAGCCATTTTTAAACGATAGTGGGTCACAACGGCACATTCTTTGGCAAAGCCTTCTATATGCCCCGCTTCTTTACTCAAATAAGACTTTGGAATCAATAAAGGAAAGTAGCCATTGACATGGCCGGTTGCTTTAAAGGCTGCATCAAAAATACTTTGTAACCTTTCCCAAATGGCATAACCATAAGGTTTAATAATCATGCAGCCCCGCACAGAAGCATTTTCTGCCAGTCCTGCACGGACGACTAATTCATTATACCAAGCAGAAAAATTGGATGCTCTCGTCGGTAAAGGGGTCATACGTAATGGATCAGAAAAGTATCTAATATAATAAATAGAACATATGGTTACTTAATTTGGGCAAATGAATAAAGAAAAACAAGCCTATAAGCCGGGTTCTGTAATGCCCTAAGGGGCACTGCTTGTCATTTATCTGGAGTCATAATCACTTATGACTTCTAGCGGCCTACCCGCATGCCTTAGAAACGAACGAGCAGCTCGTCATGCTATAGCATGGACATGTTTATTTGGCCTTGCAATCCCTAAGGTTTACCCTGCCTCTACTGTCACCAATAGAGCGGTGAGCCCTTACCTCACCTTTTCACCCTTACTCGCTCTATTAAAGCTAGCGGTCTGTTTTCTGTGGCACTTTCTGTCACACAGATTTGCTTCCATATGCCTTCCTGTTAGGAAGTAGGGTGCTCTGTATTGCCCGGACTTTCCTCTTTGGTATTGAATTACCAAAGCGACAAGCCAGCTTGTTTTCCTAGTACTACTTACTAATTTACAAAGTGGAATAACCTATTCCAACGGATGCCACTGAAAAAAGAGGGGCTTCTATTTGAAGACAACAAGACCATAACCGCTTTACCCACAATAAAGTCTTCTGGAATAAAACCAATGAACCTAGAGTCATAAGATTGATCGCGGTTGTCTCCCATCGCAAAATAATAATCTTTACAGAAAGTATAAGAAGCTAATTGCTGACCATCTATCCAACATTCAGTTTGAGTAAATCGAACATTTTTGTTTCCTTCAAATTTTTCGATCATAGAACGATACAATAGAATATTTTGTCGATTGATTGGAATAACCATTCCCTTTTTAGGCACCTGCAGTGGACCAAAATTATCTTTGGTCCACTGCAAAGCAGGATGACAAGGATAGACACTAGAGGAGAGGTTGTCCACCTCATCTTCTATTGGAGCTACTGACTGTATATAGGCAGGTAGCATAGTATTGAGCTGCTCCACTTTTGCTGGAGTTGTATAAATGATATAGCCTTCACAACCCGGCACAGTAGATGGCATAGGATTTTTAATACCATTTTTTTCAAAAAAAGCAGCTGTTAAGTGGCGCTTGGTTTTCATAAAATAACGATACTGAGCTTTATCTGCTGAATCAGCTAATGCACCATTTATATAAAGCTGCTTGTGTTTTATCTGCAACAAATCACCAGGAAGTGCGATGCAACGCTTTATCCAATAGTCGGTTAAATCGGGAGGAACATGCCCTATTGGCGTATTAAAAACAATAATATCATTGCGTTTTATTTTGCTCAATCCAGGCAATCGATATTGTGGGAATTGAAGCCAGTCAAGGTAAGAAGGAATTTTTGTAAATGGAATGGTTTGATGGGTAATAGGGATCTGCAACGGAGTGGCAGGTGTACGGGCTCCATAGTGGAGCTTGCTAACCAAAACAAAATCGCCCGTTAAAAGTGTGGGCTCCATAGAAGCGGAAGGTATAACATAAAGGCCAATAACCATCCAACGGATAAAAGCAGCTGCCATAGCAGCAAAAAAAATAGAACTTACCCAATCCCGAATAGCACCTAGAGCGGAACTAAGTCCCCCCTGTTTTTTAGATAAAAAAGAAGTCTTCATACGTGCGCTTCGTTATAAAATACTTAAGGAGACCATTGTAATAGGGTGGTAAATTTTAGGATAACCAACTACCCTCTTGCATCAAAGGTTCCAGCTGAAACAGTTTCAGTTACTACACTTATTTGTTCTTTTATAAAATTTATTGCCCTATCCCTACTTAACTGATTATGCAATTTGGAATAATATTTACCTCCTTCGCTACCCTGTAAAAAAGAAAGTGCACCTGTATGAATCGCCGCATCATTTTCTTCTAGCTCCAAGCCATTATGGGCAGCATAATCAATATAGGCACGCTTGGTTTCATCGACTACATCTGAGGTAGTAACTGCTAAGTTATTTTGACGGACTATATTACTCAATAGAATCTCCCATTTTAAACTTTCTTTATGTGCATCATAGTAGTCTTCTACTGCCTCTAATGTTGCCTCTGGATTATTTACCATAAGCCATCGTTTAAGAAAAGCTTCTGGTAAATCAACTTTATTATGTTTAAAAAGGGCTTCTTGCAAATTTTGATAGAATGCATGACGTGCTTCTGCGCGCTTGTCAAATAAAATAATTTTAGCAATAGCCTCTCGGAACTCATTTTCAGAATTGGCCACTCCTTTTCCTAACACAAGATCGAAAAGGGCAGGTTCAATAGCCATTGGTACAACCCGAACAATTTTATCAATCGTAAAAGTAGCAGGCCAAGCAGATTCATATTTTTTAAAAGCAACAAAGGAACTAAAACTGACGCCTAAAAGGGCGGGGAAATGGTATTTGAAACTTTCTTCTGTGAGCATTACTTGTTGACCAACGCGACGGCCTATCAATCCTTCCCTTAAATGTTCAGGGATGTGCATGATAGAAACACGAATATCTAGACCAAGTGCACCAGTACTATCTATCAATGTACCATATAACATAGTATCCATTGCACTTTCTTCAAGATGTGAAAGTTGACCATGCACAATTTGCAGACCTTCCAAAAATTCATCTACTAATTTAGGTTCAACATGATCTATTTCAAACTCAGTAATAGAAATATTTGGTTCAAATGCAATAGGCAGTTCTTCGATTAAGCCAACTTCATAAGAGAAGGTAAAAGTATCTTGATTTTTAAGATCTACCTCTTCTAAAGGGGTAACCAAAATTGGATCCATAAAAATAGGGATATGCTCTTGTAGAATATAATTTCTTAAAGAAGCTACAGCTATTTTATGTAATTCTTCAGAAAGAATAGAAGAACCATGCATCTTTTTAATAAGATCTTCAGGAACAGATCCCAATCTAAACCCCTTTAAACGAACATTTTGGGCATAATGCTTGAGCTGCTTTGCAACAGCTGACTTATAGTCAAATTCATGTAACGTAATGGAGATAACCCCATGGTTGGGATTAATCTTATTAAACTGAATATCCAAAGTAAAACAGATTTAAAAGATAAGATAAAAACAGATTTTTATTATACTAAAACATACACGGCAATAGTGCGGATGGAGGGACTCGAACCCCCACACTTTTCAGTACTAGATCCTAAGTCTAGCGCGTCTACCAGTTCCGCCACATCCGCAAAAGTAACAAGAAGCTACAAAATCTCCCCTACAAAAATAAAAAAAACAGAGCTCCCAAACAAATAATGTGTGTTCTGGATTAGAGCGTAAGAGAAAGGGTTTAAAAAAGCTCCTTTGTGTTTTACACTTGTGGGATTGAAAAATAACCCTAAAAACCAAAGGAGCCACTTATAAATCTATCAAAATTAGTTGAAATATATTACGCTATTGACGAATTTTTTATAAAACTTATGCCTTATATAAAACTGATTACCCAAATCAAAAAAATATGAAAAATACTTTTATGCCACTATAGGATAAACTAATGATTCGGAAGAGATCCATATTTAATATATATATAACTGGTTTACAATCATTGAAACGATTATCGATCAGCTTAAAAATATTAACTAAATAGAACATTCCAGGAATAAAAGTATACCTAATTGCATTGCCAATTTGATAGCTGGTATTAGAGCTTATAGACTAAAAGAGAAAAAACCAGCTATATTTAATATATATAACTGGTTTACAATAACTCTAATCGAGAATTGATGTTACCATCAACAATTACTTTTCTATGGAGCTTTAAATTTAAGCAATTGAACAGTAACCGGAACAATCATATGAGTTGTAACAACCTATACGAATCAAATAGATAAACACGATAGAACCCTATACTACACATTATTCATAGAATATTCTACAATCACCCAATTTATCGGTAGGACGACCATTTGGGAATATTTTTTCATATTGTTCTTGGTTCTTCCTAAGAAAGTCTGATAAACTGAAGCTTTCTTTCCAAGTCAAGTCTTTACGTAAGAAATAAGTATCGTTTGCTTTTGGTTCACATAAATTATAAGGGAACAAACCACCTCCTGACAACTTTCCTTCACTGGTATCTATATCTCTATTAAACTGTAAAGTAATAACATTACCTTTTTGATCAGGTTTAGATGCGACAATAGCTGTATGACCTCTGACTACATATATATCCCCTGGGTTGATTAACCTTAATTGGTCATCACTGATGTCTCCTTTTATTAAATGGGTAACTGAAGCATAATGATATACATTATCTTTTTGGTCATACGATTTAATTATCGCGTTAGTCGTTAAGCTGCTAACCTGAGCAGTAGTACAATATGTTGCTTTTCCTACAGCACTAGAACAATCTTCTGGACCCAATAATAACTGCCCCTTCAAATCAGAGCTACAAAAATTATGCAAATCTGATCCATACCACCTGCGCTGACCACCATATTGGTAATCACCTATAAGAAGCATAGTACGTTGAGAAGCAAAAGGATAAGACTCAGGTACTAGGCTATCTGGTAATTCAAAATCAGGATCAAGAAAATGATACACTGTAGCCGCTGCAGGCATATTTATTGGATCTGGCTTTATACCTAAAGTAGCTGCAATGCTTATAAGCATCACAGTGCTGACCGAAGGATTTTCATTACCCCAAAATACAGTATCACTCGGTGATTTTAAAGTAGGCAACGCATCCACAGGGACAACATTAGACATGTTACGATATAATTTGTCTTGCCGTAAGTTAGTTATAAACATTTCTTTTTGGCTTTGCACCCAGTCTAGAGCCATTGAGAGCTGCACATAAGTTTTATTAGATCTTACAGGAAACCCAATTTTGTCTACATTAATACGGTTGAGATAATTATTTATTGCTTTGCTGGTCTCACAATGGCTTTTCAAGCCATTAATGATTAATTGTACTACCGTTTCCCCATTATCATCTTGCGTTTTTTCTTCAAGTTTATTTTTAATAAGGCCCAATAATCTATTCTGAATATCTTTTATAGATAATTGCTTAGATCTGACCTGTGCAACCATATGTGCAACTGGTAATGTATTAATATTCTCCAATGCCAGTGTTGGATCTATATGACCATCATTCATACTATATTTATGGAATGTATTACAACCAGCAGTAAAGACCATTAGTAATAGGCAGAAGCATCTATTGTATTTTAATTTTAGTAAAACACTGAAACGGATCAATACAACATAAATAAATTGCCTTATGAGGGTCTGTTTTTTTTGATTAACCATAATATATTTCATCATTTTCTTACGATATTTTTTAATACATATGCACATTGGCTTATGAAAGCTTTTTATATTTAGCTTAAAGGAAACCAATGTTATATTTAGGCAAATCGATTGTATAAAAATACAATTAGAAATTAATAATACAAAATATAATTTTAAAATAAAAGCTTTAATGGCTGTTATGTTTGGTTCTTTCGTAGATTCTATTGCCTATATATTCTGAATTAGCCATTAAAAAACGTTTAAAAAAGCTCGCTATAAAATCAACCATAGATGCTGCACAACGATTAATTTTATTTTTTTATTTTTTATATTAGCGCTTTGGCCATGCCAACGGCAAACAGCCATATTGCAAGGCTTACCAACCAAGTTAATTTGAGAATATTACTAATTGCAACCAAGTAGCCAAACATGCTGTTGTTTCTTGGGCTAATATTTATATGTAAAACAATTAAAAAGCTTGGAAAAACCTGGCTGCATAATTTTTATAAGTACGAATCAAGATGAAAGGTAATATCAAAGCAATTGGAAGATTTTTAGCAGTACTCCTTGCCTTACTGTCCGTAGGTATGCATTGGGGCGTTGTGGTCATACCCATCCTTGCTGGGTATAAGTTTAACATGTTATGCATTGCCTTCCTACTCCTATTTTTATCCATAGTTCTTTGATAAATAACCAGTACTAGCATGAATGTATGAAACATACTAGAAATAGTGATTTTTTAAAGCAATCGGAACGATTTGCATCGTAAAAAACAATTAGAACCATAAAACATAGAACCTCCATGACCTATTACACAGAAGAAGGATTAGAGCGCATGAAGAAAGAGCTGATTTGGTTAAAAAGCGAAGGGCGCATTCGAGTAGCCAATGACTTGGCAGAAGCTCATAAAAAGGGAGATCTAAGTGAAAATGCGGAATATGATGCTGCTAGAGATGCACAAGGATTATTAGAAGCAAAAATTGCTGCTTTGGAAACTTTGGTGGCCAATGCTAGAGTACTACAAGCAGATGAAATTGACTTATCTCGGGTTTCTATTCTCTCAAAAACACGCGTTAGGAATAAAAAAACAGGTATAGAATCTGTTTTTATGCTTGTCTCTCAGGGAGAAGCTGACCTAAAGCAGGGTAAAATTTCTGTTGAGTCACCTATGGGAAAAGGACTATTAGGTAAAAAAATATCTGAGACTGCTCAAATCGATACGCCCTCTGGTATCATTGAATTAGAAATTTTAAAAATTGGCTTAGATCTTTAAAATTATTCACCCAAACTCTAGATAAGAATTTGCTGCAATCTTTTATTTCTATTAATTTAGCAAGTATATAAATAGTTTTAGAAATATGGCTTTACGGATAACAGAAGCATGTATTAATTGTGGTGCATGTGCAGTGGAGTGCCCTAATACTGCAATATATGAGGGTGGAGCAGATTGGCAATGGGCTGAGGGTACACAGTTGAAAACAGTAGAGGTAGAAGGAGTATTATTGGATGCCACTACGCCACAACCATCCTACACAGATGATACCTTTTATATTGTTACAGACAAATGTACAGAGTGCGTTGGTTTTCATGAAACACCGCAATGTGCAGCAGTTTGCCCAGTAGACTGTTGTGTATTAGATCTAGATCACCCAGAAACGAAAGAAAAATTGCTAGAAAAAAAGAAATTTCTACATGGGTGTTAAAAGGTGTCGCCAGAACCAGGATATATAATATATAAATTAAATATACAGTGGAATTACATAGAGGATTAGATGAGGTTTATTCCAAAAGGGTAAATGCAGGAAAAAGAGTTTATTTTTTTGATATAAAGTCAACCAGAAGCAAAGACTATTATCTTACCATCACAGAAAGTAAAAAAAGAACAGAAACCGATGGCATGGCTTACGAAAGACATAAGATTTTTTTATATAAAGAAGATATAAATAAATTTATTCGCGCACTTACTGAAGTAGTTGATCACCTTAAAACTACACTAATGGCGGACTATGCATTCGATCAATTTGATCGAAATACAGAGGAAAGTCGAAACAAATAAGCTACTCAGATCAAATTAAAACACATTTAGGATGCTTATAAGCTGTCATATTAAAGTTTTTGATTTTATACATTGACCTATGGCTTTAAAATGTGGACTTGTTGGGTTGCCAAATGTAGGCAAATCTATGTTATTTAATGGTTTATCAAATGGGAATGCAGCTTCTGCCAATTTCCCCTTTTGTACCATAGAACCTAATCTAGGCATGGTAATTGTACCAGATCCACGTATAGAACGCCTTACTACACTAGCAAACTCTAAAAATAGTATACCCGCTGTTATAGAATTTGTAGATATAGCTGGGTTGGTAAAGGATGCCCATCAAGGAGAAGGTTTGGGTAATAAGTTCCTTAGCCATATTCGTGAAGTGGATGCAATTGTACATGTGATCAGGTGTTTTGAGGATGAAGATGTATTACATATAGCTGGTGGTGTAGATCCTGTTTTTGACAAACAAATTATAGACCATGAGCTACGGTGCAAGGATATCGATAGCTTAACCAAAAGGTTAAATAAGATGGAGCAGTTTGCTAAACATGCATCAAAGGCTTCACAAGATGGCCATAAGCTATTGAACTTATTTTTAACAGCACTTAAACAAGGCCGTAATGCACGAGACATTCGCGTAACAGCAGCAGATCAGCCACTGATCGACGATTGGCAGTTACTTACCTCAAAACCTGTTATTTACTTTGCCAATGTAGATGAAGCTACCATACTTGGGAATGATAACCCTCACTTGTCTGCCCTACAAGAGGCTATCACCGAAGAAAATAGTAAGATGATTGTGGGCTCAACTGCATTAGAAATACAACTTAACGCATTAAATGGTGAAGAAAAAGATTTTATCTTACAAACATATAAACTTAAAGCATCTGCATTAGACACGTTGATTCAATCGACCTATTCGTTGCTTGAGCTGATCACCTATTTTACAGTAGGCCCACAAGAGGTACGGGCATGGACTATTCAAAATGGTACGAAAGCACCTCAAGCAGCAGGCGTAATTCATACAGATTTTCAACGTGGATTTATTAAAGCAGAGGTTATTGCTTTTGAAGATTATCAAACCTATAAAAATGTACATAGCTGTCGTGAAGCGGGAAAGCTACGCATAGAAGGTAAAGATTATGTAGTCCAGGATGGTGATGTAATGCTTTTTCGTTTTAATGTGTAGTAAATTGTATATATTAAATGAACGCTACCTACCTTCTGCTAATGTGTACCATACTGGTAGCCTTATTCTGTAAGCAAAAAAGACTTGCCTACCTATGGATCATCGCTACAAATTTAGTAGCATGGTACCAAGGGGTAATAAATAGCATCGGTATCTTTTTTTTAGCCCTATCTATCTATATTGGCTACATATATTTAAACTTTTCACTACATAAGTGGGCAAGAATTGTATTACGTACTATATTATGTGCATTTATATTGGTCATTGCATTGCATGGTATTCCAGGTTTTGTTAATATATCGGCGATCCATGCAACAAAACTATCTCCATTATCCGCCCCGTTTTCAATGGATCTAAACTTTGATCAGCCGATGGTTATGCTAATGGTTTATTGTATGAGTGACCTATCTACTTTAGAAAAAAGTAATCACCTAAGCTGCTGGCAGCTTATAAAACATACCGTTATTCCCTATATATGGTCTATTCCATTTATTTTTATACCCGGTTATCTAAGTGGCTTTATATTATTTGATCCTTGTCTAACCAATATACTGTGGATATGGGTCATGCATAATTTTTTTTTAGTTTGTATGGCAGAAGAAGTACTTTTTCGTGGTTGTTTACAAAGAGCTATCCAAAATGGGTTAACCCGTTATGGGATCGACAATGGACTATGGGCCGTTATACTCACTTCATTCCTATTCGGCATAGTACATTTTAAAGGGGGTATTATCTATATGGGACTCGCAGCTATAGCTAGTTTTTGGTATGGATATACCTATTACAAAACAAGTAAAGTAGTATGCTCGATGATTGTCCATTTTGGTGTAAATCTACTCCACTTTTTACTATTTACCTATCCCATGGCCATGGCCAAATAAGATTGCTTCTTCTAAAGAAGCAAAGCCTAACGATGGCTTTGGCCGTTTAAGTCTAGTGGTCATCATATGCATGTATGATATTTTGAATAAAATATTTCCAAACCATTAATTTTTTTTCCAATGCTTATTTTCTCATTATAACAGTACACTACTATGGTATATAATTTTAATACTTTATTTTAATCAATTTTATGTCAGCATCTCTAAGCAGCTGTTTGCCCAAACCATCCATCTATAATTTAACTGAAAAAGAATTAATAATTTGGTTGACAGAACAGGGTGAAAAACCCTTTCGTAGTGGCCAAATTTGGAAATGGATCTACCAAAAACGAGTCAATAGCTTTAGTGCAATGAGTGACTTAAGTGTAAACACTCGATCGCTACTAGATAAACATTTTTTATTGACTTCCACGGTAGAAGATAAAATTCAATATGCTAAGGATGGAACGATTAAGTGTTTACTGAAACTACATGATGGCCATTTAATTGAAACCGTTTTAATGGAACATAGCTATGGGCTATCCATTTGCGTTACCACACAAGTGGGTTGTAATATTGGTTGTACATTTTGTGCCAGTGGTCTCCTACCCAAAAAAAGAGATTTAACAGCAGGCGAAATAGTAGAGCAATTGCTCCATATGCAAAAAAAGTTGGATACAGCGCCTGGGCAAAAAAGAATTAGCCATATCGTCGTCATGGGTATTGGAGAACCATTCGATAATTATAATCATCTTTTGCGCTTTATACATATTGTAAACCATGCCAAAGGCCTTGCTATTGGTGCACGACATATTACGGTTTCTACCAGTGGACTAGATCGTAAAATAAAAACTTTTGCAGATGAAGGTCTACAGGTAAATCTTGCCCTTTCCTTGCATGGAGCCAACAATACACTACGTACACAGATTATGCGGCTCAATAAAGCCATTCCCATAGAAAAACTTATGGAAGCCATAGATTACTACTTGGAAAAAACAAATAGACGTGTAACCTTTGAATATATTTTACTAAAAGATGTGAATGACTCAGAATCATGTGCTTTTGAGTTAGCCAATTTAATTTTGGCACGCAAACAACGCCATTTGATTCATGTAAATCTTATTCCCTATAATCCAGTAAATGAATTAGTCCATTACAAACGCAGTCTGCCCAAGACTATTTACCATTTCATTTCTACACTACGTGCACAGGGCATTTATGCAGTTGTGCGTGGAGAACATGGTACAGATATTGACGCCGCTTGTGGACAATTACGTAGTAAACAACTACAGTACAACATAAGCGATTAATTGATGCAGCAACTTTTAGTATAAATAATTTAAAAATGGTAACTTGATGTATCTGCTACTGATTAGCAAGCAAATATTTATATTAAAATATCTAAGATTTTTACCTAAATATCGAAATACTATGAATAAAACAGCTGTTACTAAGGAACAAATTTTAGCCTATCATGCGCAATTTCCTGCTGGTAAAATAGGTACGTGTCTCACCAAGTCCCTTCATACACCCCGTGATATCATTACAGCTTATACACCTGGTGTAGGTATAATTTGCGAAGAAATTGCTGCCTGTAGTGAACGCATTTACGAATATACCAATAAAGGCAACTTAGTAGGTGTCGTATCCAATGGTACAGCTGTATTAGGTTATGGACATATGGGACCTTTAGCTGCTAAACCCATTATGGAAGCAAAGGCAATGATCTTAAAAAGATTTGCGGGGGTGGATGCCTTTGATATAGAAATTGATGCAACTGCCCCTGAAGAAGTGATACAGGTTATTAAAGCATTGGCGCCTACTTTTGGTGCCATTAACCTAGAGGATATTAAAGCACCTGAATGCTTCCAGATTGAAGCATCTTTAATAGATCAATTGGATATACCCATTATGCATGATGACCAACATGCTACGGCTATTGTGGTAGCGGCTGGTTTATTAAATGCCTTATTAATTGCAAATAAAGCTATTACAGACGTACAAATCGTTTTTAGTGGAGCTGGTGCAGGAGCCGTTGCAACGGCAAAACTTTTGATTGCCCTAGGCGCCAATCCGGCGCAGATCATTATGTGTGATAGAAAAGGAGTGATTCGTCAAGATAGTGATACACTTACGCCTATTAAAGCACCCTTTGCTACAGACCGCCCCGTGCATACCTTACATGATGCAGTAATCGGAGCAGATGTTTTTATAGGACTCTCTTCTGGGAACATATTAATGAGCCAAAGTATAGAACGAATGGCTAAGGATCCTATTATTTTTGGCTTAGCCAATCCTGTACCAGAAATTTCTTACCGAGATGCTATGGCTACTAGACCAGATGTTATCTTTGCCACAGGACGTAGTGATTTCCCGAACCAAGTAAATAATTTAATTGCTTTTCCTTACATTTTTAGAGGTGCCTTAGATGTAGGTGCTTGTGCGATTAATGGAGCCATGCAACAAGCTGCTGTACAAGCCATTCAAAAACTGGCACAAGAAGAAGTACCGGTTGGTATTCGTAAATACTATGGTGAAACCATCCATTTCGGCAAAGAATACATACTCCCCAAACCGATGGATAGCCGTTTACTCTCTACCGTTTCTATAGCTGTTGCACGCGCTGCTATGGATTCTGGCATAGCTAGAAAACCTATTAATGATTGGGATGGTTATGGCGTGCAATTACTAAAACGAGTAGATCATCAAAACTAAAGGCAAGCTACTTATGGACTTGCTTCTTGTTACAAAAGGCATCTATTAAAAAATAGCGCAAATGTATCTATCAAATCAAATGGTTATACAGAAGGTTGCAACAGTAGCTATATAATATGGATTGATTACGCATTATGAAGATATCACTAAATTGGCTAAAGTCTTATATAAATTTTTCATTAAACGCTTTAGAATTGGCACCGCTTCTAACCCAAAGAGGGTTAGAAGTAGTCCACATACACCCCACCATTAAGGGTGGTTTAGAAGGTCTTATAATAGGTGAAGTGCGATCATGCCTACCCCATCCCAATGCAGACAGATTACAGCAAACCTTAGTAGATATTGGATCAGATAGGCCGTGCACTATTGTTTGTGGTGCCGCTAATGTAGAAGCTGGTCAGAAGGTAGTGGTCGCACCAGTGGGTAGCACCATTTACAATTATGTAGACCAAAAACCTTTTGAAATTAAAAAAATTAAAATGAGAGGGGTCTGGTCTGAAGGAATGATTTGTGCGGAAGACGAAATTGGCATCGGACCAGCACATGCTGGTATTATGGTATTGTCCACTATGCTACCTGCCGGAACGCCGGCCAAAGATTACTTTAAAGATCTAATAGATGAAATTTTAGAAATCGACATTACACCCAATCGAGCAGACGCTTGTTCACACCTAGGTATAGCCAGAGAGCTAAAAGCTATTTTACACCTTCCTACAACGCTTCCTTCCATAGAGGCGTTTCACACTGTACGATCTGATCGGCCATTAAAAATAGATCATATAGATCCTCTACTATGTCCACGTTATACAGGACTCTTGCTTAAAAATAACACGACTCAACCTTCTCCCGAATGGCTGCGTACTAGATTATCACGGATTGGTGTAAAACCCATTAATAATGTAGTAGATGTAACCAACTTTGTATTGCACGAGTTGGGACAACCCTTACATGCTTTTGATTATGACACCATCATCGGCCAGTCACTGATGGTGCAACTATGCGCTCCAGGTACTTTATTTACAGGATTAGATGGAGTAACGAGAACACTGGCTGGTCATGAATTAATGATTTGCGATGAAGGGGGGCCTATAGCAATGGCTGGTATTATGGGTGGATACAAGACACGTATTACAGAAACCACGCAACATGTTTTTATAGAAAGCGCTTATTTTCATCCAACCGTTATACGTCGTGCAGCGCAGCACCATCATATTAAAACGGATGCTTCTTTTCGATTTGAACGTGGGACAGACCCCAATCTTCCCCTTTATGCGCTAAAAAGAGCAGTACTATTGTTGCAAGAACTAATCCCTTCTGCAGAAGCATGTGACGTAGTAGAATATTATCCAACGCCATTAGCCCATTTCAATATTCCTATTGCTTATGCAGAGATTACGCGATGTTTGGGTAAAACAATTGAGCCAACTACCATTAAACAAATTATAACAGACTTAGAAATAGTTATTGAAGCAGAAACTGAGGAAGGGTTTACTGCAAAGGTACCTCCTTACAGAGTGGATGTAACCAGAAAAGCTGATCTGATTGAAGAAATTGCACGAATATATGGATATGACCGCATTCCTAACCATTTAACTGCTGCTTATTTTGCTCCTGAAAGTAGAATAGATAACCGCCATAAATTGGCAGAAGAAATTAGCAAAATGCTGGTAGCCAATGGCTATTATGAAATATGCACCAATTCTTTAACCAAAGAAGTTTATGCAACTATAGAAGCTACAAAAAAAACAATTTCGATTCTTAATCCACTGAGTGCGTCTACCAATACATTACGGTCTAGTTTGCTCTTTAGTGGACTAGAAGTGATCGCCTACAATTTTGCACGCCGTCACCACGATTTAAAACTATTTGAGTGGGGTACCATTTATCACCAAGATGGCACATCATATAATGAAGAAAAAAGATTGGCCCTTTGGTTAACTGGTCAAATAGAGTTGCTGAACCAGATAAGCCAGACAAGTCCTATAACGTTACAAAACATTCGGGCTACTATAGAACAACTTGTCCAAAAGTTAGGTATTATGGATCTATCCTACAAAGCAGTTACCCACCCATTCTATACACAGGGCGTTGAAGTCGTAGACAGCGGTAAAGTAGTAGCAACTTTTGGCCAGGTTAAGCCATCTATTACAAATTATTGTTCTTTGGAACAACCTGTTTTCTTTGCAGATATTTGTTGGAATCAACTGTTAAAGATCAGTAGACCACATAAAATTTATCAACCTATTTCTAAATTTCCTGCAGTTAAAAGAGATCTATCGTTGATAGTAGATAAGGCAATTTGTTTCCAAGAGATAAAAGATTTAATTTTAAAGCAGGGGCATAAAAATATTCAATCTATCCATCTTTTTGATCTCTATGAGGGCCCAAGTTTACCAGAAAATAAAAGCGCTTATGCCATTACTTTTACCTTACAGGATAGTGAAAAAACACTAGATGACAAAAGTATTGATCAAATTATGCATCAACTGATGCAAACTTTTGAACGTGAATTGCATGTCATTATTAGAAGATAATTCATCTAAAGAGGATGACCTCATCATAGCACGATTTGAAAAAACAGTTGCAAAGCTATTACAAGTGCATGCAAACTACCAAAAACAAATTGTACATTTAACAGAAGAAAATCAAACATTAAAGTCTTTACTGGAAGCGTCAAAAAGAACCGCTGATGCACCTACAGCCAACCATAATTCCCCTCCATCGGGCCATCATTTAGTCCATCGGATTAATCAGTATATTAAAGAAATAGATTTCTGTTTGGCCTATTTTGAACAAGTTTAATACCATGGAATCACTCTCTATAAAAATTAAAATCAGTGACCGAATCTATCCTATGAAGGTACAACCAGAAGATGAAACCTTTGTAAGAAGGGCGGGCAACATCTTAACAGAACGGATTAGAGGATATCAAAAAAAACTTGGCATTCAGGATCAACAAGACCTGCTAGCTATGGTAGCATTTGATTGCCTAGTAGCCTATTTAAAAGTCCAAGAAGCCACTGGTACAAAAAGCAATCAGCTGATACAAAAGATAGAAGGTTGGAACAATTCTATTGAAAAAGCATTACAGTAGATAAATAGGTTTTGTCATCTTTACTAAAAATAAATATTACGTTGCTGTTTGAATCTAAAACTTAGTAACGATGTTTACTATTAGCGCCAGATTAGTTGCCTTATTTTAAAAGATTTTGTTCATCAGCAAAGGTAATCCTGTTGTGTATATAGATGAATAAATGGGAAAAAGCCACTTAACAGGGTACATGGCCTGGTGTACGTGGAAATGGAATAACATCACGTATGTTTTCCATACCCGTTATAAACAATATCAACCGGTCAAGCCCTAACCCAAATCCGCCATGGGGTATGGTACCAAAACGTCTTGTATCCAGATACCAGTTTAAATCTTGAATAGCGGTACGTTGCATTGCTTTTTGCAAATAATCTATACGCTCTTCTCTTTGGGATCCGCCAATAATTTCTCCTACACCAGGGAAAAGCACATCCATAGCTGCTACTGTTTTGCCATCATCATTTTGTCGCATGTAAAACGCCTTAATATTTTTTGGATAATCCGTTACTACTACAGGTTTTTTAAAATAATGTTCTACCAAATAACGTTCATGTTCTGATTGAAGATCCATACCCCAATCGGTAACAGGATAGACAAACTTACCATGCTTGCTTGATTGAGCTTTCTTTAAAATGGCAATGGCTTCTGTATAGGTAATACAAACGAAAGGCTCTGCCAATACGAATCGCAACCGTTCTAAGAGGGGCAGCTCAGCTCCATCTTGTTCATTTCTATAGCTAAGCAACCGTTGGTTCAAAAAATCTAGTTCTGTAGGACAATGTTTTAGTACATAGTCTAATAAAAATTTTAACAACCCTTCTGCAAGCGCAATAGTATCTTCCAAGTTATTAAAAGCCACCTCTGGTTCAACCATCCAAAATTCTGCTAAGTGTCTGGTTGTATTGGAATTTTCTGCCCTAAAAGTAGGACCAAAAGTATAGACCGCCCCTAGTCCCATAGCAGCTGCTTCTGCAGCAAGTTGTCCAGAAACTGTTAAGTTAGTAGGCTGATTAAAAAAATCTTCTCTAGAATCAACACTACCATCTAGGTTTTTAGGTAAGTGGGCCATATTCAGGCTCGTTACACGAAATAATTCTCCTGCACCTTCTGCATCAGCTGCAGTAATAATAGGCGTGTGAAGGTAAAAAAAACCACGCTCGTGAAAAAAATGGTGAATCGCATAACTAACGGCATGTCTAATGCGAAACACCGCACCAAAAGTATTGGTGCGAAAACGAAGATGTGGCCATGTGCGTAGAAATTCTAACGAATGGGCTTTGGGTTGTAAGGGGTAGTCTGGCGCATTCCCTAGTAGGGTCAGTTGGCAACCATGTAATTCCACCAATTGATTGCTACCTTTTGAAGCCACTAGATTGCCAGATACTTCAACACTAGCACCTGTAATCAGTTGATTGAGTAATGTCTTGGGAAGTGCAGATGGTTCCATAACTACCTGTAGGTTTTCTTGACAAGAACCATCATTTATTGTAAGAAATATAACCTGCTTATTGATACGCTTGGTGCGAATCCAACCTTTTGCTTCAACTGCAGTACCAACTGTGCCAAACTGTAAAAGTTCTTTAATTTTACGATACAATGTATTCTCTTTTAGTATAGGAATAATATAGAAAGATTCATATTTTTTTGGTATACCTATATAACATACCCAATAAGATCTAATCTATAAATAGTTTTTATTTAATCCAACTGAATGCTAAGATGCAGAAGTTACAATTAGAGCAACGGTTAACCCAGAAATTATCTGGACAACAAATTCAATTTATTAAGTTATTGCAAGTACCTACTATAGCACTTAACGACTACATCTCAAAAGAGGTTGCCACAAATCCTTTATTAGATGAGGTAAAAGAGGTAGAAAGTGAAGAACCATCTTGCATATCAGAACAACTTGCTCAGGATTTTTCTGATTATCGTTCGATTGATTTAAATAAAAAAATATACAAAACAGAGGGTCACCTTACTCGTGACCTTTGGACTCCAGCTATTGTTTCATTACAAGAAAAGTTAAGAGAACAACTTTATTTGCTCCACTTAAATAAAGTAGGGTATATAATAGGCGAACACCTAATTGGTAGTTTAGATCAAGATGGCTACCTTTCATGTGATTTGGAAACAGTTCTACAAGATCTTCATGTAATCCATTATTTAGAACTTTCTCTAGAAGAGGTTGAAGCAGTATTAACGGCTATTCAACATTTAGATCCACCTGGTATTGGAGCTAGAAATCTACAAGAGTGCTTATTAATTCAACTGAAAGGGCAAAATCAGAAAGATCCACTCATTCAATTGTCACAACGTGTGGTAAGCAGTTGTTTTGAAGCTTTTACAAAGAAACACTACCATGTAATGGTTAAAAAATTAGGACTTGCTGACACAAATCTTTTAAAGAAAGCACTGGCGCACATTGCTCGGCTTAATCCCAGACCAGGCCAATATCATAATGGAATAGCGTATAGCAATAATTATCTTACTCCAGACTTTATAATTTTAGAAAATCAAGGCAAGCTTAGTGTTGAACTGGTCCACTACCCTATTTATAAGCCACGCTTTAATAAAAGATATCTTAATATACTAGAAACGTATGAAAAAAAACGGAAACAAGATGTAGAAAGTCAGGAGATGATTGCCTTTTTAAGAAAAAATCTAGAGCATGCCAAATGGTTTATGGAAGCGCTAAGTCAGCGGAGTCAAACACTTTTAAAGACTATGGAAGCAATTTTACAACTGCAATATGCTTTCTTCTCAGAAGAAGAAACTGATAAACTAAAACCAATGGTTTTGCAACATGTAGCAGATAAAGTTGGTATGGATGCTTCTACTATTTCAAGAATTGTCAACCAAAAGTCAGTACAAGGCCGGTTTGGCGTATATCCTCTAAAGTTTTTTTTCTCTGAAGGCATCAACAGATCTACTGGAGAGGATATTAGCAATAAGGTTGTTAAAAACAGAATTTTAGAATTAATTAATAGTGAGCATAAACAAAATCCTTACTCGGATGAACGTATTGTAGCATTATTGGCAGACGAGGGATATAATGTGGCACGCCGTACCGTAACTAAGTATAGAAAGCAATTGCATCTACCAGTTGCTAGGTTACGAAAAATACTCATATAACATGTGTACTATTGCTCATAACCTACGACTGATTACAAGAAAATTATTCTTAACACCGTCACAATCAAATAAATTAAAACCTATATAATTTAAATTCTTAATTTAAAACCAGTTATACCTATATCTTGGGTAGGAAAAATAGAGCGCCTGCTAAACCATAAATATTATAAAGAAATATCCATTCAATATCTTTATCCAAAAAAATATTTCAGGACCGACTATTTAGTAAATACTACGCAGGAGTTCTATTTCTTTTGTCCACATAGTTGTACCATTAGGTGTTTCCAAATATTTGGGAATCCTGTAAAGTTTTGGATGACGCATCATGGCTTTGAAACCATCCATGCCTATTTCCCCATTTCCTAAGTTAGCGTGCCGATCCTTTCTTGAACCAAGTGGCGTCATGGAGTCATTCACATGTAGTGCATAGAGGTGGTTTAGGCCAACAATTGATTCAAATTTTGCCAATGTATTTACCCATCCATCTACTGTACGGATGTCATAGCCTGCTGCAAAAATATGGCAAGTATCTATACAAACTCCAATCGGAACTACTGTTTTGACTCGATCGATTATATAGGCTAACGCTTCAAAAGAATGGCCCACAGTAGAGCCTTGACCTGCAGTAGTTTCTATAAGCAAACGTAAGGTAGTTTCTGGTTGAAAAAGTGATTCACAGGTCGATAAACTTTGCACAATTCGGTCTAAACAGGCTAGTGTATTGTCTCCGGTTGCAGCGCCTGGATGAAAATTTAAATAGCTAATTTTTAAAGCCAAGCAGCGTTCTATTTCTTCTAAAAAAGCCTCACGACTTTTGGCCAATAGATCTGCTTTATTGGAGCCAAGGTTGATCAAATAACTGGCATGACTCATCACTTGTTTCATAGCAGTAACTTCTAACGTATGGTGCCATTTATCCAGCTCTGCTTGCTGCAGTGTGCTACTTTTCCATTGACGTTGGTTGCGGGTAAAAAGTTGTATAGTAGTTGCACCTATTGTTGCACCATGTAATAAGGCATTGTGGAGCCCCCCTTGGGTAGAGGTATGGGCACCAATGAGTGGGAAAGGGACTTCTATGTTTGATGGTATTTGTATCTGTACCATATCATGCGCATAGATTACTAAAATTTAAAATCCAATTCATAAGTATATAAGATTGCATGCAAAGTATTGGTTGGATTATAAATATACCACAATTTTTTGGGACCAAACATATAGGCTATTATCTGAGATTATGGATAAGTTTAACACACTTACCCACAATATCAGATAATCTACTATATAATTTTCATTCTTTTACAAATTATTTCTGTAGCGTTTCTAGTTAAAAATCACATGCAATGGTTCCTCTAAAACAAATGATCCAAAAATCAAAATCAACTGTAGAGATGAGAGAACCACTACGTACCAAGGAACCAAAATTTTTCCCATAAGGAAGGAGCAGCAGGGGGCTGAAAATTTGTAATATTTTCTTCCGTATATGTCATATTATGACTTCTACCGTTAGGGGAATATGCACTATATGACATATTTTGAGCATATTGATTGTTGGTATTATGGTTGATTACAGTACTATGATTATTATCATACAGTGTACTGCCACTGATTGAATGAATCAAGTAATTCACGAATGTTAAATTCTCATTATTTCCCAATGCTAAAAGATGATGAGCCATACTACTTGTACTAGTAGAAGAGCCATTATGTGGAATGTTAGGTGTCTCTGGTGGTAATGTTGTATGTGAGTGATTAACATTATCCCTATGTTTAGTAAACCACTGAGGTATGTTGATTATCTGGTTTGTGGATTGGAATGCACGCAAACCACTACGGACCATATTAGCAATACTGTTTATAAATGAGTTATCTGTATGGCTATAAGCGCTATTGGTCACAGGTTGGGTTGGCTCAGTATCGTGCATACCGTTGGTTTCTGCAACTAGAACATGCGGATGGTTGTCTTCGGTTATTTTATACCCATCACCTATATCCCTACGTGCT
The DNA here is from genome assembly GCF_050864855.1 of Candidatus Cardinium hertigii. GTDB lineage: Bacteria > Bacteroidota > Bacteroidia > Cytophagales > Amoebophilaceae > Cardinium > Cardinium hertigii_C. The sequence continues at coordinate 47,159 of NZ_JBOZWW010000062.1, forward strand.
CTGGGGTGCGCTTTTAAGCCTTCAGGACTTTCTCCATGATGATGGAGATGTTCATCAAGATTATCTAAGTTTAGTAGTGGTATTACATGCAAACTCTCTATATCTTTTTGTTTATCATGTATAAATTGCTCTATAGTACTCAGGCTTGGGGTTGTATTTAGACGATCTATTATGATGTTTATCCAGCTCTCTGGTAATGATGTACCAAAACAACTATCATCTATCTTACGTAAATCTTTTTTTTCTATACCTGGATATTTTAATAGCCATTCATTATATGATTTGCATGCTAGATAGTGTCGTCATAAAAAGTTAGCCCATAAATGGATACATCTAATTTGGACAGCTGCCAAGAAGGATGCTGTGTTCTTTGCATACCTAGTGGAGATTCCTCTCCATTGCTTAATTTTGAGAAACATATTCTCAATAAGATGTCGGAATTTATATAAATTCTTGTCAAAATAACGTTTTGTTTTTCTGTTTTTCTTGGAAGGGATAACAGGAACAATACCTTTTTCTATAGTATATTTAATGATTTTATCGGTATCATAGGCACGGTCTGCCAACAAATGCTTTGGAGTTATCCCCTCAATAAGATATGGAGATTGGCTACAATCAGCTCTGGTACCTTCTGTGATAATAGCTCTGATCGGCATACCAGACGCATCCACGGCCAAATGTAGCTTCGTATTAAGCCCCCTTTTGTTCGACTCATAGATTGGTTGCCTCCTTTTGCACCCGTTCCATGTATATGTACTTTAATATAAGTAGCATCAATCATAAGCCATTTAAAATCAGTATTATTAATCAGTTTTTCTAAGATCCTCTCCCATATACCATTATCTCTCCAGCGAGAAAATCTACGATGAGTGTTTTTCCAATCTCCATAGCTCGATGGAAGATCACGCCAAGGAGATCCTGTACGTAAAATCCAAAATACTGCATTAATAAACAGTCTATTATCTTTGGCAACAGCTCCCCAACCTCCTTGTTGACCTGGAAGTAGAGGTGATAAAATAGACCATACTTTGTCTGAAATATCATGACGGTGAATCCATTTAGACATCTATAAATATAATTGATGTTATGATCTAAAAATATAATATGAACTACAAAACAAATATACAAAATATTTCATGACGACACTATCTAGTGAGATTCGTGATAAGATGACCTACAAACTTCCTATAGATTCCTTAACTGTAGAAACGCCTGTTACCCCTAAAGAGCAAGCTGATTCAATGATGGAACTAATGAAATTCCATGATCATATCTGTAAATCATCTTGTGAAGATGATCCTATTGATCCAAGTATAATTTCAGGCATACTTTTATTATTGCGTGAACACTTTGGATTTAAGCGTCATGCTTCAGGCCAATTATTTTATGTACGAGCAGTAGGTATTTCTAAACTAGTAGTCGATTGGGTTTTCCATTCTCCTAAGGTGGTTTATGCTTCTTTACTTTATGGGTTAGTACGCCGTACTTGCTTGCCTCTTTCTTATATCCAGCAACATTATAACTTGGGTGTGTATGCCTTTGTATTGAATGTAGTTGGTATAGATAAAAGAGAGGAACTAGATCATCCTTCTTTACTTTATGTGAAGAATCGATTAAAACAATCCATTCAAGAAGATCATGTACAGCTTTCTGTTTTGTTTATCAAACTAGCTGAGCGGCTCTATGACCTAAGGCAATCAGAAAGTTATATTAATACAAAAGAGGTACAACATATGGCTCAGGAGACACTAGCCATAGATATTAAAATAGCTTATACATACTTAGAGCCAGAGATAGCACAGGCGTTAGAAGAAGCCGCTAAACAGGCATTGGAGGTTTGTAAAAATAGAGGCAGGAACAAAAATAGTTAGTTGGACCATCCCCGTCTATAAACCGATAGAAAGTTACGGTTTCGATCCAAAATTCCGGTAGATTTAGTTTTCAATCCGTAAATCTCTGTTGAAATATTCAATATAAAAGTTGATCCGTAAAAGTCAATAGTTTATTTAGTCGGCCCTGAAATAGCTAAACAGAGGCAAAAACATTTATAATTTGGATAGACATATGGAGGTAAACCATTTTTGCATTGCCATTTCGTTCTACATAATAATAAGCCTGCATCAATTCTGTTATAATCTCTTTTAATTGGTTTATAGTCACATTAAGACCAAGCTTTTTGACAAACGTTGCCTCAGCAGGTAAACCTATTTGAAAAAGTGAATCATTGAATTTGCCCAATAAGGTAGCTCGACTCATCTGTAGTGCATAAGTAAAAAAATTCTTTTGTGCTTCAATAGATAGTTTATAAAATACTTCAGATTGGGCAACTAATTTAATCAAATTACCACTATAGCAACAACGTATCCACTGGCTAAAATAGTCAAAGTTTTCCCCAACACTTTGCTCGATCAATTGAAAGGCTTTAGACAGATTCCCTTGAGCCAGAAATGCTATTTCTTTACATCGATGGCCATCTAAATCGCTATAGCTATTGCGCAACATTTGTTCAATGGCTTCTTCTGAAAAAAGAGGAATAGCATGCTGTTGCACACGTGATTTAATGGTTGGTAATATTTTTTCACTATTGGAACCAATTAATAAAAAAACAGTACAAGGAGGTGGCTCTTCTAAGGTTTTTAATAGTGCATTAGCTGCTGTATGATGGAGATATTCTGGTAGCCATATGCAAACAATTTTATATGGCCCCATAAAAGGTTTTAAGCTAAGTTGTTGAATAATTTTCCCAACCTCTTTTTTACTAATTTGACATTGTTTACGATCGAAGTGCATGGCACTAATCCACTCTTCTAAGGTCAAAAAAGGATTTTTTTTAAGCAAATTACGGAATGTCTCTAGATAATTTTTATCTGATTGCGGATCAAAAATTGCACTACTAGTTTTTTTAGGAAAAACCAGTTGCAAATCGGGATGGGTCAATTTTTCCATGCTAGCACACGAAAAACAGTTGCCACAAGCATCTGTTTGATTAGGGGAGCTACAATTTAAATAAGTAGCAAAAGCTAATGCTAAAGCAAGATTTGCAGAACCAGTAGGACCTAGAAAAAGCTGCGCATGTGCCACCTTATGCGTAGCAGCCACTCTTATTAAAGCATTTTTAAAAGCATCGTGGTCGGGTATCTTGGCAAATTGCATATCAAATAATAGATTTAAAATCTTTGCGACTTGAACACCTAGTCTATTCCTATTTTTCAATAAGACTATATACTCACAAGAAGCTGATGCACATAACAAGAAACTTTTATGTATGCTAGATTACTTTTTTATTAACTTAAAATCAGACAAAAAAGTTAAACACCAATGAAAAAATTGACTTAACAGATATGGCTACAACTGGAAACATCAAAAGAAACTTTGACACAACCACTAACAGGTTACTTTAATTGGGACCATCGACTAAGCTTAACACCAAGCTATATTTATTTATTGATCAGAACAAAAAAGAGACTTTATAGATCATTAGTCCATTTAAATAGTAGGATTTTTCTTTTTATATTTTTGATTGAAACGCTCAATCCTACCTGCTGTATCTACAAAAATTTTCTTACCTGTATAAAAAGGATGGGAAACATAACTCACTTCTACTTTAAACAAAGGATATGTTTTTTTATCTTCCCACTCAATAGTTTCTGATGTATGTATAGTAGAACGCGTCATAAACTTAGCACCACTAGAAGTATCTAAAAAGACAACTGGCCTATATTCTGGATGAATGTTTTTTTTCATAAGTATATAAGTATATTAAATGATATAATTGATTGAATAAAAGTATGCCCCAAATCTAGGAAAATTTACGCATTATCTCTACGTTTTTTTTGTTAAAAAATAGTACTTCGTCTCTTCAACCCTTTGATGCATCAGAAAGGTTCTTGTATAAAAGGGCTAGTGATCCAATGTTATTGGTGCACAGCTTCATATTCTTCTTCCTCCCACCATAAATTGGTTACATAATACTTAATCATACTATCTTCTCCATAATCACGTTGCGTTTTTATCTGTAAGGTATAGTTAAAAGTATCTCCAGTCCAACGAAACTTAATTTTATTTCTAAAACTTCCATAATAGGCTTTTACAGTACTAACCTTATTACTAGAATCTCCAAATGTGCTGAGTGCTATAGCATGACTCATAGCATATAAACCACGTCCTTTTTTACCAATTTTAGCAATGACTTCAAATGCATGGCATGCATTTAATGGAGGGGTAATATTATACCAACTGCCATCTCCAGGGACTTCACCAGAAGCATATGCTCCCCTACGCCCATGCATACTGATGTTACCATTTACAGTTAATTTTTCTGATGGATTGGTGGTGCCTATACCAACATGGCCATTAGACTGTACAAGGAATCTACTCTCCCCTTCTTTATCAACAAGATTAAACCCAAAAGATGGCGTATTTTTAGGATATTGTTCAATACTCCAGGTAGGTTTAAAATCATTTAAGTCATTAAAAAAGGTTATCAACTTAGCAGAACTACCTTTAGGAGATAAACTTAAACCATAATCTTGAGAAAAAACTTTATCATCTTGTTTATGGAACATAGAGTCTATCAAATCTTCAAAATCACGCTGGGTAGGAATAGATCCCTTTTCAAAGCTTTTCTTTAGTTCTTCTCTACTAGTGATGGCCATGATCGGTTTTAATGTATTTTTTAGTGATTAAACAGTATTCTTCTACGCTTGGTATGGGGCTATCTTGATCTATACATGGCAACGGTTCTTCTTCTTTAGGTACTTGCCATGGACCTACTATAAAATCTTCAGCAATAGCCATATCGCCTATGCTACCATGACGCAATTTCAGAGCAGTATCAAATGTATCCACAACAGCTATTTTATGCTTTTTTGAAGAAACCATGACAGACCATGGATGGCTGGCAAATAAATGGCTATCATAGGTGGTTATCTTATCTAACTTTAAATTTGGAGGTTTACCAGCATACTTTAATATAGAAAAATTTCCTATGCCTTCTACATAATAACGGTTATTAATGAAGTCTATAATTTTAGAAGTAGGTATACTACCACCCAACTGGACATCTTCTGATGGGTTCAATAACCATGGAGAAAAAAAGTTATATAAATCTTGGTGTAGTAAATTTAAAAACAATCCTTTTTCATAATCTGGTTTAAACTTAACCGTAACATTAACCTTCACATCCTCATAAGTGGGATTTACTACTTCACATTTTATAAATGGAGCACTTACACTTTGAATATATGTTTTAATTTCAGCTAATAGCTGCCTACTTATCATAGGCATACCCAGACTAAGATCTGTTTTAGCCATCACTACAATGGTTATATGACCAGGATTTACCATATCATTCCTCTTTTTTGAGGTATGGTTGATACACTTTACTCTGAAAATTTCTGGAAATTTTTCAAGGATAAGTCGTTCATAATCCCAGACCGATATAGCCCTATTTTTATGTCTTAACCGCTCACTAACCCGTCTATATAAAGCTTGATGATTTTCAAACTGTCTTCCCCCAAAGGTTTGACAAGGTTGTAGGACCAATTCAATACCTTCTATAGGGTTTTGGAGCTGTTGAATTGATTTTTCGGGTAATACTGGAGCAGAAAAAACACCATTTTTATCCATAAATCTTGATACAGGAGCGGCTTGTATATAAACGCCTACTATAGTGGGTAGGACCCCTACATCATTCATAAATTGTGCTTTAAACCAGGTTAATCCTGGCTTCATACAGGTATTATTTTTACTGAGATCGCTGGGCAATTTAGATAAATCAAAAATCATAATGCCAGATTTGGATAACCCATTGGTGCCGTCTACAACAATCGCTTCCTCAAAGGGCTCCCAAGTATTATCATATAAGTAGAACCATTTGGGTCTTGGGGTTTCTTGATCTGCACTATTTTCACGAATAGCTATATGCATGGATAAATTTGTACCATTTAGATCTTCTATGCCAAAAGCTATAAATTGCTCTGGTATCAATGGCAATAATGTAACTGGTGCCACTAAATTGCTGGGAAATACCTTCAAATAGCCAAAAGAAGCAATACGAAAAAAACTATTGAGATACTTTTCTTCCTCTTCTCCAGGAGGAGAAGTCAATACAATAGACTCTTCTGCTTCATAATCTACGGTAATGGCCTTAATACGGGGTGTATAAGGTTGATTCAAAATAATGGCATCTTCTTCTTTCTTTTTCTGAACGTTTTTAACGAGTACACTACTCATCAAATTGGGATATATAGCATGACCAAAAGCTTGTTCGGATGTATATAATTGTAATTTTAAAAAGCCAGCTGCTGTTTTAGGACCATAAACGGAAACATCTAACGGCGTGTTTGTTTTAGTGATCCGTAATGCAGCTAGATCAATTTCGCTAATGGTTCTAAGATCATCTAACCGCTCACTACCTTTACTTGTTTTGACAATTTGAAAAAGAGGTACCCGTTGTCTATTTTGAACATAAGATGGATTCCAATGCTGATGATTTAAGTAAGAAATAGTGACTTTGAAGTCATCATTGTTGACTTTAATAGGATAGGCATCATAATAGCTCTTAAATCCCCCTTCTATAGTAGGAAGACTATCCCATTTGATATGTATTTTCAAATCAGTCAAATTTTTAGAAAAAATTTCGCCACTCCCTATATAAAAACTACTGTCTAACTTAGCTAACGGGCCAAACGGTTCAAAAATTTGACTATTATCAATAATACCTAATTGATTCTGAAGAATTAATCCACGATATCCCTGTACACTAACCTTTAGATCTATTCTTTCCAGTACCAATCCACTTAAAAGGTACAAACCAGTAAGTGATGCCCCATCACGTATGCCAATAGATAAAGTAGGCGTTCCAGGATTCACTATAGTCCCTTTGTATCCGGTAGGCAACGCTTCCACTGGTGGTACTTCTGTATTTAGGGATAGTGTCATATCTAGACAACAGGTATCATGGATAAACTGTATCGTTACAAATTCTTTTGGTATATCCAACCATCCATCTTTAGTGGTAATTTGTACCCTTAACATGCTGTGAAAGATATCTGATAATTGTTTTAACAATTCTTCATTATCAATTTCTTTATTTGGATTCCGCGTGATTAATAGCTGAAAAGACTCAAAGTTAAACTTCCATTTTATATAAATGGTACGGATGCCTTCAGCAAGGTACAATAAAGGGGAACCAACCAATAAAGCCAAGTGTTGGTTGGTTTGCTTTTTGGCTACTTTATTATCTTCTAAGGTAGGGAATAGTTGAAAAGGAAGGGTCTGCAATAGTTCGCTATTATAAGTAGCAGCAGATAATTTAATAGTTTGATATCCTTCTTTATCGATTTTTTTAGTGGTAAATAGGGTATTAATCTCAGATATTTTGGCTTTATTTACAGTTAGATTCCTTTTTGTTTCAAACAAAATATCTTCACCATTCACTGGATTTTTTGCAACCAAAAGGCTTCCTTCTGGTACAAAAGCAAAAGAATAGTTGGGACTAAGCACAAAATGCACATAAGCCTGGTCTGGAATAGAAGGATTATTATTAAATTTTAATACATGCCTATAGTAGTGGTCTAAGGTCCTTTGTGGAATATAATTAAGGTGTGCATCTGCATACTCTAGCAGCTGTAAAAAAGCTATCAAAAGCGCCATATGCGGTTCTTTGTTTTTAGAAGAAAGGGTGTCAAAATAATCGCTAGCAGATAACGCTTTTAAGGTATAAATAGTATTGAAAACTGCGTCAAAAAAATCATCAAAAATATCGATAACCTGATCATCATTAAGCTGTCTACCCTTTACTTCATCACAAAGCAAATCGGATTTTAATTGCCATAAAGAAGTATTATCGCACTTCTGATATAGAAAAGTAGAAAAGTTTATAAAAGATTGAATAGAACTGGTTTGATAATGCTGCTGGATCAACCCATATATTTTAGTGATATGGATATTGATTTCTTCATCTATAATGGTAGCTAGTTTTATTCGAACAACATCTTCATTGGATAGGTTTTTATACCAATAATCCAATAATATGATCAGCTCTTGCGCCACAGACAATATGGTCTCCATAGACTTGCCATCTGAAATGGCTCTATGCGTACGCCGTAGTGTTAAAAAATCTTCATGCATACGTTTTTTTAACGTATCAATATTGGTATGTAAAATTAAAGAACGTACAACAGTATCATCCTGCTCTAGAAATTTTCGCCAAATATTTTGATCTATTCGTTGATTGTTGTTGTCGTAGTAAGCTAATAAATCTGTATATAGATAAAGAAAGCGAAGGTGATCACTAAGTTGTCTATCACTAATCAATAGATCGTTTTCTACTAATTGAGGGAGTAATCGTTCAGCATGGCAGGTGCCTCTTCTGGCAAATAAAATATTAAGCTTCTTTTGAATATTCATACATTTAAACTATGATCTTTTTCCAAAAATTAAGATATTGGGTTAAAAGTAAGGCAAATGTGGTTCAGTAGACAATCGCCCTGCCTTCACATTAATCTAACCTAAAAATCACTTATAAAAAAGTAATTAAGCTAAAAATTTATGCACTTCTTATCTTATGTACTGAGCATAGTTGCTTGTATAACAACAAATCTTAAATGGAATCATTCTACTATCTCTTGCCACAAAGGAGAGGTGGTTGTACAAACCTTGTGTGATATGGAATCGGATACTACGAATGAGCAAGATATGCCTGCTGATGCTTTAGATGAAATACTCAAAAAGGAGACCCATTCTGAAGGTGCGATTCAAAACATATTAGGTGGTTTGGCACTTTGTTACAACGTTTTAACCAATCTTCTTTTATACCCAATTTTTTCTTTTTTACTATTGCTATTGTCAATAGGAGCTATTGTACTGGGTGCACTTTGGATAAAGAAAATAAAAAATGAAAAATCAATTTCTACAAGATGGATCCTATGTAGTTGTTTGTATTTACTTTTGTATTTAGATCTATTTTTAGTCGTCTACCAGAAAAAGAAAATTCTTTTTTTAATGCTAGAATTGGAAAAAGATCTTTTTTTAATAATCGCTGCTGCATGTATAGGTTATGTAGTAGGGAAGTTCTTTTCTAGTAAATTTTTCGAAGAAAAAGAATTGCCCTAGCTGCAAAGGTTCTGTCGCATTTGTTAAAAAAAATGGTTAAATTAAGGTTTTAGTTTAAAACTTTGGTGCTATCGGATCTGGCTAAAAAAAATCGTTACATTAAATTTTTGGGTTAAAACTTTAATGGATATGTTTGCTATTACCGCCAGGTTATTCCCCCATTCTAAAGGATTTTGTTGATCAGCGGAAGTAATTTTGTCGTACGTTATATGTATGAAATATCGTTTTTCTTTAAAGCTATAGAGATCTAGAAGAGATGATGCCTATACAAAATCAACGACAGAGGCGACAGAGGCGTTTTTATAGTTCTCTTTTCCAAATCAGTTTAAATCTAAGAAGGGGAAAGCGTTTTTAACGTAATCTTCTATTTTTACAATGATTTTAAAATTATGCATCTGTTGGCATAGCCTTTATAACCATTTTTTTCAATCCCAACTTTTGGAATAAATTATGATCTTGTTCTGGTATTGGATTTTGAGCGGTAAGTAGCTTTTCACCATAAAAAATTGAATTGGCTCCAGCAAGAAAAGATAATGCTTGTAATGCATCTGACATTTTTTCTCGTCCAGCTGATAAACGAATATAAGATGTTGGCATCATGATGCGGGCTACTGCAATCGTACGAACAAAATCAAAGGGATCAATATCGTCTACATGCTCAAGGGGCGTTCCAGGAATCTTCATCAGCATGTTAATCGGAACGGATTCTGGTGGCGTATCCATATTGGCAAGAAGCATCAACATTTTTATGCGATCTTGATTGGTTTCTCCCATACCAAGAATGCCACCACAACAAATCTTAATGGCTGCACTACGGATCTGTTCCAGGGTATTTAAACGATCTTTAAAACTACGTGTCGTTATAATTTTATCGTAATACGCTTCCGAGGTATCCACATTATGATTGTAAAAATCTAACCCAGCCTTTTTGAGCATATTAGCCTGGCCATCTTTTAGTAAACCAAGTGTAACACAGGTTTCAAGGCCTAGCTTTTTTACTTCTTTAACCATTTCGCAAACAATCTTTAAATCTTGATCGCGTGGCCCACGCCAAGCTGCACCCATACAAAAGCGGGTGCTGCCCGATTCTTTTGCACGCTTGGCTGCTGCAACTACTTCTAAAATGGTTGATAAAGACTTTTTTTCTAATCCAGTGTTATAGTGTGCCGATTGGGGACAATAAGCGCAGTTTTCAGGACAACTACCTGTTTTAATACTTAAAAGTGTACTAACTTGGATTTCACTAGGATTAAAGTGTTTCCTATGTTCTTTTTGTGCTGCATACATTAACTCTGGAAATGGAAGACTAAAAACTTTGTCTACCTCAGAAAAAGTCCATTTTGGAACCATTATTTTGACATTTTTTTAGATAAAATTATGTATAAGTCATATTATAAATACCTCCATGAAGAAAAATGTAAAGAAAAATATAGACAGTTACAATTAGATTTGGATAAAAACCACATTGATTTCTCTACGAATGATTATCTTGGGCTCAGTAAGTCAAAAGCAGTATTGTTAGCAGCACAATCTGCTGGAAAGGAATTTGGTGTAGGTGCTACAGGTTCTCGTTTGCTATCTGGTAATAAAGGTCTATTTCAGCCTTTTGAAAATAAAATTGCCCAAGATAAAAAAACAGAAGCAGCACTTATTTTTAATTCAGGTTTTCAGGCTAATATAACAGTCCTTTCTAGTCTATTAGATGCATCAGTATGGGGTAGTAGACCTATGGTTTTTTTTGATAAATTGAATCATGCAAGCTTGTATCAAGCTGTATTTTTAAGTCATGCTGAGCTTATACGCTATCAACATAATGACATGGATCATTTAAGTAAGTTGTTGACCAAACACAAAGATGATAAAAGACCAAAATTTATTGTTACAGAAACCATTTTTGGTATGGATGGAGATATAGTACCCATAGATGAAATTTTTACCATTAGTAAAGAAAATGAATCTTTTCTATACTTAGATGAAGCACATGCAACGGGTATGATTGGCCATAATGGCTATGGATTATCCACGCATATTAATCTTTCAGAAATTCCGCACTTAGTATTAGGTACTTTCAGCAAAGCTTTGGGCTGCTTTGGTGCATATGTTGCTTGTGCTAATATCCTAAAGGAGTACCTGATTAATAAATGTCCAGGGTTTATCTACTCAACTGCCCTTTCTCCAATGGTAATTGGAGCGGCATCTAAAGCTTGGGACTTAGTAAGACATTATACTACTCAACGTCAAAATTTATATTCTAAAGCTAAAAAACTCAGAGCAAAATTACACCACCTTGGATTTAATATAGGTCATTCAATAACCCATATTATACCAATCATTATAGGTAATGAACGGCATGCCATCCATCTAAAAGAGCAGCTTTTAAAACATCGATTGGTTGTTTCTATGGTACGTCCACCTACGGTTCCACCTGGTACGTCAAGGTTACGCATTGCACTCAATACAAGTCACAGTGATGAGGATTTAAACTATTTAGTAGAGATACTTAAGCAAGTATGAAACCGCTTTTTATATTTTGTCATGGTTGGGGATTTGATCAGCAGTTTTTTGAGCCACTTATAAAAGAATACTTTCCTACCGTTGGCTGTTACTCCTTAGACCTTGGTTATTTTGAAGATGCAAAAATAGACCTTCCCACTGACCAGCTATTTATTGGTGTGGGCCATTCCCTTGGATTTATAAAATTAGCCTCCCTAAAGGTAAAATTTACGGCACTTATTGGAATACAGGCTTTTATAAACTTTTTAGGATTTGATCCACAATTGGAAAAAAAAAGAAAGATAGAACTTAAAACGATGGTAAAGTATTTTCAGAGCAATCCGAGAGATACATTGACCTCATTTCATAAACGTTGTGGACTAGATTATACCCTTTCTAAAAGTTTTAATACAACAAAGTTAATGCAAGATTTAGCATTGCTCGCTACCAGACATCCATTGCCAGCTATGCCACTGTTGATAATAGGTGCAAAAAATGATACTATTGTACCTCCATCTCTGATATATGATAATTTTAGTAAATTAAGTAAATATGTTAAAGTTATAGTACATCACAAAGGTCATCATTGCTTAGGCCTATATGAACGTCATTTTATATATCAGCAAATTATAAATTTTTTACATGAAATTGGCCAAAGCATACATACAACGTAACTTTGACAGAGCAAGCGCATCTTATGATGCAACTGCTTCTATTCAAAAAAAATCTGCTACACAGTTAATTGATTGCTTGAAAAAGCATTTTCCTACATGCCATCCAGATACTATCTTAGACCTGGGTACAGGTACTGGATATATTCCAGAAATCTTATTTTATGCTTTTCCTGAAAGCAAGTTTACTTTAAATGACTTATCATCTAATATGCTTGATCAAGCAAAAAAGAAACTCCCTAGTAAAAAAGTCAGCTATATTTTAGGTGATATGGAAGTACAAGATTTCGATTTTCATGACCTTATCATCTCTAATTTGGCACTACAATGGGTAGACGATTTATATAAAACAATAAGAAAGTTTTACGAAAAATCACATTTTTTTGCTTTTTCATGTTTACTGGATGGTACATTTAGTGAATGGTTTAAAATATTTATAGACGCCTCCCTGCCCCCACCCATCCATTGGTATCCATCTAGACCAGCATTAGCGCATTATATAGGTTCCTTACAACCCAGTAAATACTTTTGCGATACATGTGCATTTGATCTCGTTTTTTCAAATGCAGCCGACTTTATGAAATACTTAAAGGCACTGGGAGCAAATTACAGCCACCAGCACATTCCGATAAGTGATTTAAAAAATATTATTAAGATCTATAGAGATACAATTAAGGTCACCTATAAAGTATTTTTTTGCATTTTAAGTAGATGAAAATTTTTATAACTGGAACAGATACAAATGTTGGTAAGACCATTATAAGTAGCTGGCTTTGTCTACATACTGGATACGGTTATTTTAAACCCATTCAAACTGGATCTATCTTAGGTAGAGATAGTTGTACAGTCCATCAATTAACTGGCATGCATGTCTATAAAGAAGCATTTCTCTTTAAAGCACCCTTATCCCCCCATTTGGCCGCATCAATGGAAAGCAGCCAAATTGATATCAACAAAATAGAGCTACCTAAAGTCAACGATTTAATTATAGAGGGTGCTGGAGGCATTCTTGTTCCGATTAATAAAAATATACTTATGGTTGATCTAATAAAGCAGTTTGGCATACCGGTCATCTTAGTAGCTCGGTCTACACTTGGCACCATTAACCACACATTGCTAAGTTTAGAAGCGTTGCGTGCAAGGAATATAGATGTACTAGGGATAATTTTAAATGGACCCTATCATCAAGATAATCTTCAAACTATAGAATTTTATGGTAAAACGGAAGTGTTGGCATCTATCCCCAAAATAGAGCATATCACCCAAAAATACTTAATAGGAATACCCCTTACCGCTGCATTACAAACTATTTTTAAGCTATGCATCTAAAGGAAAGAGATCGCAAACTGATATGGCATCCATTTACGCAAGAAAAAACAGCTGAACCGCCTATTGCCATTAAAAGAGGCTATGGTTCTTATCTGTATGATACAGATGATAAACCATACTTAGATCTTATCTCTAGTTGGTGGGTAAATGTACATGGTCATGCGCATCCCGATATAGCGAAAGCTATACATGCGCAAAGCATGACTTTAGAACATGTGATTTTTGCTGGATTTACCCATGAACCTGCCGTACAGCTTTGTGAAAAACTCCAGCCTTTGCTACCAGGGTTTTCCAAATTCTTTTTTTCAGATAATGGCTCTACAGCTGTTGAAGTAGCACTAAAGATGGCTTATCAATATTGGCGCAATCAAGGTGTACTTAAAAGAAGCATCTTTTTAAGTTTTGATGGTGGATATCATGGCGATACATTTGGTGCAATGAGTATAGGGGTAAAATCTGGTTTTCATACGCTATTTTCAGATCTATTTTTTTCTGTTTTAACGATTCCTTTTCCTGCAACTTGGAATGGAGATGGAGCCATAGAAAGTAAAGAAGCCTATGCACTTGAAGTGTTGACCGCCCATTTAAATACCAATGGTGATACAATTGTTGCATTGGTCTTAGAGCCTTTAATACAAGGGGCAAACGGGATGAAGATGTGTCGTCCAGCCTTTGTTGAACAGGTCGTTCACTTGGTACAAAACTATGGAATTTTGGTAATTCTTGATGAGGTAATGACGGGATTTGGCCGTACGGGTACATACTTTTGTTTAGAACAAATTAACATTATACCAGATTTTGTATGCCTTGCTAAGGGGTTAACAGGAGGCTTTTTACCCCTTGCTTTAACCATTACAACGGAAAAAATTTATAAAGTATTTTGGGATGAACCACTGAACAAATATTTTGCGCATGGCCATTCTTATACAGCGAATCCTTTAGGCTGCGCAGCGGCCATTGCTTCTTTGGACTTATTAATGCAACCAACTACTATACAATCAATTCAAGCCATTCATCATACCCATACAAAAGAAATAGTCCATTTACCAGCAAAACATAAACGTGTTACCGGTACAATAGCCGCATTTGATGTAGAAAATCCAGAAACCTTGAAAAGAAAATGTTTAGAACAAGGACTTTTAATCCGGCCGCTTGGTAATGCTGTTTACCTATTACCTCCTTACTCTACAACCGTCTCTGAACTAGAAAAAGCTTATGAAAAAATTAAAAACATCCTTTGTTACTTATTGAAATAAGACTACAAACGTCCGAAAGATTAGAAAAGAAAAATATTAATTTTATTTCTTTATATTTAATTTTTATCAGCTTAAATGAAGGGTCTTAAATGCGAAACAAACTGAATTTTTAATTTAACAAGCATCACAGTAATAATCTATAGCAACGGTATCATCTAATTGTCTAGCTTTTAGAAAAATGGTACATTAGCTATGCCGGTATAGATTTTTTACTAGATATGGAAAGTAAACGATAACCCAGATTTACTAGAAACAATAAAAAAGCTAACCTAAAATTAAAAGCAATTGTGATGTGTATAGCTGAAAGATCAATACAAAAAGGTAAGCTAGAGGGGAAAAAAGAGCAACCTATTTCTATAGCTAAAGGCTATGCTTTTAAAAAGATGCTCTATAGAAAACATTACGCTCTTTACTGGTTTATCTAAGTCGTCTGATATTAAATATTGTGTATAGATGAGACAGATTTAAAATAATCAAGGTTAAAAAACAGGAATCTACTTTTTAAAAATTCTTTAACCCAATAGCCTCATAATAACTAAATTTTAAAACAAGTAGAAAAGCTATACAAAATCAATTATAGACGCGACAGAACCAATTAAAAACGATAAATAATCAAGTAAATTTAAAATGACAAGGTATGTTTTATCTGTAGATGGAGGAGGGATAAGAGGTATTATACCAGCGATAATACTAGCAGAAATACAAAAAAGATTAACCAACTTCAATAAATCTTTACCTGAAGTTTTTGATCTGATGGCAGGGACTTCAACAGGTGGAATCATCGTAGCTGGTTTATCTAAAAAAAATAGCCAAAATGAATTTGAATACTCCTCAATGGATTTATTTCAATTCTACAAGAATTATGGTCCGTACATCTTCAAACCATCATTTTTTAGACAAGAAATCCTTTATTGGTTCAATGGTGCTAAATATTCCTATAAAAACATAGAATTTGTTCTGAACAAGTACTTTGGAGAAGATACTATGGGTCATGCTTCAACTAACATACTTTTTACTAGTTATGACATTCATAACAATTGCCCTTTTTTCTTCAAAAGCTGGAAAGATCCTAATATTACGTTAAAAGATGCACTTAGATCTACAACAGCTGCCCCTACTTACTTTATACCAAAGTGTCTAAAAATTAACAAAAAAATAGAGTTTTAGTAGACGGCGGAATTTTTTCTAATAATCCATCTGCTGCTGCATATATAAGTGCTAAGGAATTATTCCCTAATGATGATATAGTGCTACTATCAATAGGTACTGGGACAAAAATTAAGAATCTAAATTACTCTGATGTAAAAAATATTGGCAAAATAGGTTGGATAAATCCACTAATCAATGTAATGTTTTATTCTGAATTAGAATTCGTAGATTATTTATTAGAACAAGCAATAGGTGATAATTATATAAGAATACAATCAAAATTAAAATTAGCATCTAACGAAATGGATAATATTACGATGAAGAATATCGAACTCTGGCTCTGTCCAATTAAGTGTGTAAAATATTTTTATGTTTTATTGAATTCTCTTTTCAAATTTAATTAAAAAATGTGCTATAGCCTCACTCCAATTATGAATAGGCATGGTCCACTTTTTGGTCATGTAGTTAATAGTTAAATATAAGGTTTTAAAAACAGCTATATCGTTAGGAAATACTCTTTTATTTTTAGTAACTCTACGGAATTGGCTATTTACAGATTC
>NZ_JBOZWW010000029.1:0-5425 GCF_050864855.1 Candidatus Cardinium hertigii
CCGGAAGAAGTACGTTCCCGTTCTCTTTTAGATGTTGACGAAGTAATTGAACGTTGTATTCTAGAAACCTTAGAGGCATATACGGATCTTCAGTAGACTGGTGTTCGCAAATAATGTACAGATACCCTTCCTTACCATTTATATTGGTTTTGAATACTAAATCAGATTCTCCTCTTCTCCCAACTGGATCTACATAGCTTTTATTTGTTAACTCTAATTTCTCTTTATCTATTTTAGATAGCAAATCACAAGGTAAGTTGGCAGATAGAAAATCCAGCATTGCCTCTTTATTGCAAAACGTGTTTTTAAAGACGGAATCATGAGGACTATACAAGCCATCTTTTTTATCCTTTTCTTTGCTTTCTTTCTTGCTCATCTCATCAATAGGTTAAAATGAATCAACAGCTTTAAAATTATAAATATTCTTACAATTTTATTTTGTGATGGAAACGGAATACCAATTTTTCCGTATTGTCTCAATAATATTAAAAATAATCAGTTTATAATATTTTGTTTTTTGAGATAGAAATATGATACATTTTATGGACTATTTTAGGGAGGTATTTTAGTTGTCTCAACAAACGACCGTTTTTTAAGACATAGTCTATTGCCAAAATCTAGCTAACGAAGTTGGGTACAAAACAGAAACCATAATTTCCTGTTAATCCGCTCCAGATGGTCCGGCTATGAATCGATTCGCTATCGAATTTTATGAACGATTCTACTAAAAAAAGGCACTTATACAAAATCATTTACAGGCTCTTTTTTAAACCAAAATCAGACAAACCGGTATTTTAGTCAAGACACCCCTATTAGATTTACTAACTATTTTTGTCCTTTTCTCTACTTTTACAAACCTCCAGTGCCTGTTTAGCCGCTTCTTCTAACGCCTGTCCTATATAGGAGTCCAAGTATGAATGAGCTATTTTCACATCTATGGCTAGTGTTTCCTGAGCCATATGTTGAACCTCTTTCGGATTAATATAACTTTCTGATTGTCTTAGGTCATAAAGTCGCTCGGCTAGTTTGATAAATAAGACAGAAAGTTGCACATGATCTTTCTTAATGCATTCTTTCAGTCTATTCTTCACATAAAGTAAAGAAGGATGATCTAGTTCCTCTCTTTTATCTATACCAACTACATTCAATACAAAGGCATAAACACCCAAGTTATAATTTTGTTTGATATAAGAAAGAGGCAAGCAAGTGTGACGTACTAATCCATAAAGTAAAGAAGCATAAACTACCTTAGGAGAGTGAAAAACCCAATCTACTACTAGTTTGGAAATACCTACTGCTCGTACATAAAACAATTGGCCAGATTCATGACGCTTACATCCAAAGTGCTCCCTTAAC
Source organism: Candidatus Cardinium hertigii (assembly GCF_050864855.1). Classification (GTDB taxonomy): domain Bacteria; phylum Bacteroidota; class Bacteroidia; order Cytophagales; family Amoebophilaceae; genus Cardinium; species Cardinium hertigii_C. The sequence continues at coordinate 1,357 of NZ_JBOZWW010000029.1, forward strand.
AATAAAAGTAAGCCTGAAATTATACTTGGATCAATAGGATCCTCTTTACACAAAGATTTACAAACATGGTCATGGAATTTCATTAATTCCATCATAGAATCTGCTTGCTCTTTAGGAGTAACAGGAGTTTCTACAGTTAACGCATCTACAGGAAGTTTGTAAGTCATCTTATTACGAATCTCACTAACATCATTAGGAAGTACTATAAGCATAGAAGTACCCTCCTTATCAGTAGAAATTTTCAAATATCCGTAATGTGAACGGGTCATACTGGCTATGGTATCCTGCTCAATATTTATAGATGGTGGTGTGTCTTTATTTGATTTAGGATCTATAGAATCCATTTCATTATAGCATTCTTTTATTTTTGGTAGATTTTCATAAAAAGTAGTAGATTCATAGATGAGTATAGCAGTAGCTGAAAAGTCCATAAAAATAGGACAATCTTCATTAATAGAATCTGATTGTTTAAATTGTAAACAAGTAGGATTTAGCTCTATATTAATAATGGGTGGATTGGTTTTATCTAACTTACCAATCCGTAAAACAGCTTTAACCAATGAATAGATTACTTGATTGATATCACATACTATATCTATAGATAGCTCTCTATTAGGAGGTCTTACTTTTTCTACTAATATCTTAGGTGGATCATCTATCGACTGTAACAGAGCAACCTCTACCTTATGGATTAGATTATCTAAGGTAATTTTAGTAGGATATAGCAGTGCATGTTCCTTGGTATTTTCTCTTTTTCTAAAATAGGCTACCCAGTCATATAACTTATTGAAAATACTCTGTAAGTCTTCTTTAAAAAGGGGCATTTTTTTATCTAAAAAAGAAATAGATTCTTCCACTTTATAGATTGCTTGTTCTAAAATAGGGCTATTCCCTCTAGGATAAGTAGCAGTATTATATGGAACCAGAGCTGATTCATAGAGAGATGATTTAAATTGTTGAGACTCTCTAATCCCTATTTGGGTTTTTAGATAAATAACTTGTGTAATAAGATTATAAACTTTGCATTTAAAGCATATAATCAATGTAAAAATGAATATACTCATTAAAAATATTGGAAATAAGGAGCATAATACTGGATAGGATAATCCAATACAAATCGGATAAATGGATAGTAATGAAGTAATTGTTATAACACCTATACTTATATAAAGCGGTAATACCCACAATATTATAGAATAGTGGGCTAAAGATAAGAATAGGCTAAAATTTGGGTCTACAATATGAAACCAATTCCAAAGTATATGTAAAGGTAGATAAACGGTCAATCCCATTAGAGAGCCCAATCCAGTTGGAATGGACCTTATCTTTTGGGATATATCATATATAAAGGGGTAACCCACAAAACAAGCTGCTAAAAAAAGTTGTAATACAAGTAAGCATATATTATTAGGATCCATAAAATAAACCAACAAACTAGTAACAGCAATATAACATCCTACACCTACTATCGTAGTAGAGCTAGGTTTTAGATTAGCCAAAACCATTTTTCTATTTTTCCAAGCATTTTTAATCGATTGTTTGCATTCCTCACGTTTACGGGAATTTTCTTGTTGTATTTGTCTAAACGTGTCATCTGGTTTAATCCAACCAGTATTTTCTGGTTGTTTGAGAAGATAATGGGCCGACATCATGGCAAATCCATTCGCTAGCATAGACAGAAATGAACCATCTACATTTATTGAAGGTTCAATCCATTTATTCCAAGCTAAAATAGTTAATGCACCTGTAGTCATTCCGATCAAAGCTGTGCACGTAGTACCCCGAAAACCAAAGATGGCTAGTAAGAATGGAGCAGCTGTAATAGGCACAGAGACTTGAATTGCCCAACAAAGCAAACGGAACAAATCTTTACAGTAAAAAGCTATTATCATTGATAATAAACCAATAACTATAGAGGAAATCTTTACTATATATAACTGATGTTTTTTTTGCAAAACATTCCATTTTGAGTAAATATTGGCAAGTAAATCATGGGTAATCATAGTTGAACAGCTATTTAAACTGGAATCAGCAGTAGACATAGTCATAGCGATTAATCCAATTAGAATGGATGCTTGTAAAATAGGTGGGCATTGATTGATGATATAGGGCCAAATTTGTTCGGTAGTTAAATGATTTATGGATACAACGGTAAATAAACCGATTAAAATGATAAAACTTACTATAAGTAAGTTAAAAATACTAGTGTAGTAAAAAACTTTTTTAGCTTGTATAACTCCAGAGGACATATATATCCGTTGTATCATGCTAGGCCTTCCACTAGGCATTATGATCGCTAATACCAGCATAAATGTTGAAATAAATTTACAATTTATATGAAATAAACCATCGAATTGAAGTTTAGGTGAAGATTTCAAACAAGCAACTATCTCTATTGGTGACCGGTTGATATGCATATACATATACCAAGTAAAAAATGGAATAACAATTGTAAATGTTATAAATTGCATAACATCAGTAAAGGTGACAGCACGAATCCCTCCTAAACTAGAATAAATGATAAAAATTAGACTAATCGCAGCTGTAATAGCATAAGAATCTATGTTAGGTATACAGATTGTAACAGTTGAAGTTATTACATTAATTTGTGTAACAATAGTTATAATGGAACGTGCTACACCAAATAGTGCAGATAATACTCTAGGCCATGTCCCATATGAACTACCTATGCTTTCTGCTGTGGAAAGGTGATACATAAATGGTCCCATACGTGGTATAAGTAATGTCCATACCCAAATAGAAATACTGTCCGATATTAATATTATTATATAATAAATACCCTGATTATAAATCTGCTGTACGGTACGCATCAAGGCCCCCCCTCCATAAAGTGTGGCTAATAATGTAGCTACTAAAGTAGCAGTAGCGAAATTTTTGTTACCTATTGCATATTCACGTAAGGAAGTTATTTTCCGACTATAGTACATACCTACAATTAATGTCAATAGCAGAAAAGAGATGACCATAGTTGGAACTATATATAAGGTTAACATAAATACTTTTTATTAGGTATAAATTTATTAGATATAAATATGTGAAATCATGGATACAGTTGTAATTTCGATAATTATTTTATTGATTAAATAACTGATACCCTAATATTCGATATAAACTTGTTTTTTTTTTCAGGTTCACTCAGAATACATATAGTTTAATATATAATTTTACTTTAAATTCCAATGCCATACAAAGCACAAACACCTTTCTTATCTTCTTCAATATCCTTCTTCCCTATAGAAACTTACGAACAGGAAACAGATAAATGGATTAATCCATATCAAGATGGATATGAAAAGCCAATATTGGACAAAAAGGTCCAAGAATCTTATTTGAAAAATTTACACCAACGTCTTTTTGGTACTGCATCTCCTTGGGATCAAACCTATGTTAAACAGATTCTGCAAACAGACATCTGGGCTAGTGAAAAAAATCAGCTTACCATATTTTCTAATCAAGATGAACTATCGAAAGACAAATGGTATGGCATTAACTTTAGACTTTATCCAAAAAAAAAGATAGAAAATATAGCTGATGCAATCCCGTTAGACGAACTAAAAAGATTATCCTTTCATAAAGAAAACAGAGCAATAACTACCAAGAATTTATTAGGAAGAAGTCTACCTACAACAGATATTTATGTGCGTAGCATTATGCCCGGCTATGGCTATCCACTTGACAAGATACAAGCCTCTTCGCTCTTTATTGGAACACCTATTTATGTTATAAATCAAACGAAAGATAAAAGATGGTCGCTTGTTATCACACCAGACTTTATTGTATGGGTTGAAAGTGACGGGATAGCCTATACCGATGATGGATTCATTGAAAAATGGAAATCTGTTGCACAAGAAAATATTGCTGCAATTATACAAACAGATACACCTTTAGTCAATCAACAAGGAAATTTTTTAACAATAGCTTATATCGGAACATTATTTCCGGCACGTAGTGGTATAATGGACAAACTGATCTTGTCTGTACCTATAACTGATAAAGAAGGAAAAGCATTTTTATCAGATGTGGTAGTTAATCCAACACACGCAGCATA
>NZ_JBOZWW010000034.1:0-5395 GCF_050864855.1 Candidatus Cardinium hertigii
GAATCTGTAAATAGCCAATTCCGTAGAGTTACTAAAAATAAAAGAGTATTTCCTAACGATATAGCTGTTTTTAAAACCTTATATTTAACTATTAACTACATGACCAAAAAGTGGACCATGCCTATTCATAATTGGAGTGAGGCTATAGCACATTTTTTAATTAAATTTGAAAAGAGAATTCAATAAAACATAAAAATATTTTACACACTTAATTGGACAGAGCCGATTAATAAAGGATTTTCAAAATTGGATGCCAACCGTTCAATAATATAACTTTTACTGGCTAATATATAAGTTTCTGGATTATGATTTAAGACATAGGCAGCTGTAGTACAAGCCCGAAATACATCAATAATTACAACTATTCTAATTTTTTCCCGTTTCTTATGAAAAGTATCCCATTGATCTGGTTGTATTATATGTACTGTAGGAGAAGAACGATACGATTTAAAATATTTCTTAACATCAGAGAAACTACCTATTAACCATAGTATAATGATTATATAATACTTCATGACCAAAGAGAAAGAGCCCCTATATTCTATTAATATCTTGAATATCAGATTTAGATAAGCCAGTAAGGGCCATAATATCTTCTAGTGTATAACCTTTTTTAAGCATAGATTCAGCTATTTCTTTGTTCCTTTCTTCTTTACCCTCTAGATTATCTTTTTCTTTGCTTTGTTTTTTAGATAGTTTAAGTTCTTCTTGAAACTTTTTTGTATACAATCAAACTTTTTTTCAAATTGCTCTTTTAGTTCGAAACTAGGAATATATTTAATACTCTTACGCAATCTATCCATAACTCTATAATCAGCGAAACTATAATAGCCATGGTATTGCCTTTCGGAAATAATTAAATGATCCATAACATGGATATCTAATATTCTACCTACTTGAATCATTCGATCTGTAGCATCCAGGTCATACTCAGAAGGTTCCATTTCACCAAAGGGCTGGTTGTGAACCATAATGATACTGGCTGCTTTCTTGGCTCTGTCCAATTAAGTGTGTAAAATATTTTTATGTTTTATTGCATTCTCTTTTCAAATTTAATTAAAAAATATGCTATAGCCTAACTCCAATTATGAATAGGCATGGTCCACTTTTTGGTCATGTAGTTAATAGTTAAATATAAGGTTTTAAAAACAGCTATATCGTTAGGAAATACGCTTTTATTTTTGGTAACTCTAGGGAATTGGCTATTTACAGATTATCGAGTAGATTCAGGGATTACGCTCTGAAGGCTCTGTCGCGTCTGTGGTTGACTTTATACAGCTCTCCTTCTTGTCTTCAATTTTGGATATTATGCGGCCATAAGTTTAGCAAAGTTGTCAAAAGTATATACTTGTTTTTTTGATCCGATTAATTGTCCTTTTTGAATTATTCTAATATTTTCTATTCCTGTAATGGTAATGTTAGCGGCATGAAAACGCTTAAATCGCAAGATGGGTTTTATCCGTTTTTTTATAAAACTATGGTCTTGTTCGACTCTATTATTCAAGTATTTATTTTGAAATATTTGAATTTTATGACTTTGATCTAATGCTGTATTTAAAGCATCAAGAGCAGGCTTATTACTACCGCTTTTATCAACTACTACTTTGTATGGCCTATTATTCGCTTTGATAGCCTTATTAAAAAAAGAAAGCGCTGCAGATTTATCTCTACGCTCACTTAGAAAAAAATCAACCGTATCTCCATAACGATCTACTACTCTATATAAATAGATCCACTTACCATTTAGTTTGACCTAAGTTTCATCCATCCTCCAACTACTACTAATTGGGCCTTTCCTTTTTCTTACTTCTTGATCTATGAGCGGAACAAACTTAAGAACCCATCTTTGTAGCCTAGAGTGATCAATATTTGCGCCTCTCATATGCATCATTTCTTCCAGATCTCTACAGCTTAATGAAAAACGGCATTTCATACAGACAAATAACAGAATCACTTCCGACAATGAACAAAATCCTTGACCCATCCATAATTTTTTCCTGATCAGCTAATTGGTCATTCATATGGCGCACACTATTCTATATGAAGCTTTTTTTTAAACTTCCTAAATAGGCCAGTAAGCTCTACCAGTCGTTTCTGTTGCGCATTTAGACCAACCCACCCTTTACCAGTTGGTTGTGGCAACAGATAGTGTGCCGCTAGCATGGTTAAGATACTGGTTACGGAACTAGCTATAATAATAAATAGTAAAACATTACAGCCCAATTGTAGAGCAATCCAACAAAACAACATAAATGTTGTCATACCTATAAAAGCAGTAGAAGAAGTACTACGAAAACCAAAAAGAGCTAAAATAAAAAGGGTAGACAATGAACACTGAAAAAAACAAAAAATATAAATACCTCTTTTACTAAGAATACCACTATATCCAGTACACTCCAATGGTCGATTATCATACCAAACTAATATCATCAGCAATAAACCGACTATTACTATCGTCCATTTAGACACTTGAATACGAAGCTTATCAGAAACAGGCTTTGCCCTTCGAATGCTTTCCATCAGATCATGGCCAACTACAACAGAACAAAGATGTAAATAAGAATCAGCGGTAGACATAGCCAAACCTAATACACAAATTACAACCAATCCTTGTAAAAAAAACGGCATACCAGCTACTATATACTGCCAAATTTCCGTTATTGATAAAGTTGGATTTACTACAAAAATAAATAAACCAATAAGCCATAAAAAAAAGATTATAAGGCAAGCAACCAAACTGCTGTAAAAAAACACTTTTTTGACTTGTAGGGGACTAGAACACATGTAAACCCTATGAAGAACAGTAGGGTCATAAATACGAAGGGCACAATATGGAAAAAATAGAAAAAATTTCCATCGTGCAATATCACAATTAAATAAGCTGTTGAACGCCAATCTTTCTTTTTTATGTAAAAACGATAGAACTTCTAAAATAGATTGGCCTGTTTTTAAAAACATAAGCCTAGCAATAAGGGAAATAATAGAGATAAAAATTATACCCTGCAACATATCAGAATTGGTAACGGAACGAATACCCCCTAAAGCAGCATACAAAACAACTACTAGTGTTACCAATATACCAATGCATTTAGGATCAACTGAATCTATACAGATACTGATGATAAAGTATATTGAAGTGATTTGACAAAAAACCACTTCAATACAATAAAGTATACAAAATAGACCTGCAATAACCCTGGGGTATTGGCCATATACTTTACCTATCGTTTCTATAACAGAAAAATGCTTCATAAATGGAACCATACGAACCCAGAATAGAGCAATAAACTGTAAAATTAAAGGGATATAAAACAAGACAGGAATACTACTAAAGAAGTTAACTGTATTATGATGAACACCTACCCTATTTATCAGTAATGTGCTATCAAAAGTAGTAGCCAATACCGTAACCACTAATCTAAACGTAGAAACCTGTTGATTATCTACAGCATATGCACGGAATGTGGTTGGGTTTTTGCTCGTAAAACCTACCACTAGGGTCAATACTAAAAAAGCAGCTACCAATAGCAGAGGTATAGAAAACGGGAACATCATACAATTTTAGTAAATTGTAATAGATTACAATCAATAGGGGATTATCCAGGGGATTATCCAAGCAAAATAAGAGCTATAGCCTATCGATTAGGCATCGGTAATTTTTTCTTGATCAGCTGCTTGGTCATTCATATGACTCCGGAACATAAGCAAGACAACTCCCACCATTAAAAAGCAAAAAAATGCCACCATTAAGAAACCTAAATAGGTACTAGAGAGGATTTGATTCAACCAACAGGCCAGTCCAAGTAATAAGAAACGCAATCCTAAACCAAATAAAATAAAAGCTGTGGAAAAGATCAACAAGATCCAGCCTACTTTTTTGGCCTTTTTTTTGAGACCATGCTGGAACGTATAGATGCATACGGCTAATTTTTCTCTTACTAGTTCGACGATACAAGCCATTCCAAATAGCTTACTTACTATTTTTATAATTCTAAAAAACATCCTGCTAAAGTGAGGTACACGTAAAAATTAACTTTGGTTAAATGGGATTTTCATGGTTATCGATCTGTTAAAGGGTTCAATCATATTTCACAAAACATAACACATTACAAAGAAAAATTACTCCATAGGCAACCAGTAAAAATAACACAGGGTATAGGATATTGTATGGTTAGTTATTCTGCTGCTTGGTAACCTTAACAGACATATAGGTCCTATGTACACTAGATGTACTAACAAAAGACCGGTTCATATCCATATCATTTTTACAAAGCTTCCCATAGACATATCCAACCAGCGCACCACCCAACTGGGCTAAATAAACACCTCCATATTGCGTGCGAACATGGAAAAGCGCAATCAACAGCAAAGCAAATGCAATATATCTTAAGGGCAACGAGAAAAAGAAGCAATACAACCTTACATTAGGCATGCATACACAAACAGCAACCATAATAGCATAAATGGCGGCCGAAGGACCAGTAAGATCAGTAACGATGCCCTTAAAAGGGGGCGCAAAGTGATATACTATACCAAACACAACCGCACCTACTAGTTGTCCCAAGCCATAAAGGCGGAACATATGTTTTGAACGTGTAATGGCTGGTATTCTTTGCCCAAACATATACAATATAAAAATATCCCAAAACAAATCTATAAAACCCTTATGGATAAAAGAGTAGGTAATAATGGTCCATGGTCGCTGTAGCAACAATGGATAAAAAGAAGGAAAGGTTAATTGGCTATAAAGCCAAGAAAAATAATCTTTACAACCACAGATATAACACGCAGTATCAAACAAAAAAAGAAATAGAAAACTTAAAATATGTATTAAAATAAGTTGGCGCAATCCATTCTTAGACGCCTTAAATTGATTGCGAAGATACGCGTAAACCATATGCATAATCACTACAAATTAACAAAAATTGCCAGCACCAAAAGACTATTTTAATACACGCTATCTACATACTATTTACCACGTCTACTTGGGCTTTTTTATATTTAGGTTTAGTATACAAAATAATACGATGCTAAGGCTTAGAATACATTTTAGCTAACGTGCTGAATTTACAAAAATTTTGTATACTCTAGCTATTATCCTTACGCCTAAGAGATAAATGGTGCTTCAAAAAGGATTGCCTTGCGATGTAAAATATGGCATACCTTTCCTAGATAGTGTCGTCATAAAAAGTTAGCCCATAAATGGATACATCTAATTTGGACAGCTGCCAAGAAGGATGCTGTGTTCTTTGCATACCTAGTGGAGATTCCTCTCCATTGCTTAATTTTGAGAAACATATTCTCAATAAGATGTCGGAATTTATATAAATTCTTGTCAAAATAACGTTTTGTTTTTCTGTTTTTCTTGGAAGGGATAACAGGAACAATACCTTTT
>NZ_JBOZWW010000053.1:0-5199 GCF_050864855.1 Candidatus Cardinium hertigii
CTAAGGCTTTTTCTATAAGACGTTTACTTAGTTCTTTGAGTAATCCTCCTTTCTCAAAAAGGGTCGATAAATCTACTCCTGATTCTACTAATAAATCTATCGCTTTGCTTATACCATCTTGAGAACTTACTTTCTTTTTCATACTTTTAAAGAATAAAAATTAATGTATTTAATACAAAATTTACAAATCTTAAAAAATATTTACACACTTAAAAAGAAAGACTCGATATGGCACATTTATCTCTTGGTCAGCATCATAAAGCAATTGCTCAACAATTAAAATAGGCCATGCTCCTGGTATTTCATAAGAGATAGATTCTGCAATTAGCAAGCCAAGCGTAACACCTTGTTCACCTAATTTATGAATAAGACGTTGTTTTTCTGAAGGACTAGTTGATTGATTCAGTTCACTTATTAATCTATAAATAGAATATATTGTTAATGTTTTACATATAATATTATTGTATACTGGGTTCTTGAATAATGATTTTGTACCAGCTTGTAAATGTGGTTCTAATACATCAACTAGTTTATTATTATTGGGTATAATTTTTTGTAAAGTTGGCCTTACAGCTTTTTCTATACTTTGTTCTGTTCCCTCAACCAATTTATTACGTAATACATTTATACTGATATCGCCACCAATCATGCCTAACGATACCAATAATGGCTTATAGTCATTATAATTAATCGATTTAATTATATCTGGTGCAAAAAATAATCCCTGATTGGCAATGTTTCCTACACTATCTAAATATTTTTTAGATTTTTCATGTATTATATCAAGTCTTTTGAATAATTTGTCTTGTATATCAGATGGAATATTATGATCTGACATTCTTTTTTCTATAGCGGCATAGGATATATGTGACAAATCCTCTACCGTTAAAATATCTTTATCATCATATAACCTTTTTTTAATCTCATCACGATAATAAACTATAATCTTTTTTTCTTCTATTTGATCTTTTGGTATGTTGTTTATAAAAGTTTCGTCTAATGGGATTTTGTGTTCTTTTATGAATCCTTTTAATAATTTTAATTGATTTGTATTAAGTTTTAATAATTCTTTATGTAATGTATCTATTCTTAATGAAATTTTTACTTCAGGACTAGAAAATAAATTATCATTTAATATGCTTTCATATGGAGTTTTTACATTAGCATAAAATATTTCTTTGATTACGTCAGTTGGTATACATGATGTATTACTAGAACGTTTGCGTCTACGATTTATTTTCATGCTACAGATATATTCTGGGATATCAGTCTCTTCCACTTCCATACTTGATGGATCTGTAAGAGAATCTTGATTGGCTGTTGATATGCTTGCATGCTCTTGATCTTTTTTCTTTTTCTCTATAAGGAATTTAATATTCTTTTTTATAGTCTCATATAACTCTTGGCGCATTGGCCTAAAATCATATTTAGAGTCTAAAATAATCCGATTATTCGGATTATTTAAATGTTCTAGAGCCTCTGATAAACGAATATTATTATTGTTTAGATAATTAGCCGCTGTTTTATCATTTAGTACAACATTAATATCAAAGGCATCCTGAATTGCCCAAAAACCAGAATTATAATTATATAAATAATGTCCATGTTGTGTATTAAAAATTTTTACACCTGTACTTAAATGCTTATTTAAAATATTAATTATGTTTTGAGGTTTCTCTCCAGTTTCATCATAACCATCTGCATAATATGATTTATATTCATTATTTTTGTAATCAACTACTAAAGTAGCCCAGTAATTCCTTTCAGAATTCATAATAAAGGTACATCTTGCGTTTGTTCTGTTTTTATTGCTCCTGATAAACTCTTCTAAGCTTTTTTCAAATCGCTTGTCGTCGTTTACTGTCAATAGTTGGTTAGAAATGTTTTCATAATCCCTATTATAACCCTCCGGACTAAATAATCTATTTGTATCATAGATGGCTACAACCTCAAGTATTGTACTACTTTCTAGTGGTGTATATAGATACCATGGTTGATGTAGATACCTCTGTTTTTGGCTATCATAGATAATTTTATCAAAGTTTATCAATAGTGGTGTAGTAGATGCTTGTCTATTATTAGAAGATGCAATAACAAATTTTTGAATTTCTTCTAAAATATATGGTACACTTTTTTGCATAGTGTCTTCTATATCTCTCAATATGTCGGAACTTACTTCATAAGTAGATGATCTCCAATAATCAGTCCTAATTTCTGTACTACCATCTATAGCAATTTGTTTTATGAAACAGTATTCAATAAATTTTATATTTGCAATTGTCCATAAAACACAATTATGATCTAGAGGACCTTGTTGCTCTATATTAAACTGGTGAATGTAATCTTCTTTAATTTTTAATGTTTCAAATAATATTTTTTTTATTGCATTTAAACGTAAACGATAATTTGTTGCGATCTTTGACTGGTTGTTCTTTTTATATAAATGTGACTGATAATCAACTATAATTGCATGAAATTGATCTTCCATATCTTTCAATACTACTAAAGCACTTGCATGGCCTTCATCTATTAATGCAATTGATATCATTTTAAGAGTAGGTCTATTTGTGTCAATATGTTGTTTTAAAGTAGATGCCAACGTAGAAAGGCTACAAACAGTACTAAATCCTTTTTCATATAGTACTACACTATTATACTTACTTTTCATAATACGATTAGTATACATTTCGAATGTAGGAACATGAGAGGCTAGTATAGGATAATATGCATTACCTTTATTAAGATTATATATTCTTGTGTTTATTATATTTTTTATGTAAGTATCTATTATAGATTCAATATCCTGATCTTTAAATACACTACTGATCGATAGATGTTTCTTAAAATCTTTTAGTCCGATATCATCCAGATAATATGATGGTATATTGCATGGAATACGAAAATTTGTATTATGTTTTTGCATGTCACTTGAAAATGAAATCAAATAATCTATAGCTGCATAATTTTTAAGAAAAATAGCATAATCTGAGGTATAGAATGCAATATTTGATATGTTTGGTGGTATTTTGTCATTTTTAATTTGACTAAGTTGAGACAATATACGAGGCACTTTTTGTACTCCATAATAGAATACACTATTACAATCAGATTCTATTGCTAGATGGGATAAAAATTGACCTAATTGATTTGGAGTATCATATATCACCTCTATTAATTCTGGATTGATTTTTTCAATCGTTTTTAGAATATGTACTAAGGTTATTTCTTTACTGACTTCCAATAATTCTGTACTTAATAGAAAGTGAGCTAATTTGTCTCCATAATTATTTACATCGCTATATATAATATCAAGTAATAGTGCATGTATTATATCTATTGTAGGTTCACCTAATTTTTCAACATTATTCATTTCTTGTAATACCATATCAGAAAAAAAGACCAGTCTATCATCTAGTTCGGTGGATTGTGTAGATTTGGTGGATGGACTGAACTGTAATCTATAATCACCAGAAACTGATGAAACGGAAGAGCCTGATCCATATTCATAAAAACCTTTGTTTAATGCAATATTTTTTATTATGTCAAAACTTACCTTATGGTGTATATATATTGGAAATGGTCTATCAATAAATGATTCGATTATATCGATAGGACGCTTTTCATATATATTTGTTATATCATAATTTTTTTTGATCGTATCACGATGTGGAATTAGTAAATTTACTATAGTTTTGCGATAATTAATATACTGATAATTAGTATCATCTATGATATTATAAGCCATCATATGTGTGATTGTATTACCTTCTTTATCTTTATGGTTAAGATCGATATTATCAATAAAATCACGTAATAACCATTCGAATATTACTGGTGAAGATAATGCAACTTGTATAGGGGTTCTACCTAATTTATCGGGTTGATTAACTAAATGTTTAATAGGTCCTTTCAACATATCGTATATGTTTGATAATACTCCCGTATCATCTATTTTATTACGTTTTTTACAAAGTTCATGCCACAGTGTTTCACCATCTTTATCCACTATAGTAAACTCACCAGCATGTTCATTCCACCAATTTATAAATTCGGTATTAGAATATTGCACTGCATCATACAGTGCACTACGACCAAGGGCATTTACTTGCGTAATAATATCTACACGTATATTTTCGAGTGGGCTTAGCATAGTTAATATCTCTTCTAAATCGTTTGTATATGCTCTAGCTAAAATATGACCTATTTTATTTCCATACTTATCAATCGATTTTGAGCTGTAATTTTCCAAATCTTTTACTGATTCTACAAAAAATTGTATAAAATCTTTATTTTTAGATAATAATGCAATCTCTATAGAACTCTGACCTAAATTATTGAGAGCTGTGAATACGGTGTCGTCACCACTATAGATTTGACCTAAATGGTTTATGTCTATAGGAGTCTTAGCAGATACTAATGCTAAAAAATGAAATATAGTATTCCCATAACCCAAATTCTTTTTGGCTAGCTCATCATCTCGATTTTTAAGATATTCTTCTATGATAGTATTGCCTTTTTCTACCATTTTATCTACGGAAGTGCGCCAGTTATCGTATTCCATTTTTGATTTTGTTGGTTCATATTCCTGAAATTTAAAAATGTCATCTTTTATTTCTATATCAGGAATATAGACCATTAAATCGCATATAATGATGTTATTGCCTAAAGTGTTCCACTTACTAAAAAAGTTTGTAATAATATCTTCAGTTGTTTCTTTACTTTCAGTATCTGAATTTATACGGGTTAAATCACTAAATAAATCTGCATCCAAGTTGAATTCAGTACTATCTAACAAAATATTTGCAAGTTTTATATGTTTTATTTCAATGGCTTCATTAAATAACTCACTTGGACGGAAAATTCCACCAAGTTGATTTCCAATACTAAATATGATACGGATTATTGATTTAATACGTTCTTCATCAAGAAAATCGATTGTTCTTACCGACTCTGATAATTCGCCTATTAAACGTAAATAGTCGGTCCTGAAATACTGTATAATTATTTGTTAATCAGCAAATAAATGGTTAAATTTGTATTGGTTAATAACCAGTTTTAGAGTTGTTTTGTATAAAAAGCTTGCAAAATAAGGATGAAATCTAAGAAAATAAATAATAGCCTTGAGCGTTTGTTTGAGCAACGCTTATCTAGTTTTCTTAACCCGAAACATCCTTTATTCCAGTTATCTGATTCGATTAC
>NZ_JBOZWW010000031.1:0-4930 GCF_050864855.1 Candidatus Cardinium hertigii
GTTGAATCTGTAAATAGCCAATTCCGTAGAGTTACTAAAAATAAAAGAGTATTTCCTAACGATATAGCTGTTTTTAAAACCTTATATTTAACTATTAACTACATGACCAAAAAGTGGACCATGCCTATTCATAATTGGAGTGAGGCTATAGCACATTTTTTAATTAAATTTGAAAAGAGAATTCAATAAAACATAAAAATATTTTACACACTTAATTGGACAGAGCCAGATTTTGTATCATTGAACCAGATCATTGTATCTGATCTAACCCTTATATTATCAAGAACTATAATTTAAATTAAATTAATTTCTTCTTTAATTTTTTTCAATTCATCTGGCATATTACTCTGCCAGATATTCTCTTTAAAATATTTTTTTAAAGCTATTGTTCTTTGTATATCCTTGGCAAAAGGCGCTTGCTTAATATGATCGGGTATAATTTCATTTTTTTGTGATTCTGTTAAACCAGATAACCATAATTCAAACGCATTTGAGAAAAATTCTTCTTCTAATTTTTTTAACCTTTCCAGTCTATCCTTTCTTTGTATAGATAACTTTTTAAGAGCTATTTCATTAGGAGACATATAGTCATTCTCGACCCAAGCACCACCTTTTTGTAAAACAGACATAAACGTTCCTAACTTATTTTTATATTTATCCAATGTGCCAGACTTGTTCTGAAGGGCAAAAGAAAAATGATCAATAGAAGTTTGAATGGTATCTGCTGTATTAGTACCTTTACTATAAATTTGACGAATTTGAGGCAAGCCAAATCCTATTTCTTCAAGATCCCTACAATCTATATCTTCCCATTCCTTTGGTAAAAAATGGCTTTCACATAAGGACATTTTTGTAGCTTCATTTTTTTGCACTAAGGATAAAGTATTCTTAAAAGACTGACTACTTGTTAAGTCTAACTGTAACTTAAAAGCATTAACGAATGCCTTATCGAACCTAAAAACAGAAAAACCACTCTTTCCAGTTTTTCCACCAATACGTTCCATAATCCCTTTTTGAATGATCCTTTGTACAACTTTTTTCAAAGTTTTTCTAGTCGTATTAGTGACACTAGATAAGGTTTCAATCGTTATTGGACCTGTAATAGGTTCTCCCCTAACCATACAACAACCAACAAAATATTCAACAATTCGTTTTTGAATGCCACAAAGTTTAGAGGCTACTTCATAATAATCTAATTTCGCATCAACCCTATTTTTACTACACGATATACTTTTACTAACTAACTTATTTTCAGATACTTTACTAATTACACTTTTTATAGAAACGTCATCCCTTTGTTTACTAGGCCTTTCGTTATCTAACGTTTGATAAGGATCATTTATTGAATCAAGAGGGGTATTTATATTCCGATTTATAACTTCATTTTGAAGCAAATAAGGAGCCCTTCTTTTAGGTATAAACTTTTTATTGGTTCCATCTAAAGTAGCAACTGAAGCAGTCATGATATATCTATTAATAACCTTTCATTATTTCTGGATTAGGCAAATGGGAAGCAACATGGTTACTTTTCAAGTTATGCATTCCTAACAGTTCACGTGTGAACGTATCAATATCCTCTCTACCTGCCGTACTTGCAGTACTATCAAATACCGTTGATTTACGTCTTCTATATTTTTCAATTTCTTTACACTTCCTGATATACCCAGAAAACATCATTTCACCATATTGGTGGTGTTTAATTAAATCAGAATAGGTATCCCGTGAATCTTTCTCTCTATTATCAAACTGATTCAAAATAATTTTCATTGGAATCGTAGACATATCGTGGTCGTTACACATACGGCTAATCTCATTAACCGTAATATCAATACCAGAATCACTAAAATCACAAGGGGTGGTAGGAAGAACAACCATATCAGATGTAAGAACAGCAGCAGAAATAGATTGACCTAAAGAAGGTGGACAATCTATTAAAATTAAATCATAGGCCGAACGTAAAGGATCAACTTTTGATTTGAGTACTCTTTGCAGAGGAACTTGCTTTAACATAATAAAATTATCAAGCACAGAGTTGTCATAACGACTCGGTAAAATATCTAATCCAGGTAACACATTAACAGTAGCATCCGCCACCTTAATTAAACTATCATCCAACAAATCAATCAAAACAGGATAATCACTAGCATTAATACCAAAAGACTTGGTCAAATTTCCTTGGTGATCAATTTCAATAACTAAAACTTTTTTTCCCATTAAGGTTGCACGTATAGCGGTTTCCCGACACAAAGTTGACTTTCCGACACCACCCTTTACCAAAACAAATACAACAACTTTACAAGGTTGTTTATATGGCGCAAAAATTTTTATAGCCGTTTCGTATTCAAAATAAACCCTATTTCGAAGCTTATGGTAGGCTAATTTTTTAGACTTGAGTTGTTTATGGATAGCCTGTACACTAACGCCAAATATATCGGCTGCTTCTATAGCTAACATTTTTGGATGCATCTAAAATTAAGTTTCAATATGGTTCAAATTATATAAAAAACAACTACGTAAACTTAAACTATAAATAACAAATTGGCAAGTATTGAAATAATTTTTTGATCGGATTATAAATCTAACACCTCCCGCTAGTTGTAGTTGTTTTTTATTATTTAATAATAACTATAACTATAATAAGAGCAGTTGACTACCAAATAGACTACCAAATAGACTACTAAATAGATAAAGATTATTAAAATTTAATGAACTTTATTTTTTAGTATGAATTTTAATATTGAGCATTTTTATAAATTGATTATCAGTTATATATTAAATTGAAAATTTATACAATTTTTCTTTCAAAATAACGATTTCTAGTAAAGAAATGAATTTACTAGTCTGACTACCAAATAGACTACCAAATAGACTACCAATAATATATATCTGACTACCAAATAGACTACCAATAATATATATCTGACTACCAAATAGACTACCAATAATATATATCTGACTACCAAATAGACTACCAAATAGACTACCAAATAGACTACCAAATAGATAAAAGTTATCTATATTTAATGCTTGATTCATGTATTATTTTTATTATCAAATTAATAAGTTGGTTTATTTTTTGTTGTTTCAAACAAAAGGCATATATACCGATATACTAATTCGTGGAAATAAAGGTGTTAAATCTATGTAAGTATTTTTATATATTTTCAAGTTCTTTTGAAATTTCTTTTAGCGTTTTTTTAACTGTGCTCAAGTGACTTTTATATCTGATTACCTCATTCATATTTTTTTCTGTAGGTTCTATGATTAGTAATCTCTCTCTAATATTAATGGTTACTATTTCTCCTATTTTCAATCCTATCTTTGTTATCCATTTGCCTTCCAGACGAATGATTGGAACGTATTTACCAGACCGGTATAATTTCTGAATTTTTATTCGGCGGGCTGTTTTATCAATGAATATGGACATTAGATTAGTTCTATTGAATAGATATAAATACTACATAATTGTATTAAAACTATTAAATATGTATGTATTATGCAATAATATTCCGTTTTTATCAAGTATTTTTTGTGTGTATATTTATTAACCGCATAATTTATATCTATTAAATCCAATAAAAATGAGTTTTGGAGAGCGATTGACCTTAGTAAGAAAAAGAAAAAAGTTGTCTCAATCAGATTTAGGCAAAAAGATAGGTATTAATGGAGATGCTTATGGTAGGTATGAGCGTGGTGAGGTAAGACCTACTATAGAGATGGCCGTTAAAATAGCACAAGCTCTTGAAGTGTCTTTAGACTATTTAACAGGAAATTCAGATATTGAATTGGATAAAGATATGATCATTAGAATGCAGGAAATAGCTAAGATGGATGATAAGGATAAACAGCATCTTTTTATAACATTAGATGCTCTGGTACGAGATTTTAAGAATAAAAAAGAATATATCCAGTAACTTTTCTGTTTTCAATAATATTTTTTATAAAATGTATAATACATTCTTTTTTTACGTTTTTAGTTAAAATTTGTAGTAAAAATATTCTCAACAATTGGGAATAAATAAACACTTCCTATAAATACAATAATTCCCCGTATCTAAATTTACCCAAACAATTCTCATTAAAGTTTTAACGAAAAGATATAATCTAAGTGTTTCTTAAGATAAATGCGGCACAAAAAACTATACAGAATCATAAAAATTTGGACAGTATGATAAATATATTTATATTTGCAGACTGTCCAATACGGATCTAACGATACTATAGATCTGTTAAACAACTCAATTTCATCCGATAATCAAGTGTTCGTACAACCGGGTATAGAAGCAGGACAAAACGGATCTATAAATCCTAATAGTAATTAGTCGGTCCTGAAATACTGTATAATTATTTGTTAATCAGCAAATAATTATACAGTATTTCAGGACCGACTAATTAAGATTTCCTGGAATTATTCTGGGAGTTAGTGAGCGTCCATCTAACCCCTTATTGCAAATAGTTGCATCTCAACTGAATATTTCAGAAGAAAATTGGAATGTGTATGGTAAACGCGAACAGACAAGAAGGGAGCACTTGATTGAATTGCAAGTTACTTTTGGATTTAAGCCTTTCACGATGAGTCACTATAGAGAATCATTGGATAGCTTGTCTGAATTGGCCCTTCAGACAGACAAAGGGATCATTCTGGCCAGCTCGTTGATCGAAACCCTTCGGAGAAAAAGCATAATCCTGCCAGTTATAAACGTTATAGGGGTCGCCTTGGATATTGGAAATTATTGTACGTTAAGGTCTGTTTTCTGTACTAGCTTTGGGTTGTTTTTTCTTCCGAGTTATTATATCAATTGACGTGATAGACAACATTTTTCAGATACTATTTTTCCCATTTTCCAGCAAGTTATTAAAAGTGCTTAGCATGATTTTTTTAATTGTTTAAAGTGTACAATCGTTGAATACGGCATACTTGCGATGCGCT
>NZ_JBOZWW010000037.1:0-4771 GCF_050864855.1 Candidatus Cardinium hertigii
TCTAAGGCTTTTTCTATAAGACGTTTACTTAGTTCTTTGAGTAATCCTCCTTTCTCAAAAAGGGTCGATAAATCTACTCCTGATTCTACTAATAAATCTATCGCTTTGCTTATACCATCTTGAGAACTTACTTTCTTTTTCATACTTTTAAAGAATAAAAATTAATGTATTTAATACAAAATTTACAAATCTTAAAAAATATTTACACACTTAAAAAGAAAGACTCTATTAATCGGAAAAGCGGAGAAAGGCGTAGACTTAGGTTACCATATTCCTAACTCTCCAACACGAACAGAAGATGTTATCATATCTGGTAGACATGTGCTACATAGAACAGAGGCAGGTGCAAACGGCATTCTGCTTGCTGGTCAATCAGATATATTACTTGCTGCGGGTTTTATTAATGCTTCTTCCACGGCTCAATACATTAAAAATATGAAAAATGTAGAGGTTATAATAATACCTATGGGTCATGAGGGAACCAAACCGTCTTTAGAAGATAATCTTTGTGCGATATATCTTAAAAAACTGATTGGCCGAAAAAAACTAAAAATAGATAGATTTATACCTATCCTTCAACAAGGCTCAGGGAAATATTTTTTTTCTACAGACCAGTATCAATATCCTAAAGAAGATTTTTTTCGTTGTCTAGAGATAGATCGCTTTAATTTTGTTATCAAAGCAGATGTTATAAAAGATTATGCACTTTTAACGCGTATTCATTAATGTTCTTAACGATGAGGTTATTGGTGCTATTTGTAATAGTTCAATGATTAGACTTCTAATGCCGTATTGATGCCACTTAAGCTTATTCAGTGTGGCACGCGTCATATTTCTCCATGCTTCTCGACTGATTGATTGTTTGATAGCATGCATATAGGAAAAATTAGGTGTATTTAAAGCAAAATGCATAGGATCGATACTCAGCACTTTTATTTCTTGGAGGAGGATAAGATTTTCCAACTTTTTATCTAGTTTTATAGGGTGCTTCCGCAAGAGGTATCCACCATCTTCTAAGAAGATAGGCACTTCAATCAGTCCAGATCTATCCCTAAATGGAGCAATAATTTCTAGATCTGTGCATACATTTGAAGATAGCAGCATGCCTGCTTCTACCATAGCTTGCTTAGATGCATTACATATAGCAAACCGATGGCAGCGGAAAGCTGCAAGATTATGGGGCAATCCTGTAACATATTTTACCACCTCTGTAATGGTCGAGCCATGTGAGGAATTAAAACCAAAATATGGATGAAGCCCTACGTCAATTTTATCCATAATTTGTTCTATTATAGGTGAATTATGTGTACTAAAGACGGTAGGCATAATTTTTTTATCTTCCAAAAAAGATAAAACTTCTTCTATTGCTGGCTCACAGGCCCAATCAATATCAATGGTTACGATCATATAGCTTATAAAGTGATCTGATGAAACTTACGAAACCGTTCCTCATTGATATCGTGTTTTTGGAATAAATCTGACATTGATTGGTAAGTACGCAAATCGTTGGTACGTTTGCTAGTGGACCATGTATCATTGTCTCGCATATATTGTGCGTTGCCATAAGATAAAATATTAAACAGTGAATCGTTCATTTCTTTATTATCCTTAAAGTGCAACGTTATATTTTTCCCCTTCAAGCTTTTCATAGCATTTTCCTTAAACTCATTGTACATCTGGTTTGAGATAGCATGCGCTTGATCCTTTTCATAGTGATCATATGACATATACTGATAAAACTTCCAGCAAGATAAGCTACCGCCATCCTGTTCTAGCGCATCAAGGATATCTTTGAGTTGATTGGGTAGCAATAGATAATTTTTTGTACTAATTACACTATGAAATTTTAACTCAATACCAGCTTTTGAAACTAGACTCGATTTGTTCATAATGTTTTTATAATATGCTTTATATTTACCAAAGTTTCTGCCAATTTCCGTTAAAAACTGATCTTCCGTGCTATCAATGGTAACAGCAACTACATCTACTACACCTTTCATTTCACTTACAACATTTTCGTCTAAAAAAGTGCCATTCGTATAAAGTTCTATGCTTAAATTCTTAGTAGGATCTTCTGATCGAAATGTTCTGATATAACGAAATAGTTCAATACATTCCTTAGGGGGATGTTTACCAAAGATAATGACTTCTCCTCCAGATAGTGTAAGACGACGAAATTTAAGTTTATGGTACAAATGATAAATTAACTCTTTTTTACCTTCTAAGGTGAGTTCTGCTTTGATTTGATGAGGTGCATCTTCAAGTACACAGTAACTGCATCTTAAGTTACAACGGTTTGTCACCAACCAATAGCCTTTATAATATGAATTTTGCATCGGATTTCTTGATTTGCGTTATATCCTTAATCATTGTTATTGACTTGAACAATTTGTCCATCAAAAAAATTTACAAATTCTTTATCATATTTACTATCTCCAAATGCGGCAACAGTTCCAGACCAGTTGATATGCGTTAAAAGTTTGTGAATAGCACGTAGTTTTGAAGACTGCCAATTGGATATAAAAGCGGTTTCTTGATAAATTTCCACATTTAAATCAAAGATATTAGATAGTAAACTTGCTGGCATAGATAGTTGTACAACTTTTCCAGCTATCATTATTTGCTTGGTTTCTGCCACCATAGCTTCTATTTTTTTAATGTTTTCCCAATCTATAGGCGTAATAGACAATATAGTACCTTGACCATCAGCTATGACAGCACCACTATAGGCTATAATCCAATCTGGCTTTAAGTTATAAATTTTAATATGGTTTATTAAATCATCTAGTGAACGTGCACTACATATAATTTTTGTGGTAAACCGGTTAAATATTGACATACATTTTGTAGTCATTTTGGCGTTTTCTTTGTGAAACAGTGTGCCATCAAAGTCACTTATAGCTATAGATGATTCATGACGCATTTTTGTTACAAGTAACCTGTCAACCATTTTTAAGCTGTATAGTTTACCAATTTCAAGTGACATTTCTGATAGTTTAGCAAGATGATCAACCATTTGTGGAATAGCATCTAACACTTCTTGATCGTTATTTACAAACCTTGCATAAGGTAAATTTGATAAAAAATCAGCTGCAGCATTATTTTTAGCCATTATAATATTAGGTATACCGGAAGCAAGTGTTTCAAAAATCGAGCGACCAAACGTCTCGCAATGTGAGGTAAGAATATGAATATGGGCATCTTGGATAGCCACAGAAAGGGTTTTTGGATCTATATACCCTGTTAATTGTATCGTATCACTCAAGCCTAATTTTTTAATTTCTTTTTTAACTATATGGTAATATGATTGATTCTGTACTGGGCCAATAATATTTAGTTTAGCCCCAGGAAACTTATTGCTAATTTTGGCGAACAAGTTTATTAAAGCCAATGTATTCTTTTGAGGTTTTATACTGGCTACACTACAGAATATTGGTGCATGCTTACAAGAACGAATCTTAGGGAGTAGATACTTTGTATCTACTCCTCTTGGTACTACATGAATTTTTTTTGCTGGAACCCTATAAAACTCTATTAATTGCTTTTTTTCCAAGTAACTTGGGGTTAAAATATGTTTCGTATGGGCTAAGGCTAAGCGTTCTAGCTCTGTATACTTAGTGGGTACTTTTTCTCCAGATAGTTGATAGGATGGCGTAAGCAACATAGGAAAAGTCCAAGTTTCTATGTTTGCTGCCAATGGCATATCCCCAAAACCGAATTGCATGGATATATGAACAAAAGCTATGTGTGTAAATTGTTGCGCAACGGCTTTTACTTTTCCAGCCACAAACGCAGCATTATTAATTCTTTGCTCAAAACGATTATGGCAACATATAGGGTAATCAAACTGCCAAGTTGCTTTTGCATGAGGCTGCCCACTGAATTGCATGGTACGTATAGCACCCTTAAACCCGCTTATTAAAGTATCTACTAACCTAGTACCACCATCTCGATGGGTTATACTTGGACTAAGTTTCTCTGTAACCAATAATAACTTCATTCCATATCATCAAATAAGGCTTCATAACCTTTGAATACCTTTGACCAACAAAATCTATCACCTATAGGTCTTTTTACTAAAGGCATTTTTAAAATATCTGCCACTTGATCTACCATTGTGTGGAAATCATCTATCTTAATCAGTAAGCCATATGGTGGCGCAACTACTTCTGGTAAGGCGCCACCTTTACCGGCTACTACAAAAGTACCAGCTGTTAACGCTTCCAAAATAGAACGACCCATGCCTTCTGCATGAATGTATGAACCACCCCGAACCTTTGTTAGGTGATCACTACTTAACTGCATGTACATACTTGCATCTGCAATTTCTTGACATGTTTTTTCATGGTCTAGTCTACCAAGAAACTTTACAACATTAGTAAGTTGATACTTGGCTACTTGATTTTTTATTGTTTCCAACAAAGGACCCTCTCCTGCCAGTCTTAATCTAAAATTAAGGCCTCTCCTTACCAATTCATGTACCAAATCTATCATTACAGCATGATGTTTATAGGGAACAAAACGGGAAGCACAAAAAATAGTCAAGTACTTAGTCGGTCCTGAAATACTGTATAATTATTTGTTAATCAGCAAATAAATGGTTAAATTTGTATTGGTTAATAACCAGTTTTAGAGTTGTTTTGTATAAAAAGCTTGCAAAATAAGGATGAAATCTAAGAAAATAAATAATAGCCTTGAGCGTTTGTTTGAGCAACGCTTATCTAGTTTTCTTAACCCGAAACATCCTTTATTCCAGTTATCTGATTCGATT
>NZ_JBOZWW010000067.1:0-4654 GCF_050864855.1 Candidatus Cardinium hertigii
AATCGAATCAGATAACTGGAATAAAGGATGTTTCGGGTTAAGAAAACTAGATAAGCGTTGCTCAAACAAACGCTCAAGGCTATTATTTATTTTCTTAGATTTCATCCTTATTTTGCAAGCTTTTTATACAAAACAACTCTAAAACTGGTTATTAACCAATACAAATTTAACCATTTATTTGCTGATTAACAAATAATTATACAGTATTTCAGGACCGACTAAATAAATGTCTTAGTTCATCTAAATGTATCAATCGGTTATTACCCTTTAAAACAATATAATCTTGTCCTATGGAATTTTTTGTAACTATGCCAAGGATGGGAAATTTATAATGATTATCAAAATATTCTATAAAATATTTGGCATGTATTTCCATGCCTCCAATCAATGGAGGAAGACGGTCTGCAAAGAATAGAATACCTGATGGGTTCATCTACTTTATTTTTTGAGTGCTTGTTCCAAGATATGCACAATTTTTTGTGCTGCATAGCCATCTCCATAGGGGAAATGTACTTTTGACATGCTGGTCAATAAAGTTGGATCATTGAGTAATCTACTGGCAGTTTTAATAATATTTTCTTTGCTTGTTCCTACTAATATGCCTGTACCAGATTCAATAACCTCTGGTCTTTCTGTTATGTATCTAATGACCAGTATGGGCTTCCCAATAAATGTTACTTCTTCTTGTATACCACCAGAATCTGTGATTACAAATCTACATTCTTTTAGCAATTTAATAAATGTAATATGGTCTACTGGTGGAATACAATCAATGTTATCCATACTTGCTAGTATCGCTTTTACAGGATCCATTATAGAAGGATTTGGATGTAAACAAAATACAATTTTAATTTTTGGAAATTGTTTGGCAAGTATAGACAAACCACTACAAATTTCTTTTAATACTCTACCATGATTTTCCCTTCTGTGAATGGTAACCAATATAAATGGTACTTTATAGTTAATATTTGATTGATCTACTTTGTTGTATATAAGCCTTATAGCATCAATAGAGGTGTTACCTACCACCCAAATTTTATCGATTGAAACGCCTTCTTTAATAAGATTAATATTTGCTTGATGGGTTGGCGCAAAAAAAAAGGAACTAACTTTATCTATAAAGCATCTATGCATTTCTTCGGGCCAAGGGGTATATAGATTACCTGTACGCAAACCTGCCTCTACATGTGCCACGGATATACCCGCATAAAATCCAGCAAGTGCTGCTATAAAAGCCGTTGTGGTATCCCCTTGAACCATTATTAAATCTGGTCTTAATTTTTTTAAAATATTACCCAACTGTGATAACATCATTGTAGCACTTTGAGTAAGATCCCCATCACTTTCTATTGGTTCAAATTGATAACTGGCTTTGATATGCATATTTTCAAGTAATATGTCCAGTAAAGAGGTATGTTGTCTGGTTATACATATTTTATGGTGAAAACATTTTTTATTTTCAAGGGCGCTAATAATAGGCGCGAGCTTTATTGCCTCAGGTCTGGTGCCTATTACGGTCATTATCGTTTTCATTTTGGCAACACTCCAGTAAAATCAAGAAAAATCTTTTTTTCTAATAAATGATTAGGGATATCTAAAAATATATCGTGGGCAACTAAACGCACGATCATATCTGCTTCTATTAGGATATCATTTATCGGTACTATACCGTTAACGTAGGGATCAATAGCCATAATATTAAAGTCTTTTTTTAGGGAATCAATTATTTTTATAGCAGATGATTCTCGTGTGTCAGATACATTAGCTTTATACGACATGCCTAAGCAAGCGATGGTTTTAACATTATTTTCTTGAGCCTGCTTGTTTATTTTTTGAATGACCCAATTGGTTTTATGGATATTAACTTCCCGTGCTTTTAAAATAAGTGTAGAAAATTCAGGTGCTGCACTAGCTAAAAAGTATGGATCTATGGCTATGCAATGGCCACCAACGCCTGGTCCAGGTTGTAAGATATTTACACGTGGGTGTTTGTTGGCTAGCCTAATTAATGTATGTATATTTAGATTAACCTGATCAGCAAGCATAGATAACTCATTGGCATATGCAATATTGATGTCACGATAGCTGTTTTCTATAAGTTTTACTGCTTCTGCGGTTCTAGCATCCGTAATTTCGACTTCTCCGCGTACAAATGAATCATAAAAGTTAGCAGCTTGCATACCAGATTCCTTATCTACTCCTCCCACTATTCTACTGTTACAGATTAATTCATCAACAATATTACCTGGTAATACTCTTTCCGGACAATAGGCTAAACATATACCACTAGCATAAGTACCTCGAACCGCTTTGGCAATCGTTTCAGTTGTACCTATAGGACATGTCGATTCAATGAGTACGAGGTCACCATTTTTAAGGTGTGGTTGAATCGTTTCAATGGCTGAACGCACATAAAAAATATTGGGTTTATTGTCTCTATCTAATGGTGTTTGTACAGTGATGATATAGATATCAGAAGATTCAATTTTTGTTGATAGCCTAAGATTACCACTATCTATCTGTTTTATAGATAGATCCTTTAATTGGGGCTCCCAAGCCATATAGTTACCTTCATAAATGTTTGATATAATCTTTTCATTAATATCTACACCGAGTACTGAATAGCCTGCATTAGCTATCACACAAGCTGTAGGAAATCCTACATACCCTAACCCTACCATACAAACTTTTTGACGCATTTTACTAAGTAGGTTTTGTTTTTTAGAGGTAAATTATACATAATAAAATTATGGGATATTTACGATAAAATTATCACTTTTTATTAAGTATAAAATGGTTAAAATGGCTGATGCCTTATTTTTCTTGTAGCGTTGTTCGAGCTAAGAGATCTGCTGGACGACTAATCTTTTTATCTGGTAGAAGTGGTTAAATGATGATCTACATAATTAATAGATTTATACCAGCAAATACTGATTATAAGTAAAAGCATAAATAAGATTAATGAAATATTTTGAAGGCTATTCGTATTGAACAATTCAAGTAGACCAATTTGTATCCAAGCTGATCCTGCTTTTCCTATATTAGAACCTAAGATATCTACAGCAGTCTTCCCCTTGACCTTAATACTTGGAGCAAGGGGAATGTAAGCTATTTGTATGGTTTTGTCAAAAAAAGCATATTTTACGACCCTAATAACTATGCTTTGCACACCACCCCACCATGCAATATACCTGGCAAAACTAGTTCCTATACTATTTTGTAAGAATGGAACACTGTTTTTAGCATAACTCATTAAAAAAAATGAACACCCCATAATAGCTATACTTATGGGTACTATTTTTATAGCTTTGCCCCAACCAAACTTTTCAATAAATCCCCTAGTAAGAAACAGAGAAGTGGCTAATGCAAAAATACCTGACCAGAATGCTACTGATGATGAAAAATTTTGATAATCTATTGATTTAGGAAACACATCTTTAATATACGATTTCCAAGTTGCTTCCATAAGATTAACAGAAAATGCGCAAGATATTACCATCATGGCTAGATGTGTCAAATATTTTGAGCATATGATATAATGAAAACTTTCTCTTAGAGATAGCCTAATTTTTGTAGAAACTGCCCTTGAATGATAAACGTTACCCGGGTTCTTGTTTATAGTCTTATTTACCCACCAATAGGTAAAAAGTATTAATACACATAAAACAACTATATACCGTGCTAAAGATTGAACCGTTAATAAGAAGGGGACGTTCTTTTTTAGCAAAACCTGAATAAGTTGTGCAGTAATAATTAAAGGTAAATCTCCTGCAGCAATTAGTATTCCATAATACTTTTTACCTTCATCTACAGTACAAATACTATTTGCAAAATTCCAGTATAATACCATTAGTACTACCTGACCCCAAAGTTCTGCTATAATAAAAAACAATACGTGTATCCAGTGACGAAATATAGCGATCCAATGGAGATGTTTTCCATCCGAATAAATGGTTAGTCGGTCTGCTATAATATTAGGACTTCCCTTATATGCATTTGGATATAACAAAAAGCAGTATAGTAGAATGCAGCATAAGAAGAAAAGAATTGTGCTATAAAATAGGGTTGATTGCTTAAAGTGATTATCTAATTTGGTATAAAATATAACAACCACTATAGAAAGTGGAAAAATAATAGCCCCCTTGATAATAGGGATCACTTCTGCACTAGAAGAATGCGCTGTAATCAGCAATGTATCTTTAATACCTGCCAGTATACAATATACTAGAGCAAGCAGAAACTTTAGAACTAGTAGTCCGCCTATTTTTTTCTCATTAGCATACTGTATCTCTATAATAGGCCTAAATAGCGCTTTAACCTTTGATAACAAATTAGCTTTTGTCATACAACCAGAGGTATTTATTAACGTCAATTCTGGATTAGACTTATTGTAAACCAGTTGTATATATATTAGTTATAGAAGGGTTTTTTTTGTCCCATAAGCTGTAATTCCAGCTATCAAATTGACAAAGAAATTAAGTATACTTCTATGTCTGGAATGTTCTATTGGACTAACATTTTTAAGCTGATCGATAATGGTTTCAATGATGGATCGCTTGGTTATAGCTCTCTGCATTTAAGTTTGTAACTTATTTTTAAGTTTATTAGATTTTTGTTTCAAACTATAGGATCATTTTCAATCTATTTATTAAAT
>NZ_JBOZWW010000066.1:0-4393 GCF_050864855.1 Candidatus Cardinium hertigii
GGTACAGGTCGCTTTGAATAAAGGCGAAGCGAGAAATGCGCTGGCCAGAACGGTTTTTTTCTATAGACTTGGTGAAATAAGGGATAGAAAATTTGATAATCAACGCTATCGATCAAGTGGTCTTAATCTCATCACTGCCGCAATTGTACTATGGAACACCGTCTATTTGCAAAGGGCCACAGAGGCACTACGTTATAAAAAAAAGATGATAGATGATACACTTTATCAATATTTATCGCCACTAGGATGGGAGCATATTAATCTAACAGGAGATTATATTTGGCCTAGAAGAGGAAAGATCAGTCCAGGTAAATTTAGGCCACTAAGAACACTACAAAATCCTTAGCGTGCTTTATTTTCCGTTTCCTGACGTGACCCCAAATACCCTTAGTACGGGAAATCTGTATGCTGCGTTTGACGAGGCGGGTGATGGAAACCGGGGTAAAACTACCGCGCCATTGCTCGACCCTACACGCACGATTTTGCCTAGGACCCTGTTTCCTTTTTCTAACTTCTTGATCTATGAGGGGAACAAACTTAATAACCCATCTTTTTAAAGTGGAATGATCAATCTTTGCGCCTCTGATATGCATAATCTCTTGTAGATCTCTATAGATTAATGAAAATCGGCATTTCATGTACACAAATAGAAGGATTAAATCCGGTGATGAGAAAAATCCTTTAAAAGATGGCAATAATCTGGGCATGATACTAAACATCTAACCAAAATCTCAAACTAAACTCCCAATTTAACCGTTTTTTAAAACATATGCGACAGATCCAAATAATTTACAGGCTCTACCACACTAGACAGAGTCCACACCTAAGCTATCAATGTAACGACATTGCTTCTGTTCATTTTAGCAATCCAATTATTTTTCCAATCATGGTTATGTTGATGATTGGCTATTAATTGATTTGTAGGAGGTTCAAATTGGTTTCCACATCTACAATTACTAAAATCATTATCCATTGCACTTATATAATCTTCTCTTGTTTTCCAATAATTATTAACAGATACTGATATTCTATTAATTTCTTCTCTCAAAAGAATAAATGGATCTAAATGTTTTGTTTTTAATTGATGTAATTTATCAGGAAGTTCTATTAAATATAAATTATCTTTCATTAAATGATCAATATGTAACTTAAAACTACTGCTTCTTTCTTCTATATCGTTACCATTAGTATGAGTATTATAATACACTTTCATATATGGAGCCTTAGCATAATTTTTACCTTCATTATTTATATAATCATAATTTCTAATAGGATTATTTGAATCAATCTTGTAGTATTCACCCATTTGTACACAGTCCAAATAAAATACTCCATAATTTACCCCACCTATTTCTCTATTCATATATTTCCATGGTCTTGGGCAACGATATCCTTGATCATTATCACGACCTTGCCAAAGATTTAAATTCTTATAAAGTCGAAGACCAGCTACACTCATCTTAGCCCTTAAAGTATTAAAAAATATATACCCTAAACCTTCTTCTAGATTATTATTTGCTTCTAAATTGTATCTTTGACGATTTGGAGAATTATGTAAAAATCCTTTTAATATAGCATCATGCAAGTAAGGTGCTATTATATCCTTATAAGATAGGCGATAACCATTTAGACTATTATTTATTTTTTCTACTTTTGTGTCTATTGCAGGAAATGAATTATATTGTATTCCGGATCTACAACCAAGAAAAAATATAAAATAAAGAGATAGAACCAAAAAACTTGATCTATTATAGATCTTTAATTTTAAAAAAAGTAGTAGTTTACTTAAATTAAGTTTAAAATAAAAATTATTGTCACTCATAAATATTTTTTATATTTTATACTTATGTATAAGTAAGTAATAACACTTATAACAAAATACTCTAAGTTTTAGAACTTTTAGATTCTATATGTCCTATAGAATCTAAAAGTCTAGGACTTTGTTCTTTACAGTATTTTATAAAATCATTCATACTATAAACATGAATTGATTCTAATGCATTATTACGTACTCTATGGACCTTTAAAGGAATGCTTCTATGATCAAATTTCAGATCTATATAGTAACGAACCATGGTTTCATCATTATCATTATCATTATCATAAATCTCAGAATACGAAGCTATACAAAAAGGAGCCTGTATTTTCCCTTGTCCTATTCCTACTTTATCTGTCGGAAAAGCGTAAGAAAGGCTTTTATACCTCTCAATTTCACTTTCTACTACAGGGTTCACATATTTTTCATCTTTAGGAGTTTGAAAAGAAAAAATACAAATTGGATCAATATTTAAATCTTCTTTTCCAAATTTATTTTGCTCATTATCAATCAAAAAATTTGTATAATTTTCAGGCAATGTAGATCCTAATTCTTTTTTAATTAAATCGTTAAGTTTTTCCACGCACTTTTCTCTTAAATTTTTTACACCAGTAGTTTTGTCCTTTGTTGGTCTTTTTTTATCATCTTTTTTTTGTCTTTTTTTTCTTTTACTTGTAGGTGCTTCTTCCTTACTCTCTTTACTAGTACCTGGGGTTAACTCACCCGATTCATCAGTACTTTCTTTTTCATCCGATTTACTAATAGTTTTTTCTTCCTGATGCATTTTATTCACATTCATACTATTGCAAGAAATGAGCTCGGTGCAAGCAAATATATTTAATATGTAAAATAATTTTTTTACCATAATTATAATAGATTTTACGTTAAAAAAGACTTATATAAATTATAAATGTATTAATTTTTTGTAAAACACATCTAACTTTATTTATGTTATTAATCAACTCTTCAAGTATACAAAAATTATTCAAATAAAACTACTATATATACTGATAAAATAATATTCTGTATAGTGGACTCAAAAAATAGGACAGAAAAAAACTAGTTTTGTTTCTCAAAAGTATGTTTTCATAAAATTAAAATGAATAGATCAAATGGGAAGAAAAAAGTGATCTGAATCCTCAAATCGCAAAGGTTCTCTCACATATTGATACGCCATTCTATGATATTTCGAGACCGTTGCAATAGAAAAGTAGAGTGTACTAAAAACAAAAAAATAGCTATGTAATTGTTGTTTTATGTCCTATAAAAGACATAAAAATCCAGAATTTTACTGAAAATATATGCAATAATAGCTAAAATATTCTTTGTGATTTTCTATTGCAACGGCCTCATGTTATTGATGAATACATAGAAGAAGCATTAAATGAGATAACCTGATGTATGAATTGCAATTATTACTTAAATAGGCTAATATCATGCTAATTTATTTAAGCAACCAAGATAAAATAGCGATTCACGATGCGGTTGATGCCTATAATGTGATGCTTAAGGTACTGAAAAGAAAAGATAAACCAGATTTAAGCAAAGAGCATTTATGGGTGATAGCCTTAAGCATACGGAATCTTATTGTAAATATCGAACTAGTTAGTGTAGGTAGTGCTTATTTTACGTCAGTAGATCCTAAGGAGATCATGAGTTTCCCTTCTCAAAAGAAGGCAGCCAGTATCATTATGATTCACAACCACCCCTTTGGTGAAATGGAACCTTCCGATTATGACCTGGATGCTACAGATCGAATGATTCAAGTAGGTAGAATATTAGATATCCACGTTATGGATCATTTAATTATTTCCGAAAGGCAATACCATGGCTATTATAGTTTCGCTGATTATAGGGTTATGGATAGATTGCGTAAGAGTATTAAATATATTCCTAGCTTTGAACTAAAAGAACAATTTGAAAAAAGTTTGATTATGTAGAAAAAAAGTTTCAAGAAGAACTTAAACTATCTAAAAAACAAAGTAAAGAAAAAGGAATCCTAATAGGACAAGAAAAAGGTAAGCTAGAGGGAATCCGAATAGGCGAAAAAAAGGGAGAAAAGGAGAAAGCGATTTCTATAGCTAGGGCTATGCTTGAAGATGGATTTCAAGTGGAAAAAGTAATGTTATTTACCGGTTTATCTAAGTATGATATTCAGTCTATTGTATAAATTCTATAGAAATAGATAATCGGAGCTAAAAAACAGGTATCTACTTTTGAGAACTTTGCTAAACTTATGGGCGCATAGTACCTAAAATTTAGGACAAAGGACAGGCCTACAAAAAATTAACTATAGACGCGACAGATCCGAGCGACCTTATTCCAGCTCTTTAATTACGATAATCTTATTTAATGAGGCCATTGCAATAGGTTTTTAGATTTTAGGATAAAAAAGTAATTGTTAATTTTATTAAAAGCTTAACTTGTAATTATTGTTTAGGTTGTGTAGTAAAAAATTTATGATATTGTTATGTCAATAAAAGTAAGTGGTCAGTTAAGTTTATCAGATATATCAGCTAGTCGGCGTAAATGCAAGCATACGTTTTTTGATCAAATCAATAATTTGATTAACTGGTC
>NZ_JBOZWW010000065.1:0-4327 GCF_050864855.1 Candidatus Cardinium hertigii
GATAAAACGCATACGCAACATGTTATGGAATCTATAGCCTATAATTTATATAGAGCTCCAAATATCATTTTAAAGGGTTTTTAGGGGGATGGTATATCTAAAATATACAAAGATTAACTTGAAAATCACTAAATAACTAAATTTATGCATCCTTAACATAAAAACTACTAAAAATACAACTACAACCTTATCAAAAATTACAATAACTATCTATCGCAACGGTCTCATAGTAAAATTTCTTGGTTTTTCATTATCTATTTATGGACATTTTTGTATTTTATTAATCAAATTTTGATCTTAAATATACAATATTTGTAATATATATTTACAAAAATGTTCTAAAATTACTTTATGGATATATAAATGAACCAATACATTTAATCAGATTACAATAAGATCAGGATAAATAAAATAGACTGTATCTACAAAACTTAGCTTAAAAAGCTGTAAAATTGAATCAGGATGGTTCCCAAAGAAACGAAATAGAAAAAAATAAGCTATGCGTAAGATACATGCACTACCTATTGGGTATTCAGATGTTAAATCAGTGATTGAAACAGGCTATTATGTAGATAAAACTCGGTATGCACAAGAGTTGATTGAAAAGAGAAATCCTATCTTCATAGCTCGTCCTAGGAGATTTGGGAAATCACTATTTATTGATACACTGGATACTATATGTAGCGGAGAACAAGAAGTTTTTAAAAATTGTCATATAGGTAAGCCAGAAAATGGATATAATTGGAAGAAATATCCTATCATAAAAATAGATTTTTCAGGCATAAACCACAATCCGAACTGTTTGGAAAACAGTTTAAGAAGTAAATTAGATAAAATTGCGCGCTCGTATGGTGTAACTATACAGATCTCAGATATACAAGATGGACTAGAAAATCTAGTGGAAGCACTGTCAAAACTTAGTAATAGTTATGAATGCAATATAGTAGTCCTTATAGACGAGTACGATGCACCAATTGTGAATCTAACGAAAGGCTCCGACCTTGAAACAGCCAATATCAAAGTCATGAAAGATTTTTTTATGACTTTAAAATCACTGAATAAACATTTTCAATTCACTTTTATCACTGGGGTAAGCAAATTTAGTTTATCTGATGTATTTTCAGGGGCCAATCATTTAAATGACATCACCATTGATGCATCTGCTGATGCTATGTTTGGTTATACGCAACAAGAAATAAAAACCATATTCTCAGAAAATTTAGAAGCTATTGCTAAAAAATGGAGTGAAAAAGAAAGTAAACAAATCAGTGATTTAGAAGTTATGGACCGTATGGCCACTTATTACAATGGTTATAAATTCCATAAAGATGGCGTGAGTGTATATAATCCCTGGTCTACATTAAAGTTTTTGAACAATGGTGAATTAGAAAACTACTGGTATGAATCAGGTAGCCCGACTATACTTATTAACCAGATGTTAACAGACCCTGATAGATTTGAGCTTAATATGGACAATCTTCAAATCAAGGCCACTAGAGACGAGCTAATGTATACTGGGAGTAGAAATGAGATTAGCTTAAAATCTTTGATGTTTCAAACGGGCTATTTAACCATTGATAGTTATGACGAAGCTAGTAGTTTATACACCCTAAAATTCCCTAATAAAGAAATAGAAGAGTCTTTTCAAAGGAGTATAAGATATAGCCTAGAGAAAAACGTAAAAGATTATTTTATACAAGAGAGAGAAAAGATCAGGCATGCACTAGCCAGTAAAAAAATCAAAATTTTTATAGATAGTATCAATACGGCCTTTGCTACCCTTCCTTACTACATTGATACAAAACAGGAAAAACAATTCCATAGTAACCTGCACATGCTATTGCAAGGGTTGGGCTTTCTAGGTGGTAGAAAAATGTACATGCACAGTGAAGCATTATCTAGTCAAGGGAGGGCAGATATCGTTCTAGAGTTAGAAACCGTCATATATATTATAGAAATTAAGTACAAATCCAGTGGGAAAATAGCCTTATCACAAATCAAAGAGCATCAATACTATAGACCCTACTTACTCAGACAAAAAGTCATTATACTATTAGGCATCAACTTCAATGAATCAACCAGAATGGTAGATAACTGGGAATATGAAGTGCAAGAAGCACATTTAGAAGCGTAAAATCAATATTTTATATAAACTTTTTTTCCCTAAAGTTTATATAAAAATTTCACTATAGGGGGTATAGTATAGCACACTATACTTTACTACGTAAAGTGTATCCACTCAGATTCGATGTGCTACCATCTTCGTTAAGATCCAATAACCAAGCAAAAGGGAAATAAATTAGAAACGCCATACTAGATGTGTTTGCCAATTATTAAAAACATCAGTTTTGGATTATAATATTTTTTTAAATTTATAATCAATTAAAAAAGTTTTATTTTTAATTATTTCTGCCAACAAATCCCTTACCAGGTGGTTGTGGAAGTAGATAATGCGCAGCCATCATAGCTAATATATTAGACATAAAGAAAATAAAATTAAAATTTACTCCTATTTTCGGTATCATCCATTTAATCCAAATGAATTTAATAAGTATACATGTAGCCATCCCTATCAAAAAAGTACGGGAAGTTCCTCTAAAACCAAAAAAAATTAAGACCAAAGGGGGGGCAACTAGCATGTTAAAAGCTGAGTAGAAGTGGATAGAAAATTTAGATAATTTAAATATGTCAGTTTGGTAGACTGCTGGTATAGTTGCTAATAAACCAATAATTATCGTAGTGCATTTAGCTATTAGTACCTTACTAGTATCTGAAACGTATTTTATACCGAAAATGTTTTCTATAATATCATGACTAATGGTAACACCAGCAATATGTAAACAAGAATCAATTGTAGACATGCACATACCTAATATTGCTTATAGGGCAAAATATAATTTTTTTACTTCATATTCTTACATAAAAAATAAAACTATCAAAAACAAAAAATACTATCCTAAAAGCTAGGATAGGAGAGGGGAGAGGCATATGATAGTATACATCGGGAATTATTACATACCTGGTCATAAGAATATAGCATTTGCTTAATAGAGGGTGTAGTCTAAATCTTTATCTGCAAAATTAGAGTCAGACTATCCATATTTTTTATTAAATTTGTAAAAAACTGAAAAATAATTTATACAAATACAGTTGGAGTCTACTCTTAAAATACCAAAGGTGAGATCAATCGTCTTCTATATGATCTAATCCTTTAGCAAGTTCTGCTTCTAGTTCCTCAATGGTTGGAAGCACTGTTTGTAATTTTTCAGGCAAGTTTTTAGTAAGCCTGTATGTTGAAAGACCTATAGGTTTATTTATATCACGTAGAGTGTATTCTGCTAAAACACCTACCTTAGATCTACATAAGATTAATCCAATAGAAGGATTATCACTTGAGTGGCGCAATAAATCATCCACAGCAGAAAGATAAAAGTTCATTTTTCCTACATATTCAGGCTTGAAGTCTCCAGATTTTAACTCTATAACTATAAAGGAATGAATCTTGACATGATAAAATAATAGGTCTATATAAAAATCTTGTTCTTGAACTTGAAGATGATATTGACGACCTAAGAAAGCAAATCCTTCACCTAACTCAAGTAGGAATTTTTCAATATGTGCAACTAGCTCTTTTTCTAATTCTCTTTCATGGGCTTCATCACTAAGACTTAAAAAGTCGAATAAATAAGGATTCTTTAGAGTAGTCTGGGCTAAAGCGGCGTGTGGGGGCGATAATTGTTTATCAAAATTAGTAATGGCCCTTGACTGACGTTCATATAAATTGGTCTATATTTGTATAGATAAGTTACTTCTTGACCAGCCATTTTTAATAGTATATTCTATATAAAATTTTTGTTGAATTTTATCGAGCCCAGAATAGATTAGGACTACAATATGTCCCCAGGGTATTTGGTCAACAGCTTGTTGACTAATTTCATCTTCATGATATACTTGAGCAAACTTGCGCATATATTTCAGATTTTGTGGACTAAACCCTTTCATTTCTGGAAAAGTAGCTCTTAAATCCTTGGATAGCTGAGCAATAACGCCAGCTCCCCATCGTTCTTGAACCTGAGTATGCAGGATACGACTTCCTATATGGGGTCGCCTTGGATATTGGAAATTATTGTACGTTAAGGTCTGTTTTCTGTACTAGCTTTGGGTTGTTTTTTCTTCCGAGTTATTATATCAATTGACGTGATAGACAACATTTTTCAGATACTATTTTTCCCATTTTCCAGCAAGTTATTAAAAGTGCTTAGCATGATTTTTTTAATTGTTTAAAGTGTACAATCGTTGAATACGGCATACTTGCGATGCGCTGTAC
>NZ_JBOZWW010000005.1:0-4255 GCF_050864855.1 Candidatus Cardinium hertigii
ATTAATTTAATATAAATATCTAACAATATGGAATATATAGGTATCGATATAGCAAAAAGTAGTTTTGTAGCTGCTTTCCCTAAAGATCAAGGATATACTACATGTACATATAAGAATGATCGTATTGACATTGAGATCTTTTTGGGTCAACTTGATAAATCATTGCATCACTGTGTGTTAGAAGCCAGTGGCAAGTATGGTTCTTTATTAGTAGAGATGCTTCTAGAATCTGACCTATCTGTTTCAGTTATTAATCCTAAGCAAATCAAACACTTTTCTAAAGTAATGCTATGTGTAACGAAGACTGATAAGATAGATGCTCAACTTATTTCGCTGTATGGATCAAAGATGGAGCCTAAACCCTATAAAATGCCTTCAGCAAGTATACAAGCCTTAAAGCAACAAAAAATACTTCTTGCTCAACTCAAGAAGCAACTTACCATGTGCTATAATTTGCTAGAGTCTTTTAACGTATTGCCTAAGGTAGATGCTTTAGCACTAAAAATGCTCAATCAAAATATAGCTTATTTGGAAGAGCAAATAGCACGATTAGAGGAAGAAATGCTTTGTATGACGCAAGAAAACTATAAGGAGCTCTATGAACGCATTCGTTCGATTAAAGGGATTGGCGATAGAACTACTATGGAACTTATTGTTTCCACTGGTGGGGGTAAACACTTTCAAACGGCTAAACAGTTCTCTAAGTACGTTGGGTTAGCTCCTATTTATGAGCATTCAGGCTCATCTGTAAGAAAGAAGGGCCATATCAATCGTCATGGGAACACTGGATTACGTGCTCTGCTCTACATCGCTTCTTGGTCAGCTATACCTTTTAATAAGTCCTGTAAAGCATTTTATGAAAGGTTAAAAGAAAGAGGGAAACCTGGAAAGGTAGCACTGATTGCTGTAGCTAATAAACTCATTAGACAAGTATTTGCTATAATTCGAGACAATACTTTTTATGTAGATGGACATCTATCTAAACTCAAGGTAATCCATTAAAATTGGATTGACTAATCCATAACTATACCTTTGCCGAAATAAAGTCAATTTAGGAACTAAAGTAATTAAAAATTTACCACGAAAAATTTGTCTTTTAACATAGTTCGTTTGGGATTTATTTATTTGATTTACAGTATTTTTAATACAATATTTTATTGGTATTTTTACTAAAACATTGGTTATTTTACTTGATCTTATCAAGGAATTTATAACATAAAAACCTGATAACCAAAATAATTTACATAAATATATTCCTTATACAACTGTTTATAAATAAAATTTATTAAATTTTTTATATTTGATTATCAAATTAAAAAATATTATAATCCGAAACTCACGTTTACAAACTCTTTTTACAAAAATCGCTTAAAAAGTAGATAAATATTATTAAATAGACTGAATATCAGACTTATATAAGCCAGTAACACGTATAATTTTTTCTATTGAATCTCCTTCCTCTAACATAGATTTAGCAATTTCTAGCTTACCTTCTTGCCTACCTTCTTGTCTACCTTCTTGTCTACCTTTTTCTTCTCCTTGTTGTATTAATTTTTCAGCTACAGACATGGCTATTTGTTTTAATTGGGGATTAGATTTTTTTATTGTTTCTAGTAAATCTGGGTTATCGTCTACCTTTAACATGTACAAAAATGCTGTATCCGCATAGCTAATATAACCTTTTTCTAAAAGGTAAACAATTAGGTGTATATGATCAGAAAACCACTGCTTAAAATCTCTATAAATGCCTTGTTTTAGTACCATAGCCGCAAAAGCAGCCTTTTTATAGCTAAGCAATTCATCTTCTGATGTGCTGTACAAGTCTACTAAATGAAAGCTATTGAACATACATGATTTTGCTAACTCAGGATCGGAGAACATAGAAAGTAAACTAGAAGAACCTTTATAGGGATTTTTACCATTGTATACACAGATATTTAATATAACCGGAAGAAGTACGTTCCCGTTCTCTTTTAGATGTTGACGAAGTAATTGAACGTTGTATTCTAGAAACCTTAGAGGCATATACCGATCTTCAGTAGACTGATCGGGTAAGCGGGGTACTTATTTTACCCAACTCCCCAAAGAACCGTGCATACCAGTTACCCGGTACACGGCTCAAGCAATCCCTACGCTACAGCTCGACCTTGTTTACTATGTATTTGCCTATGGCACATCGCATGTAGTAAACTTAGGTTATCTAAATTATTCCTGCCTCCTAATGATCTAGGAATATTATGGTGTATATGTAGTGCTTCGCCATTGTCCAGTTTTTCTATACATACTGGACATTTTCCTTGTTGTTTGCGCCATATTAGACGTTTATTGGTCGTAGTCATAGAATTTTTATTCTTTTGACGGTTTAGCCAATATTGTTTCAACTTAGGATTATCTGGAGATGATATATTTTTCACCATTATATGTCGTCTAATAGGTATCCATGCTAGTTTCTCTAAATAAATCTTAGAGCTTTTGTCTTGAAAAACCCATCGGTCTTTTCTTCCTTTAACTGTTCCATAATATTGGCGTCTATACCAGTACCAATGCTTGTTAGGATGTGTTCTGTAAAGATATCTCTCCTGTCTTTTAAACATCCAGTAGTCTAATCTACTGAATATCTTTTTAGCAGAACTTATTTTGAAGTAGTTGCCCCATCCTGATATCTTTTTATTAAGATTCCGTATGGCATCAACTGTTCTCCATCCAAGTACTTGCATCCAGGTTTGACGTATCTCTTGGCGAAAGTTTGCAATCGATTTCCTTGATGGTTTTATTAGAAGTACTGTACCTCTTTTGGTTCTTTTAGTTTTATACCTTTTAACATTAAAACCTAAGAAATCGAACCCTTCTTCCAAATGTACTATGCGCGTTTTCTCTTCTGATAATGCTAAACCTCTCTTAGCCAACCACCCATTGAGTTTTATTTTAGCTGTTTGGCATTCTGCCTGAGATTTAGAAAATACAACAAGGTCATCGGCATAGCGAACAACGGCGTAGGGACTCTTTGACGTCAGTATGTGATTTTGTGTCAAAACGCCCAACTCTGTTTCCATCCCGTGCAAGGTTATATTGAGCAGTAAAGGACTTATAGGACCCCCCTGTTGTACACCTGTATGCGTCGCTTCAAATTGATCTTTGTAACAGATTCCTGATTTTAGCCACTTTTCAATTTGTTGTCTTGCTGGAAAGCCTTTTAGTTGTTCCATCAGGAATGAATGACTAATATTATCAAACGCTCCTTTGATGTCTGCCTCTAAAACCCATGGTTTCCCTTTACCACTTCTTGCAATACAAAATATTTTCTGTATGGCATCATGTGCGCCTCTGCCTGGTCTGAAGCCATAGCTAGTAGCTTCAAATTTAGCTTCCCAATATGGCTCCAACGCTGTCTGAACTATAACTTGTCTACATCGATCTGTTATTGTAGCTATACCCAGGGGACGAACTTTCCCTTTTTCTTTAGGAATAAACACTCTTTTGACTGGTTGTGCTGTTGGTTGCTTGTGGGCTAGTAAGGATGCGTTTAAGATCTCTCTTGAGCGATTATCCAATACTACTTGCCCATCCATTCCAGGAGTGTTTTTACCGGAATTTTCTGTGGTGACTTTTCTGATGGATTGTACTCTTACTGATTGTGATCGTAAAATCAACTTTTGTAAATTACGTACCTTCTTTAAGTCTCCACTTTCTGTAGCACGATATAAACGTTGTCTTAGGTTGTTAACCACATAGTTTACATGTTTCCATTTTATGGAATGCCATGCCACTGTTTGGTTTTGTTGTGTTACGTTTACCATTTTTTTTGGCATCTAACTTTTCCATAACAATTCACTTCCTTTAACTAATTTTTATCGTAGGATCACCAGGTTTAAGTCTGCACCCTTTCAGGTTGGTCATTTGACCTATCTACCCGGTTATGTATTCCCCGTACCTTTCGGCTGGTAGCTTTCGCTTTTTAAGCCTTCTTCTACCCACTAACGAAATTACATTCGTTAGTGGGCTTAGCATGTTCCACACAAGAAAATTGCATTAAGTAGTCGGTCCTGAAATACTGTATAATTATTTGTTAATCAGCAAATAAATGGTTAAATTTGTATTGGTTAATAACCAGTTTTAGAGTTGTTTTGTATAAAAAGCTTGCAAAATAAGGATGAAATCTAAGAAAATAAATAATAGCCTTGAGCGTTTGTTTGAGCAACGCTTATCTAGTTTTCTTAACCCGAAACATCCTTTATTCCAGTTATCTGATTCGATT
>NZ_JBOZWW010000030.1:0-3603 GCF_050864855.1 Candidatus Cardinium hertigii
CAGTTCATCATCAGGTAAAGCTAGTAATGATGCTTTTTCGGACTTGGAAAGAATTTGTCTCCTAGGCATATAGTTTGCATTGATAATTATTTTGTAGATTAATTTTTGTTCAAATCCTTATCGCATAAGGGTGTACTCCAACAACATAACAAAAACAACACAATATCTAATCAATGATATAACCTATATGCGATAGATTCAATGACATAACCTAAATACGATAAATTATTGGATATATGTTCATACGAGCTTATTTGAGAGCTTCAACAGAAGATCAATTTGCCGATCGGGCAAAAGAAATATTGGAACAATTTGTTCAGGAAAGAGGGCACAAAATAGCTAGCTACTATCGGGAAAATATCAGTGGAACAAAACTTGAAAGACCAGAGCTGGGCCGATTACTGATGGATAGCCATCGCAATGATATTCTACTAATCGAACAAATAGACCGGCTGACCAGACTCAGCAACAACGACTGGCTAACACTTAAAAAGCAAATTGAATATCAAGAATTGAGAATTGTAAGCCTAGATGTACCAACCTCATGGCAGGCTTTTTCTGATAAAGAACCATCACAAAATGACCCAGTAACACGTGCCGTCATTTCCGCTATAAATAATATGCTTATAGATCTCATGGCTGTAATGTCACATAAGGATTGGTTAAGCCGTCAACAACGACAAAAACAGGGAATCGAAAGAGCGCATAAACAGGGTAAATATCTTGGAAAGCAGGCTGATTATGACAGACATAAGAAAGTAATATACTATAGAAATATTAAAAAACTAAGTATATACGAAACATCAGAAGCTACCGGGTACAGCTCTTCTCAGGTATGCCGTATTCAACGATTGTATGCCTTAAAAAATGAAAAAAATTAATGATAATCAATTTAATAGATTCAATATATCCTACATAAAACAGAGCTTAACTTACAATAATTTCCCATATCCAAGTTGACCCCTGATACTTATCTACGA
This sequence comes from Candidatus Cardinium hertigii, assembly GCF_050864855.1. GTDB lineage: Bacteria > Bacteroidota > Bacteroidia > Cytophagales > Amoebophilaceae > Cardinium > Cardinium hertigii_C. Next base: position 981 of record NZ_JBOZWW010000030.1, read on the forward strand.
CACACGACGCGACAGATCCCATAAGACTCCTGGAGAGATCCTCCGATTAATCCTCAGGATCTTCATAAAATTTAGTATTTTGAAGTAACATTTTAGCTTCATAATTTTTTGCATAATTACCTTTATGTTCATGTGTTGATCGAGGTTTGAAACTGTCTTGGGATCCACATTTACAATCTAATGTTTTTTGATTTTTTGAAAATTCATCACGGGATCTCCAATAGGAGTCAGAATTTATGATATTTCTATCAGTAAAAGATACTGTACGAATAAAAGGATCTAAATACATTGTTTTAATTTTGTGTATTTGTGAAGGAAGTTCTATAATATATCTATTATCTCTCATTAAATGATCAACTTCTACTTTCATAGCTTCTTGGGTACCTGATTTATTTACATTTTTAATATGATGTACCATTATGTATGGTGCCGACTTACGTCTCTTGCTAATATTAACAATATCATAGTTAGTTAGCTTTTTAGGCTGATCAGGTACCTTGAAATATTCTCCAGTTTGTATATTTTCTAATTCAAATACACCACATTTACATCCATTAATAGTTTTTACTACATACTTCCAAGGCCTAGGGCATATAAATTTTTCTCTACTACTTTTATCTTTACACGATTCATCATTTCCACCTATATTCTTCCAAGGCATAAGTTCTTGTTCATTTAGTCTAGCTAATATAGTTTTACAATCTTGTTTACATTGTCGTTTTAAGCCGGATATTTTTCCATCTATTTTAGATATTTCTGTATTTAATGCATCTATATTTTTTTGTATTACCTCTTCTCTCTTTTTAGTTAATTTTTTCTCCTTTTCTATATTCAATTTATTGATCTCAAACTTACAATTCTCTGTACAAGTTAAAATATCGGATTGGATATTCATTTCATCACTATGAGTTATATGCCACCGTAAGGTTTGAAAAAAAATCTCTCCAAGACTACTTTCCATGCTAATGTTAGCGTTTGCATAAAAATGTTCAGGAGATTCTAATCCTGATGCTTTATAATCTTTAATAAATCCATATTTATAAGCATTATTCCATAATGATTTAGGTATCATATTGGAATATCTAAATGCAGGAGTATGAGCAAAACTATTATTTAAAGAAGTTTTGTCCGGCTCCACACCTGCTCTACTTATAACTCCATACTTTATTTTATGGGAACATCCTAAAAGAAACACATAAACAACCAAAAAAAATATGAAAAATTCACATATATTCTTTTTAATTTTTAAAAAATTCATGATTAATAATTTAAATTTAAGTTCCAGTAATACAAAATATAAGTTTATATTTTTAGTGGTTCTAAATACTAATTAAGTTAAGTATTAATAAGCATGTAATAACTTCTGTAATTTGATAATTAACTTTGTTTCTTATTTTGAATTTAACTTATTTTTTATGGAAGAATCTTGAAAATCTTTAATAGTAAAAGTTTGATCCCCTCTATGAATTAATTGAATTGTACCATCTTTATCTCCTTCATAAACATACAAATTAGGGTCTAAAAGATTTACATAATAATAAGACAAATACTCATTTCCATCCTCATCTTTATAATCACTATCTTCATAATAATGGAAATCACTGGGATCTTCTTCTTCTTCTTTTTCTTCTTCATTATCCCATGGATCTATAGTAGCTATACACCAAAGAAGTCTTTTCATATTTTTAGATTTTCCTTTCACCATAGATTCCATACCACCTAATTGAATTTGATCAGATAACATAGTTTTTACTGTATCAATTATTTTATCTTTATTTTCTGGATTTTCAAATGTAATAATTCTAAGTGGAAGATATTGGTCAAATTCTGGATCATCTGGATCTATACAAATTAAAAATTCCTTAAGTTTATCTAACGATGGTAAATTTTTGTGCTTCTTTCCTATTTCCTTAATAAGGGCCTCACAAGCCTTTTCCCTGATTCCTTTTTTATCAACTAGTTGACTACTACCTTCTCCACTTGAAGTACTAGATGTAGGGTCTATTTTTTTCGACAAAACACCACTTTGTGGAGAAGTACTAGCTCTCCTTTTACCTTGACATGATTGTGCTTTACCTTTATCACTATCCATATTACTCATATTCAATCCACTACAGGCAAAAATTCCACTACAAGCAAATAGATTCAAAGTATAAAATAGTTTTAGTTTTGTATTCATGACCATATATATTCCAATATTTTATGTTAAAAAAGATACACATATGACAAGCAGACTCTATCACATTAGCGTCAATTTTAACTGGATTAAAGTTAACTACTCTTTGTTAGCCGTATAATGCTTGCATAACTGATGTCATTACTATACTTACTTAACCACAGTAAGGCCCAATGCAATTAATTCAAATTAAATTCAAAATTTAAGTATACAAAATAATATGGCTCTGTCCAATTAAGTGTGTAAAATATTTTTATGTTTTATTGAATTCTCTTTTCAAATTTAATTAAAAAATGTGCTATAGCCTCACTCCAATTATGAATAGGCATGGTCCACTTTTTGGTCATGTAGTTAATAGTTAAATATAAGGTTTTAAAAACAGCTATATCGTTAGGAAATACTCTTTTATTTTTAGTAACTCTACGGAATTGGCTATTTACAGATTCA
>NZ_JBOZWW010000044.1:0-3296 GCF_050864855.1 Candidatus Cardinium hertigii
CTGTAATTCCAGCTATCAAATTGACAAAGAAATTAAGTATACTTCTATGTCTGGAATGTTCTATTGGACTAACATTTTTAAGCTGATCGATAATGGTTTCAATGATGGATCGCTTGGTTATAGCTCTCTGCATTTAAGTTTGTAACTTATTTTTAAGTTTATTAGATTTTTGTTTCAAACTATAGGATCATTTTCAATCTATTTATTAAATAAACTATGCGTTATGGTTTATATGCTTCACTTATACATTACAGATTGTAATTTCACTAGGAATACATTTCTTTTCAATGCATCATAGAAAAACGTTCTTAACGTAAAAGAAAACTCCAATTTAATGTTTTTTTTCAAACATATGCGAGCGAACCGTTACTCCATATTTGGACGATAACTCTACTAACGTTAATGCTTCTTGCAATAAATCTAAAACTATTTTAGTCTTCTCTACTGAACTAAAGTTTCTGACCTTTTTTCTTCCCATTTGATAAATTCCATTTTGAAACAATAAAATTATTAAAATAGGAAACAATTTAAGTCATTCTTTGTCCAGTTTTTTCGCTCGACTATAATCTTAAAGTATCTTATCTATGTCTAGTGCTATAGCTTTTTTCTGTTTATTAGCTAGATCAGTCGACGCATCATTAGATCTATGGCCAGATAGACCCAAGTGAGGATTAGATTTACCTTGAATAATATTTTTTACCCTTTCAGAAAAAATTCTGTTTGCAAGCAAAGGCCCCTTTCTATAAGTTAGATAAGGATCATTATATAATTTCATAATAAATTTTTCCCATATAGGACGAGCGGTTGCACTACCATTTCCTAGCTTAAAATCTCTAAAGTGAATACAGCGGTCTTCTCCGCCTACCCAAACCCCCGTACAAAGATTCTGGGTTAACCCTATAAACCAGCCATCGGAATGATTAGAGGTGGTACCCGATTTTCCTGCTATATCGTTCTCTTCTCTTAAGGCAATAGGTACACTATTTAAAGCACCTTCATCCAACGCACCTTGCAACATATAAGTCATAAGATCAGCGGTATCTTTATGAATCGCTTCGCGATGTTGTGGAATAAAGGTTTGTAATATATTACCATGCTTATCTTCAATATGGGTAATAAAGAAAGGTTCTGTCCACACCCCTTCATTCAAAAAAGTACTATACGCACCTACCATTTCATAAATAGAAGCATCACTACAACCCAGACAAATAGCAGGAACCGGATCTAAAGGCCCTTTGATACCCATTCGGTTGGCACAATCTACAACTTGCTGAGGACCAATCTGTTTAATCAAATAAGCTGTGATAGAATTGTAGGATTTAGCCATAGCATAACGCAAGGTATAGGGCTTGCCAGAATAGGTTTTCCAGGCATTTTGAGGTGTCCACATTTCACCGTTGGGTTGTAAAAACGTAACGGGTGCATCGGTTACTAGATCTGTGGGCAAGAAACCATTATCTAATGCTACTGTATAGACAATAGGCTTAAAAGTTGAACCAGTTTGTCGCTTGCTCTGTTTTACATGATCGTACTGAAAAAATTTGTAATCAATGCCACCTACCCAAGCTTTAATATGACCTGTATAGGGATCCATGGCCATACACCCGGCCTGTAATATCCTTCGATGATGTTTAAAAGCTTCTATAGGGGTGATCATTTTTTGAATGGGCCCATTCCAGGAAAATAATAGAGTGGGTAGAGATGTATGTAATACCCTATGAATTGATTTGGTATCTGTTCCATAATCTTTACGTAACTTTTGGTACAATGGTGTTTTTTCTATTTCTTTTTCAATATAGTCTGCTATTTCGTTCCCATTTTCATGAATCCATGGATTTTGATCTTTCCAGTGGTCATCAAATTTAGCTTGTAACAGGGCCATGTGTTCTTTTACAGCAGCTTCTGCGTGCACTTGCATCCGACTATCAATGGTTGTATAGATGCGCAGTCCATCTGAAAAAAGATCATATCCATTTTCTTGCGTCCATTTTAATAGGAAATCACGTACTACTGCTCTAAAATAGGGTGCTATGCCTTTTTCATAATTTTCTTCTTGATAGTGTAACTCGGTAGGTATTTCCGAAATAAGATCATAATCATTTTTTTTTAAAAATCCATACTTGACCATTTGACCTAATACTACGTTTCTAATATGGTTGGCTTTTTCAGGATTTTTGATAGGACTGTATCGGGTAGGTGCACGTAATAGTCCTACCAATAGCGCAGCTTCTTCTATGCGTAATTCGGCCGGTGTTTTGTTAAAAAATGTATGTGCAGCCACTTTAATACCATATGTATTAGACCCAAAGGTAACCGTATTCAGATACATGGCTATAAGCTCTTGCTTGGTATAGGCACGTTCTAGTTGAACAGCTAAGATCCATTCTTTTGTTTTAAGTATCAATTTACTAAGAAAGGGAATATGTGAACATCTTCCTCGATAGTTTGTCTCTTTTCTAATATTAAAGAGGTTTTTAGCCAACTGTTGGGTAAGCGTACTTCCCCCTCCTTTGTTTTGTTGTAATACAATCGAAAGAAAAAAGGCACGTAATAAGCCTCTTAAATCTATACCAGCATGTTTTTCAAAACGATAATCCTCTGAGGCGATAAGCGCATGAATCATATTGGGCGAAATCTCTTCATAAGTTACAGAACTCCGATTGTTTCTAAAGTACTTGCCCAGCAAAACGCCATCTACAGCATAGAGCTCAGAAGCCAATTCGCTTTGTGGGTTTTCCAACAACTCTGTTGAGGGCATGCTACCATATAAATGGTAAAAATCAACTTGAACAGAAAAAAGATAAGTAGGAATACTTATAATTGCTGCTGCAAAACATTTCCATAGTATGCGTATTATTTTTTCCATATATTATAATCTTGCCATGTAACTTTTCCCAAATATAGTGGACTGATTTATTAAGACAAATTTTTATAAATTTTATCTGTTTTTTGCAGTCTACTATATGCTTTGAATAACATGTGTAGTTTGGCTATAATAAGCTATAGCACCTTGTGTAAGAATAGCACTAACTGGCATACAAAACGTATCTCTACATTTAAATTAGTCAGCTAATTAGTCGGTCCTGAAATACTGTATAATTATTTGTTAATCAGCAAATAAATGGTTAAATTTGTATTGGTTAATAACCAGTTTTAGAGTTGTTTTGTATAAAAAGCTTGCAAAATAAGGATGAAATCTAAGAAAATAAATAATAGCCTTGAGCGTTTGTTTGAGCAACGCTTATCTAGTTTTCTTAACCCGAAACATCCTTTATTCCAGTTATCTGATTCGATTC
>NZ_JBOZWW010000038.1:0-3147 GCF_050864855.1 Candidatus Cardinium hertigii
AAGGCTTTTTCTATAAGACGTTTACTTAGTTCTTTGAGTAATCCTCCTTTCTCAAAAAGGGTCGATAAATCTACTCCTGATTCTACTAATAAATCTATCGCTTTGCTTATACCATCTTGAGAACTTACTTTCTTTTTCATACTTTTAAAGAATAAAAATTAATGTATTTAATACAAAATTTACAAATCTTAAAAAATATTTACACACTTAAAAAGAAAGACTCCTTAAAAGGCCCATCATCCGACTATCTACCCATATCTATGCATGTATATCCGCTTGATCGCTTTTTCATTGAGCCCTTTTTTACGGAAAAGTATTTGGTCCATGTCTATACTACATAAATATATGCTTTTTCAGTATATCCGTAATTGAACTATAGCTTATCTTATTGTGTGAGCACGTATTGATTAGGTCTTGATGTGCGAGCTGCTTGTTTACCAGCTTGGTGTAATATACGTAATACATCTCCTATTGAATAATCTGATTCTTTTAATTGGGTTAATTTATCTAAGTTCTCCGCTTGTGTGGCTGTATTGATTAAATATTGGTATAATGAAGCTGCTTTGTTACCAGACGCATGTAATATACTGGATAGATCTTTTATTCTAAAACCTAATTTTTTTAACTTCATAAGTTTAACTAAGTTATCTTCTTCTGTGATCGTATTGATGAGGTTTTGGTATGCTACAGCTGCTTTTCTACCAGATCCACCTAGCATACTGGATAGATCTTTTATTCTAAAACCTAATTCTTTTAATTTCATAAGTTTAACTAAGTTATTTTTTTCTGTGATCGTATTGATGAGGTTTTGGTATGCTACAGCTGCTTTGCTACCAGATCCACTTAGCATACTGGATAAGCTATTCAGCTTAATATTATATGCCTGTAATAGATTTTGTAATTTGGGCTCTATTGTATACCCGCTTCTATCGCACTTTACTAAAATTTTATTGAGTAAACAGTTACAAGTCTCTAGCTTGGTGTAGCATGCCAGGATACTACTTAGAAAAGTATATGGTATTTTTAATCTGTCTAAAGCCTCAAGTTGTTCTATTATGTCTTGAGATAATTGTTTATTTTTATGAGTATTTATGTTAAATTTCAGCAAAGTAAAAAATTTGTTGTTGGGTAGACGGTTTAATATCTCTTTTCTAAGCTCATCTAATCTTTTTTTAGTATAATCTATCCGGTGCTTCTTTTTATGAGACATAGCAGTAGAACCATATATCCTAGTCAATATTTTACATTTTTTACGTTGGGGATCACTATACTCATCTACAACAGAAGGTTTTAAAGTTACCTTAGGTCGTTTTCGAGATTGGTTAGGCTGGTCGGATTGTACTGTATGACCTATTGTTGGATTGAATAGGGTTGGAGAAGCTACCATGCATGTAGCTGGCTTTAGATACGTTCCGTTACAGGAATAAATAGATAGTAAGATAAGTTTATAGAAGAAGCGCAATACTTTGGTCCATATCATATTTAGCATAGTTAGGTGTCTTAGTTGTTACCATAAGTTAAAAATAACTTATATAAAAATTTTTATTTTTACTAATACCGTACAAAAATTACCCAGAATAGCTTTTTAATAATTCTGGAATGACCATGCCTTCTGAATTTATTTTTTTGAGTAGAACCTTACAGAGTCTATTGGCTAATGCTGGTTGATGGGGGAGTTGTACACGAATGTAATTTTCTGTAAATCCTTCTATAACGTCATCATCCCCTCCATATTCGAATAAAACAGTAGCGGTATGACCCAAATGTTGGCTATAAAAATGTCTTAGTTTTTTTTCTGAAAGGATGCGCAACATTCTAGCCCGTTTTACACGTTCTTTTTGAGGTACTATCTGATCCATATGAGCTGCTTTTGTATCAGCTCTTTCTGAGTAAGGAAAAACATGTATATATGCAATCGGTAGTGCATTTAAAAAATGATAGGTTTCTAAAAAATCTTCTTCTGTTTCACCTGGAAAGCCAACCAGTACATCCATCCCTATGCAACAAGAAGCCATTTTTTCTTTTAGATAAGCTACACGTTCTTGGTAGAGTGTAGTGGTATATCGACGCTGCATTAATTTTAAAATCTTGTCGCTACCAGATTGTAAAGGTATATGGAAATGTGGTACAAAACATTTGGATGCAGCTACAAAATCTATAATCTCTTTACGAAGTAAATTGGGTTCAATAGAGGAAATGCGAAAACGTTTTATCCCCTCTACTTCATCTAAGGCTTGAATCAGTTCAAAAAAATTAGTTTGCCGTTTTTGATCAATAATGCCAAAATCTCCTAAATTTACCCCTGTCAGTACAATTTCTTTGACATTGTTGCGAACAATGGATTGGACTTGCGTGACTACTTCTGCAATGGTAGCACTTCTGCTTGCGCCTCTAGCGAGTGGTATGGTGCAAAAAGAACAACGGTAGCTGCAACCATCTTGTACTTTAAGGAAGGTTCTTGTACGATCTCCTAAAGAGTATGCAGGAGAAAAGGCTAGTTTTTCCTTAATGGAGGTAACCTGTATAGTAGCCGATTCATCTGATCGTTTTTTATTCCAATCCGTAATCCAATCGAGCAATTTAAATTTTTCATGTGTCCCAAATACGGCGTCTACACCTGGTATGGCAGCAATCTCTTCTGGTTTAAGTTGTGCATAGCAACCTATCACAATTACAAAGGCTTTCGGTGCCATTTTTAGCGCTTCTCTAATAAATTTTGCACATTTATGATCTGCATTTTCCGTTACAGAGCAGGTATTTAATACAAAAACATGAGGACGTTGTGCTAGTGTTACCGTAACAAATCCTTTTTCTGTAAACAATCGACCAATTTCAGAAGTCTCAGAAAAATTTAATTTGCAACCTAATGTATGAAAGGAAACTTTTTTCATTCTATGTCTAAAGTTTTGCAGTTATGCATCTAAATAGTCGGCCCTGAAATATTATTTTTGAATAAATTTATTGAATGGATATTTCTTTATAATATATATGGTTTATCAGGCGCTCTATTTTTCTTACCCAAGATATAGGTATAACTGGTTTTGGATTAAGAATTTTAATTATATAGGTTTTAATTTATTTGACTGTGAGGGTATTAAGAATAATTTTCTTGTAATCAGTCGTAGGTTATGAGCAATAGCACATAAA
>NZ_JBOZWW010000070.1:0-3031 GCF_050864855.1 Candidatus Cardinium hertigii
TTTGCTACCCATTTGTTAAACAGAGGCGCTACGCTATTAAGTATTAGATCCTTACTAGGTCACGCAAATTTGGCTACTACTCAGAACTATAACCAGGTCCATTTTACACGATTAAAAGAGGTATTGAACAAGGCACATACCAGGGCCTAACTATTTATTGAGTTGTGTTAAATAGGCGCATTTAGAATTTTATATTTTATGATGAAAATCAACTATATAAATACATTATGCCTCTACTCAAACCAAACCGCTCCATAGCGTGCGCATATTTATTTTGATAGGCCATCATCATGGTAGACCCGCCCATAAAGCTTTTGCCACTTAACCGGCCATCTTTACAGATGGGGACTACTACACAGTGTATATATGGCATTAAGTTGTCTTAAAAGTATATAAATCTAACGGCCTTATTTTTTTAGATGTGCTTCTTGTATTTCGTACTTCCAATCGTCTATCATTCTGCTTTCCTCATTAAAATTAATACCTAGTAGTATAATCGTTTTCTGTCTAAGTAAGTACGGTCTATAATACCCATGCTCTTTAATTTGGGCTAAGGCTATTTTACCACTCGATCTATATTTTATTTCTATAAGGTATATTACCCTTTCTAATTCTAGCACAATATCTGATCTACCTTGACTCGAAGCAGACTCACTATGCATATACATTTTCCTACCTCCTAGAAAGCCCAACCCTTGTAGCAACATATGTAAATTACTGTGGTACTGTTTTTCTTGTTTGGTATCAATATAATAAGGAAGTGTGGAAAAGGCTGTGTTGATATGCTCTATAAAAATTTCAATTTTTTGATCAGATAATGCACTTCTGATTGTATCTCGTTCTTGTATGAAATAGTCTTTTACACTCTTTTCTAGACTCGACTTTATACTTTTTTGAAAAGACTCTTCTATTTCTTTGTTTGGGAATTTCAAAGTATATAGACCTCTAGATCCATCATAATCATAAATGGTTAAATAGCCCGTTTGAAACATCAAAGATTTTAAGCTAATCTCATGCCTACTGCCTGTATACATTAGATCCTCTTTCGTAGCTTCTATTTGGATATTTTCTATCTGAAAATCAAATCTATCAGGATCTTCTAGCATCTGGTTAATCAATATAGTGGGGCTTCCTGATTCATACCAGTAGTTTTCTAGTTCTCCAGAATCTAAAAACCGTAGGGTGGACCAAGGATTATATACACTTATGCCATCTTTATAGAATTTATAACCATTATAATAAGTTGCAATACGTCCTATTACTTCTGGTTTAGTTATTTTTTTATTTTCTTTTTCGCTCCATTTTTTAGCAATAGATTCTAATCTTTCTGAGAATATAGTTTCTATTTCTTCTTGCGTATACCCAAACATCGCATCAGCAGATGCATCAATGGTGATGTCTTTTAAATGATTAGCCCCTGAAAATACATCGGATAAACTAAATTTGCTTACCCCAGTGATAAAAGTGAATTGAAAGTATTCATTTAGTGATTTCAAGGTCATAAAGAAATCTTTCATGATTTTTATATTAGCCTTTTCTAGATCAGAGCCTTTCGTTAAATTCACAATTGGTGCATCGTATTCATCTATAAGAACTACTATTTTCGATGCATAGCTATTTCCTAACTGTGTCATATCTACCACCAGATTACAAAGCTTTGCTTTAAGCAAGTGTCCTCTAAGCGTTAACCTATATCCTGAAGCAACTTCTGTAAGTGTATCTTCTAAAGATAATTGTAATAAGTTTGATGAGTCATTCGTTAATCTAGAAAGATCTAGTTTAATGACAGGATACTTTTTCCACTGATATCCATTTTTTGGCTTACCTATATAATAATCTTTAAAGACCTCTTGTTCTCCCCTACATATAGTAGCTAGCGTATTAATAAACAGTGATTTCCCAAATCTCCTAGGTCTAGCTATAAATACAGGATTTCTTTTTTCAATTAACTCTTGTGCATAACGGGTTTTATCTACGTAGTAGCCTGTTTCAATCACTGATTTAACATCTGAATAACCAATAGGCAGTGCATTTATCTTACGCATAATTTTATTTTATTAAACTTTTTTTTCGCTCCCTTTCTTTGATTTCATATTCTATTATGCTTTTCAAAGCCAGACGATCTTGTTCAGCTGCAATCGATTGCTCATCAACTTTAGTTAACACAGAAGCCTTTTGTCTTAATTTTACAGCTTTTTCTTTAAGTTTTGTTGGTGTAACAATATTGTTTTGTAATAAATTATAAGCTGCTAATCGTTCATTTACTTTAAGACCCGCTGCATCATCGTCTAATAAATACTGAATCTCTTTATTATTGGCTAATAATTCATCCGATTCTCTTTCATACGCATCTGCTAACAATAACTGTTTGGTATGGGCATATTCCCCGACTGTACGATCATAATGAAGCGACTTTTCAACCGCTTTATTAAGTTTTTTCAAATCGCTGTATTGCCTATTTGTCGCCTTAATACCCACTAATTTACTAGTATTTTTTAGGAATCTATTCACACCACGAATGGTTTGTTTTTCCCTTGCGCAACTGTATTCCATATTTCTTTTAAGTTTGGCCGTATATTCCGTATCTGGGATATACCTAGAAGGATTTAAGCTGATGCCCAAGACATCTTCTGTTTGACCTAAAATCATTTTTTTTAAACCCATATTTTTGAGTCGGCCACCTAGTTTGATGGCATCTCTTACCATTCTATTGGCTTTTTCTATCGATTTTTTTGTTTCTATAGTTGTCCTAGCCGCCTCCCTTATTTTCTCAAGGGTACTGTTTTCTGTTTTTGCAATGGTTTTAAGTAGTCGGCCCTGAAATATTATTTTTGAATAAATTTATTGAATGGATATTTCTTTATAATATATATGGTTTATCAGGCGCTCTATTTTTCTTACCCAAGATATAGGTATAACTGGTTTTGGATTAAGAATTTTAATTATATAGGTTTTAATTTATTTGACTGTGAGGGTATTAAGAATAATTTTCTTGTAATCAGTCGTAGGTTATGAGCAATAGCACATAAAA
>NZ_JBOZWW010000071.1:0-2854 GCF_050864855.1 Candidatus Cardinium hertigii
TTTTATGTGCTATTGCTCATAACCTACGACTGATTACAAGAAAATTATTCTTAATACCCTCACAGTCAAATAAATTAAAACCTATATAATTAAAATTCTTAATCCAAAACCAGTTATACCTATATCTTGGGTAAGAAAAATAGAGCGCCTGATAAACCATATATATTATAAAGAAATATCCATTCAATAAATTTATTCAAAAATAATATTTCAGGGCCGACTAAGTATATGAAAACTAATATAATTTCTATTTCTAAAATACCATAAAATATCGTATGGATACAGGCGTCAATTGTATTGAATACTTTATGTTTTAACTAAATTAAAAACAAAATGCAGACACAAAAAAAGAATAGTACCATACGTCAAATGATATTTCCCATTTATAAAAGTGAACTGCGTAAATTTTTACCAATGGTCTTTATATTTATGCTTATATCTTTCTGTTATGCCCTTACACGTGCCCTTAAAGATATGAATATGCTTAAAGAAACGAATGCTACGACCATCTACTGGTTAAAAGCAGTAGCCACTACACCTAGTATGATTTTTTTTACCATCCTTTATGGAAAAGTTAGCCGTGCTACAGGAAGAGATGGTAGGTTCAATGCAGTCATGATTTATTTTCTTACTTTTTTTACCTTTTCACTGTTGTTTTTACTTCCCCACAAACAAATATTGCAATTAAGTAATCTTTCTAAAATGCTTGAAGCAAAATTTCCCAGCTTCATAGGACTATGGGAGGCTATTTGCCATTGGCCTATTTCTTTGTTCTATATTCATGCTGAGGCTTGGGGGACTTTTGCATTAAGTGTATCATTTTGGACTTTTATAAATGAGATTACTACTATAAAGCAAGCCAAAAGGTTTTATAGCTTTTTAGGTACTTTTGGTACCCTTGGTAGTATCTTCGCTGGACTGATTCTTAAGTTGGATAATGTTCGTACCAATTTCGATCAAAGCTTAAAATTTGTCATTATAGCTATTGTTTTGATTCTGATCATATACAACTATTTTACTGCAGATATAAAAGCACATCCAGCTTATTATCAGATGGAAGAAAAACCTAAAAAAGTAAAAGTAAAAATGTCCTTTGTAGACTCTATGAAGTTTCTAGCACGCTCTAAGTACTTGATGTTGCTGTCCATATTGGTCATCAGTTATGGACTAGTGATTGCCCTTTTTGAGGCTGTAGAAAAAGCCCAAATTCAGGAATTTGTAAAAATCTCAGGGGATAATGCCCTCTATGCAGGTATATATTCTAACCAACAAATTGCAGTAGGTGTAATTTCTATTTTAGTAACTTTGTTTTTTGCCACACCTATACTAAAAAGAGGATGGCGTTTTGCTGCATCTGTTACGCCGGTGACTGCATTGGTGATGACCGTTTTATTTTTTACCTTCTTACGCTTTGGCACTGTTTTAGATAATTTCTTTAAAAGTTTTCATCTCAATGCCTTGTATCTCTCTGTCCAAGTAGGGCTTTACAATGTGGTTTTGATTAAATCAGTCAAGTATGTCCTTTTTGATCCAACTAAAGAAGCAGTCTATATTCCATTAGATGAAGAAACTAAAGTACGTGGTAAAGCAGCGGTAGATGGTGTAGGCGCCCGTTTGGGCAAAAGTTTGGCATCTGTACTGATTGCCAGTATGTCTACATTATTTGGTGGTGGAGATATTGCCAGTATTCGTACGCCCATTGTGCTGATCATTATAATGGTTATTATACTTTGGTTGGTAGCGGTCCGAGCTTTAGGAAAATTAAAACTAGCAGCTGAAGAAAAATATGAAACGGAAGTTATTTCTACCAATAATATACAAATAAGTAAATAGAGGAGTAGTGGATGTAATCTAAAGAAGCTTAAATGTAAGCCTTTTTTACCATAGCATCAGAAAAAGTTTTTTACGATGAATCTATTTATAAATTCATAAAAAGTTTTATAAACAGTGTGATCAACCATATATAGTTCAAATTGCCTTAGCACTTTTTGATTTTAATTAAATTAATTTATAGTTTGTATTTTTCTCTAAAAAAGATCAATAAGGGCAACTAATATTAAAATGAAAATTAATGTAATCAAGAAAATAGCAACTATTTCTATATGTGTTCTTACACTATTAAATATCTTTTTTTTCGTTGCCTATCTTGGAGCTGGTGGAGTTGCGAATCATTTGGATAAGTGTTTAAAGGTAATGCAAAATTTAGAAGAAAAAAATTTGTTAAATAATATTCCAGAATATATACCAATCACTATAAAAAGAGAAATAAGATTATGGGATCATTCATCTCAACTAAATGATTATATACAATCAATAGATCAGCATGCCATAAATATAAAAAGACAATTCGTTATTGGTTCTATTTTCTTGTTTGCTGCTATTGGAATACGTATGTATCATAGAAAAGAAAATATCGTTCTCTCACATCTCTCTAAATATTTATTTTAAGCTTTATCCCTTTTTGTCTTTTTAACGACACAAATAACAAATTTTATATTTTCATGATAAAAAAACGTCCTGTAAAATTATCTGCTTTTTAGTACCTGTCTGATTCCTAGAGGTCTTTACAACTTTATTGTCTGATTAAGTTTAAACCTAGTAGGATTTATACCTGTGCATTATTTAATTAGTCGGTCCTGAAATACTGTATAATTATTTGTTAATCAGCAAATAAATGGTTAAATTTGTATTGGTTAATAACCAGTTTTAGAGTTGTTTTGTATAAAAAGCTTGCAAAATAAGGATGAAATCTAAGAAAATAAATAATAGCCTTGAACGTTTGTTTGAGCAACGCTTATCTAGTTTTCTTAACCCGAAACATCCTTTATTCCAGTTATCTGATTCGATTACTTGG
>NZ_JBOZWW010000033.1:0-2794 GCF_050864855.1 Candidatus Cardinium hertigii
CAATTACTTCGTCAACATCTAAAAGAGAACGGGAACGTACTTCTTCCGGTTATATTAAATATCTGTGTATACAATGGTAAGCATCCCTATAAAGGTTCTTCTAGTTTATTGTCTATGTTTTCTGATCCTGAGTTAGCAAAATCATGTATGTTCGATAGCTTTCATTTGGTAGACTTATACAGCACATCAGAAGATGAATTGCTTAGCTATAAAAAGGCTGCTTTTGCTGCTATGGTTCTCAAACAAGGCATTTATAGAGATTTTAAGAAGTGGTTTTCTGATCATATACACCTAATTGTTTACCTTTTAGAAAAAGGTTATATTAGCTATGCGGATACAGCATTTTTGTACATGTTAAACGTAGACGATAACCCAGATTTACTAGAAACAATAAAAAAATCTAATCCCCAATTAAAACAAATAGCCATGTCTGTAGCTGAAAAATTAATACAACAAGGAGAACATAAAGGTAGACAAGAAGGTATCTTAATAGGACAAGAAAAAGGTAAGCTAGAGGGTAAACAAGAAGGTAGACAAGAAGGTAGACAAGAAGGAGAAAAAGATAAGGCTATTTCTATAGCTAGGGCTATGCTTCTAAAAGGTTACTCTACGGAAGAGATTACTATTCTTACTGGCTTATATAAGTCTGATATTCAGTCTATTGTATAAATTCTATAGAAATAGATAATCGGAACTAAAAGACAGGCCTCTACTTTTTAGAACTGTACTAAACTTATGTCCGAATAGTACCTAAAATTTAGGACAAAGGACAGGCCTACAAAAAATTAACTATAGACGCGACAGAGCCTAAAATTTATTATCTGATAGTTAACGTAACTTATAAATAAAGCTTATTACAATGATTAAAAATAACTTAAAATTTTTATCAAGTCTCATTCCTTATTTTTCTATGTCTGTATTGGCTGGATGTGCTACAAACAGAAATAATTTGGGAATGGAGAAATCTCTTGAAAATACGAACCAAATAGAAGAATCACACAATGTGCTACATGCTAACCAATCAATTCAGAATATCATCAATCTAATTAGCACAACACACCAAGGTGATATTAAGCTATGGGAACAACTTGCTGGAAGCTTGCATTGTATGCAAGATTCTATGGTTGTGGACTTTCTTAAGTCATCTAGACTCGATTTAAACTTTTGTTATTTTACTTATTGTTCGTTGGCCGGTTATCCTAATAATTATACGTTTCTAATATGGGCAGTAGAAAATGGTTATGAAGATTTAGTAAAAATATTACTTGATGCAGGTGCTAACCCTAATGTAGATAATACTGTAATCGGTTCAGATGTAGGTTCAGATATAGATTCAGATCAGTTCAGTATTACCTTACCGTCCTCAGGTTATTCCGATACTTCAACGTTACCACTGATATCCGCAATTATTAAAGGTTATGATAATATAGTTAAGATTCTACTTGAGGCAGGAGCGAGTCCTAACGTAAAAGAATATTTTAGCCTTAACAAGGATATACCCAGAAAAATTTTCCCTAAAAATTTTTCTGGGTATATGAAATTTTTTCCTAAGGTTGATGGTCTAGAGACAAATGTCTATACCCCTCTAATGTTAGCAATAGTAATGAATAGAATAGATATCGTAAAACTTTTGCTTGATCATGGAGCGGATCCTTTTATTGATGATAGGAAAATCTTGTCCAGTTCATTTGCAAATTCTGGCAGTAATAACCCTCAGTGTGTAATAGCTTCGAATTTCCACTATACTCGACCTGATACAGAGTCTCCTCACAAGTTAGCATTAAAGAATGGTAATCCTGATATGATCAAATTGATTAAAGACGCGCTCAAGCTAGATTGACAGGACGGCGTATCTAGGCCCAATGGGAGCGAAGCTACAATATGGGGACATTTATCTTTTTAATGTATGAAAACCAAATAATTTAAGGAACTGTCATGCAGCAATTTTGAGCCTTCTACTCATATCTACAGGGAATTTTATATATAATTTTATATTGATTATGAAATTAAAAAATACTATATCTCCTATAGAAAATACAAACGTCTCCATATTGTAGCTTCGCTCTCATTGGGCCTACATAAGACAGAGATTAACGACATACAATAATTTCCCATATCCAACTTGACCCCTACATACATTAACAAGCGAAAATTACAATAATTATCTATAGCAACGGTCTCAATACATACATTAACAAGCGAAAATTGTTCAATAGAAAATTATAAATTTTATATTAAAACAATGTAATTGATATTCAGATTATTATATAAAAATTGATGAAAGAAAATGACATCAACTTTTATTCTTAATTAATTGATTAACAGACTTTTTAAACCAAAATCAGACAAACCGGGCTTTTAGTCAAAATACCCCAATATGCCGCTACTTTCTACCAATATTGTTGATGTATTATCTATTCTTGAGACCAGTATTGAAAATAAATATCAGCAAGTTAGTCATCGTATTGTTACTGGAGAAAACGCTAGACAGTGTCGTCATGAAATATTTTGTATATTTGGTTTGTAGTTCGTATTATATTTTTAGATCATAACATCAATTATATTTCTAGATGTCTAAATGGATTCACCGTCATGATATTTCAGACAAAGTATGGTCTATTTTATCACCTCTACTTCCAGGTCAACAAGGAGGTTGGGGAGCTGTTGCCAAAGATAATAGACTGTTTATTAATGCAGTATTTTGGATTTTACGTACAGGATCTCCTTGGCGTGATCTTCCATCGAGCTATGGAGATTGGAAAAACACTCATCGTAGATTTTCTCGCTGGAGAGA
>NZ_JBOZWW010000003.1:0-2259 GCF_050864855.1 Candidatus Cardinium hertigii
TGAATCTGTAAATAGCCAATTCCGTAGAGTTACTAAAAATAAAAGAGTATTTCCTAACGATATAGCTGTTTTTAAAACCTTATATTTAACTATTAACTACATGACCAAAAAGTGGACCATGCCTATTCATAATTGGAGTGAGGCTATAGCACATTTTTTAATTAAATTTGAAAAGAGAATTCAATAAAACATAAAAATATTTTACACACTTAATTGGACAGAGCCTCTTAAAATGTGGTCACGTCAAGAAACGGAAAATAAAGTACGCTAATGATTTTGGACCATATCTGTAGCATATGAACAGAAAATTACGGTTTTGGTTTTGTACCCAACTTCGTTAGCTAGATTTTGGCAATAGACTATGTCTTAAAAAACGGTCGTTTGTTGAGACACAGGTATTAACTAAATATATCGTACATTTTCGAACGATTTTTATAACCCCATTTTTCCTTATCGTGCTTTATTTTCACTTTCCTGACGGGACCCCTACTATTTTATAGGCCTACCAGTTTTAAGTTCCTCACGTCTACTTGGAAATGGAGCTTCTCTTTCATTTTCCAATGTATCAATAGCTTTAGAAAAGGCTTCTTCTGCCAGAGAAGCTAATGTAAGACCTGGGGTCCAATAAACAGCATTTTTTAACCTTTCTATAACATATTGAGAAATTTGAACAGTAATCCTTTGTTTAAGGGACTTAGTATGTTGTTGAATAGACTGTTTAACGTCTTCACGAGAATCTAATATTGATTCATATTTTTCTTTATTTGATATAGGTTGAATTAAACTATCTAGAGGATTATCTCCAATTGTTTGTCTTTTTGCCATATTTACTTCCCTTTTCTACGTTTAATAATTTCATGGGATAAACTACGATAATCCTCCGCTCCAGAACTTCTTCCATCATACATCGTGATAGGTTTGCCAAACGATGGAGCTTCAGCCAATTTTACACTTTCCCTAATTATTGTTTGATATACTTGACTATTAAATCTACTTCTTAAGTCGGATATAATATCTTTGGATAATCTAGTCCTATTATTCACTCTACAAGGCAAAATTCCATCAATTTCAAGTGATGGATTTAGCCTATCTCTTACAGTTGTTATGGTATTTAAAAGCTGAGCTAATCCCTGAATAGCCATAATATGGGTTTCAATAGGAACAAGCACCTTACTAGCTGCTGTCAATGCATTAAGAGATATAATACCAAGAGTAGGAGGGCAGTCTATCAAAACATAATCCCATAGGGTGTTATCTATTCCGTGTAAGTTATTTTTCAAAATCATCTCTGCTCCAACCTCACTAGATAAAGCTTTATCAGCACTAATAAGCCAAGGAGATGAAACCACAATTTCCATACCATTAACACATGTTTTACTGATAATATCTAAAATACTTACATTTTCTGTAAATAATGTAAATAATCCTTTTGAAGGATTTTTAAACCCAAGCCATATTGAAGCAGAACCTTGAGGATCAAGGTCTATAAGAAGAATCTTTTTATTTTGTTCAGCTAACGTGCTGCTAAGGTTAACAGCTGTTGTAGTTTTTGCTGATCCACCTTTTTGATTCAAAATAGCTATAATTTCCATAATTGTACATTTTACCTAAAATACACACATTTTACAAAAAACATGTATTACCATAATATGATATTAGATTTCTAATATATGAGTATATATACAATTGATCGAATGATATTTTATGAAACATATAAAGGATAATTTTGTTATTTCACGTAAAATAATAACCTATTAACATATGTTTTACTGACAATGTATAATATACATGTATTTTATGTAAATTAACTATGTTCGACTAATACACTAAAAAGATTAATAGCTATTATAGTTTTTGATAATCTAAATTTTTGATTCAAAACAGAAATAATTTTCATAATTGTATCCTTTACATAAAATACATACATTTTACAAAACAAGTGTATTTAATACATATATTATATTAAACTTTAATATCCCATTGGTTTCTAAGTGATAGGATGATACCTAAAATATTTAAAATAAATTAAATACTATAGGGGTCACCTTGGATATTGGAAATTATTGTACGTTAAGGTTTTTTTTGTATTGTTCTATGTTAGCAGATCTGAGAGATCTGAACTTACCTGATGTTGTTTTACGCTTTCTTGGCCAGATATAATCGCCTGTCAGATTGATATGCTCCCATCCTAATGGGGATAGATGGGATAACAATTGATCATTGATTTTGATTCCCTGTTTTTTCAGAGAGTCGACAGCT
>NZ_JBOZWW010000072.1:0-2111 GCF_050864855.1 Candidatus Cardinium hertigii
AAAGAGCTGTCGACTCTCTGAAAAAACAGGGAATCAAAATCAATGATCAATTGTTATCCCATCTATCCCCATTAGGATGGGAGCATATCAATCTGACAGGCGATTATATCTGGCCAAGAAAGCGTAAAACAACATCAGGTAAGTTCAGATCTCTCAGATCTGCTAACATAGAACAATACAAAAAAAACCTTAACGTACAATAATTTCCAATATCCAAGGTGACCCCTTATAGACCGCATTTGCTCAGAAGCTGTATCTTGTTCTAACCGGCGTATTTATGCATCTTTAACTGATTCTTTACTTCCATCCCATCTTCTTCGTTTAGATGAACTGCTAAAGTGTAAAACGGACAGTAAAATGACTTGGTTGTCTTGGTTACGAGAATCTCCCTCTAAGCCGAATTCACGTCATATGCTCGAACACATTAAAAGACTAAAGGTTTGGCATTCTATTGATTTACCTACAGATATCGATCGTAAGATTCACCAGAATCGTTTGCTAAAGATTGCCCGTGAAGGTAGTCAGATGACATCAGCTGACTTGGCAAGGTTCGAGGTTCGGCGACGTTATGCCACCTTAGTTGCGCTAGCCATTGAAGGAACAGCCACGATAACAGATGAAATTATTGACCTGAACGACCGAATCATTGGCAAGTTATTCAATTTGGCCAAAAATAGACATCAAGAGCAATTTCAGGCTTCCGGAAAAGCTATTAATGAAAAACTAAGAATGTATGCCCAGATTGGACAGGCACTGATGGATGCTAAACAGAACGGAGGAGATCCGTTCGCCGCAATAGAGGCTGTCATACCGTGGGAAAGATTTATTGCTAGCGTTACTGAAGCAAAAAAGCTTTCACAACCTGCTGATTTTGATTTCTTGCATCGTATCGGCCAAAACTATGCCACGATTCGCCGTTATGCACCGGAATTTCTATCTGTTCTAAAGTTGCGAGCCACTCCGGCAACTAAAGGTGTGCTTGATGCTATCGATCTACTACGTACAATGAACAATAATAATGCCCGTAAGATGCCTTTGGATGCTCCCATCGCATTTGTCAAACCTCGCTGGTCTAAACTTGTTTTTACTAGTAATGGAATAGATAGACGTTATTATGAACTATGTGCTTTGTCAGAGCTTAAGAATGCTCTACGTTCTGGTGATATTTGGGTAGAAGGTTCCAGACAATTCAAGGACTTTGATTCATATCTGGTACCTATGGATCAATTTATGAGTCTCAAACTGTCAAGAGAATTACCACTGGCTGTAGTAACAGAATGTGAAAAATATCTAAATGACAGACTATTATTGCTGGAACAACAACTTACTAAGTCCAATATTCTAGCCAAATCTAATAACTTACCCGATGCTATTATTACTGGTTCAGGCCTAAAGATCACACCTCTTGATTCGACTGTACCCGATAACGCACAAGCACTGATAGAACAAGTATCAGCTTTACTCCCACATGTTAAAATTACAGAATTGTTGATAGAGGTGGATGATTGGACTGGATTTACTAAGCATTTCACTCACCTGAAAAGCGGAGATATTGCCAAGGATAAAAACTTGTTGTTGACGGCAATTTTATCGGATGGTATCAATCTTGGATTAACCAAAATGGCCGAGTCTTGCCCTAGTACGACCTATGCCAAGTTATCCTGGTTACAGGCTTGGTATATTAGAGATGAAACCTACTCAGCTGCATTGGCTGAGTTAGTTAATGCCCAGTTTAACAACAAGTTTGCTGCAAATTGGGGAGATGGCACCACATCATCATCCGATGGGCAACGCTTCAAAGCCGGAGGTAAGGCAGAAAGTACTGGCCATATTAATCCCAAATATGGCGTTGAACCAGGACGTCTGTTCTACACACATATCTCCGACCAATACGCACCTTTTAATACTAAATTGGTAAATATAGGTGTACGAGATTCAACCTATGTACTTGATGGCTTACTATACCATGAGTCAGATCTACGTATTGAAGAACATCATACTGACACAGCCGGTTTTACTGATCATGTTTTTGCTTTAATGCACTTGCTTGGGTTTCGTTTTGCGCCGCGTATACGTGACCTAGGAGACACCAAATTATACATACTAAAAAG